>NZ_JBEXLH010000034.1:0-88545 GCF_040609855.1 Nonomuraea sp. NPDC004580 | reverse complement strand
GGCTCGCGCGGGGGCGGCGGCGGGTGGCGGCGCTCGCCCCGGTGACCAAGGCCGCTGGGACGATCTCCGCGGTGGTGCCGGCGCGCGACGAAGAAGAGCGCATCGGGCCGTGTCTGCGGGCCGCGCTCGCCGACCCGGCCGTGTCCGAGGTGATCGTGGTGGACGACGGCTCGCGGGACGGCACCGCAAAGGTGGCCGCCGCGCTGGGCGCCAAGGTGATCACCGGGACGCCGCTCCCGGACGGGTGGGTGGGCAAGCAGTGGGCGCTGCGCCAGGGCGTGTCCGCCGCCACCGGCGAGGTCGTGGTCACGCTGGACGCCGACGCGCGGCCCGCGCCCGGGCTGTTCGGGGCGATGGCGGCCGAGCTCGAACGGTACGACCTGGTGAGCGCGGGTCCCCGGTTCGTCTGCGACGGGGTGCTGGAGCAGGCGCTGCACGCGTCGATGCTGGCGACGCTGGTCTACCGGTTCGGCCCCGTCGGGCCGGCGACCCCGCCGCCGCCGCATCGCGCCGTCGCGAACGGCCAGTGCATGGCGTTCCGGCGCGGGCAGCTGGCCGCCGTCGACGCCTACGCCCTCGTACGCGACCGCATGACCGACGACGTGGCCCTGGCCCGCTGCCTGGCCCGCCGCGGCTGGTCGGTGGGGTTCCTGGACGCGGGCGCGCTGCTGGAGGTGGACATGCACGACTCGGTCGCCGAGCTGTGGCGGGAGTGGGGACGCTCGCTGCCGCTGCGCGACGTGACCGGGCCCGGCCGGCAGGCGGCCGACCTGGCCGTCCTCTGGCTGACCTGCGCGCTGCCCGCGCTGCGGATGATCGCGGGCCGCCCGACCGGCCTGGACGCCGGGTTGCTGGCGATGCGGCTGCTGCTGGCGTACGCGCTGCGCGGCAGCTACCGCGACCCGGGCGCGGGCCTGCTGCTGTCGCCGCTGCTCGACCCGGCCGCCGCGGCCCGGCTGACCCAGGCGACGCTCCGCCCGGTCCGTACGTGGCGGGGCCGCACGTACCCGAAGGTCACCGGCGACGCCCGGCGAGTGCGGCCTGAGCGAAGCGCAGCCCGATGAGGCACATCAGCCCACCGGTCGCCGCCACCATCTCGACGGGCGCGAAGAGCAGCTGCAGCACCGGCATCCCGAACACCGCCACCCGCGCCCCCACCGCGAACGACCGCGCCGCCCACCCCGCCGCCACCAGCACCACGAGCCCCAGCAGGAACGCCGCAGGACAGATGACCGCCACCCCACCCGCGAACGTCAGGATCGATCGCCCGCCACGGAACCCGGCGAACACCGGCCACGCGTGCCCTGCCATCGCCGCCGCCGTAGCGAGGTACACCGGCACCACGCTGGCCCCCGTGACCGTGCCGACCCCGGTGACGTGGGCCCCGCTGACCAGGAGCGCGACCAGCGCGGCCAGCGTCCCCTTCAAGGTGTCCCCGGCGAGCACCGGCACCGCCGCCCGCCGCCCGAGCTGCTCCTTGACGTTCCAGTACCCGGGGTTGCGGTCGCCCGAGCGGCGCGGATCGACGCCGTGCCCGCGCGCCACCAGCACCGCGACCGGCACAGAGCCGAGCAGGTAACCGGCGATGACCGCCACCAGCGCCTCACCCATCGCGTCGTTCCACCTCGTCCGGTACGCCGACGCGGGCGCGATGAGCCACATGGCCTTCGACCGGCCGCTGCTGCGCGCCACCCCAGGGCTGCGGTTCTGGCGGCTGCTCGGGACGGGACGCGGGCGGGCCATGTCGCTCGGCGCTGACCTGCGGCGGTGGGCGCTGTTCGCGGTCTGGCGCGGGGAGGCGGATCTGGAGGCGTTCCTGCGGACGTCCCCGATCGCCGCCCGCTGGCAACGACAGGCGCGCGAACGCTGGCAGGTTCGGCTGACCCCGCTGTCCTCCCGAGGCACCTGGTCCGGCCACGACCCGTTCCCCGCCACCGATCAGGCCGCTCGGAGCGGCGGAGCGGTGGCGGTGCTCACCCGCGCGTCGATCAGGCCCCGGCGCCTGGTCGCGTTCTACCGGTCGGTGCCGCCGGTCGAGGAGCTGCTGCGGCGGCAGGACGGCTGCCTGGCCTCGATCGGCATGGGCGAGTGGCCGGTGGCCAGGCAGGCGACGTTCTCGCTGTGGCGGGACGCGGACGCGATGCGCGCCTTCGCCTACCGGGGCGCCGCCCACCGCCAGGTCATCGACCAGGTACGCGCCCACGACTGGTACGCGGAAGAGCTGTTCGCCCGCTTCACCCCCTACGCCAGTGAAGGCGCGTGGGACGGCGCCGACCCCCTGCGCCCTCCGTGAGGCGGTCATGGGACAGGCTCACGGGCTGTGCTGTCGTGCCGGGCCAGGTCGCGGGCGACGACGCAGGCGCGGGCGATGGTGGCAGGAGGTGAGGAGCCGTGGGCGACGACGACCGTGCCGCGCAGCCCGAGCAGGGCCGCGCCGCCATGGGTCTCGGGGTCGTAGCGGCGGGCCACCTCGGCCAGCCGCTCGGGGGACGCGACGCCGGCCTCGGCGACCATGGCCAGCGTCGTGCGTACGCAGCCTTCGACGTTCTTCAGCAGCACGTTGCCGGTGAAGCCGTCGGTGACGATCACGTCCACGACGCCCGCCAGCACGTCGTGGCCCTCGATGTTGCCGTGGAAGCGCAGCGGAAGGCCGGCCAGCAGCTCCTCGGCGCGGCGGGTCAGCCGGTTGCCCTTGCCCGGCTCCGCGCCGATCGACAGCAGCCCCACCAGCGGATCGGGACGTCCGAGCACGGCCCGCGCGTATCCCGCGCCCAGCATGGCGAACTGGGCCACCATCGCCGGGCTCGGGTCGGCGGTCGCGCCCGCGTCCACCAGCACGCTCCCGCCACCGCGCAGCGCGGGCAGCACCACGGCGAGCGCGGGCCGCAGCACGCCGGGGGCGCGGCCGATCCCGCGTACCGCGCAGGAGACGGCCGCCCCGGTGGACCCCGCCGTCACGAAAGCGCCGCCCTCGCCCCGTCCGGCCAGCGCGCAGCCCACGGCGAGGCTCGACCGGGTCAGCGCGGCGGCCCCTGCCCCGCGCTCGGCCATCGGCACCGCCTCGTCGGCGTGCGCGACCGGCAGCTCGCCGAGCGCCCGGTGTTTGCGCAGCTCCGCGTCGATGACGTCGCTCGCCCCGACCAGCACGACCGGCACCCCGTGCTCGCGCCACGCCAGCAGAGCCCCGTCGACCGTGGCGACGGGCCCGTGATCGCCGCCCATCGCGTCGAGCACCACCGGCGAGTTCATGGGAGCGTCACCTGGACGCGGCGTTCGGCGCGGGCGGCCTCTGCGGAGGCCAGGAGGTGGCGGGCGAAGATCGCGGCCTTGCGGTGGCGGGGAACGCGGACGCGGACCGCCATCACCTCGTAGGATCGCCGCTCGATCTCGTCCAGGATGCCGCCGTAGAGCTCGAAGGCGGCCCGCACGCACGGCCGTGACGACGCCGTGAGCAGGCCGATCCCTGGGGCGGCGGCGCGGTAGTGGTCGCGGGCGCGCTCCGCCTCGTAGGCGAGCAGCTCGCGGACGGCGGGTCCGGCGCGGCGGGCGCCCAGCGCGCCCGGGTGGACGCCGAACTTGTCCAGGTCGGCCATCGGCAGGTAGACGCGGCCACGAGCGTGATCCTCGCGGACGTCGCGCAGGAAGTTCGTGAGCTGGAAGGCCAGGCCGAGCTGGCGGGCCGGCTCGCGGGCCGCCTCGGCGCGGCCCGGCTCCGGCTCCAGCACGGGCAGCATCATCGTGCCGATCGCGGCGGCCGAGCCCGCCATGTAGCCGAGCAGGTCGTCGTAGGTGGCGTACTGGGTGACGGACAGGTCGGCGCGCATGGAGGCGAGGAAGACGGCGACGTCGTCATGGCAGATGCCGAACGAGCGCACGGTGTGCAGGAACGCCGGCAGCACCGGGTCGTCGGCGGGCCCGTCTCCGGCCAGCCCCGCCTCCACCCGGGCGGTCAGCCGGTCGAGCGCGCGGGCGCGGTCGTCGGTCATCGTGAACGAGTCCACGATCTCGTCGGCGTACCGGGCGAAGCCGTACAGGGCGTGCACGTGCCGCCGCTTCCACTGCGGCAGCAGCCGGGTGGCCAGGTAGTAGGAGCGGCCGTAGCGGGCGTGCAGCCGGCGGCAGCGCTCGTAACCGGCGGTGAGCGTCACCGGTGCTCCTCCAGGATGCGTGCGGCGGCGAGCCGCCCCGAGATCAGCACCGGCGGCACGCCGACCCCCGGCGCGGTGTACATGCCGGCGAAATGCAGCCCGGGCACCCGGCGGGCCACGGCCGACGGGCGCAGCCAGGCGGTCTGAGTGACGCGGTGGTCCAGCGCGAACGGGGTGCCGGCGCTGTGCCCCCGAGCGGCCCAGGCGGGCGGGTCGAGCACCAGCCTCGGCGCGTCCGCGAGGTCGCCGTAGCCGAGCTGGGCCAGGCGTTCGAGCAGCCGCCCCTCCAGCCGGGGGCGCAGCCTCCGCCAGTCGGTGCGGCGCAGGTTGGGCGCGGGTTCGAGGACGCTGAGCGTGGCGTGGCCGGGCGGCGCCGCCTCGCCGTCGGGGCGCGGGCAGGTGACCAGCAGGCTCGGGTCCGGCTGCGGCCGGCCCTCCTCCAGCGCCGTGAACGTCTGCCGCCAGGCCCGCCCGAAGTGCAGCGTGTGGTGCGCCTGGTCGGGCAGGACGCGGCCGAGGCCGGCGTGCAGCACCAGGCAACTCGGCGAGTGGCGGGGCCGGCGCAGCCGCCAGTCGCCCGCCAGGGCGGGCAGCATCCGGCGGGCCGCCAGCCGGTCGCAGGCCACCACCACGTGGCGGGCGGGCAGCCGCTCGCCGTCCTCCAGCAGCACGCCGGTGACGCCGTCGCCGTCGGTCAGCACCTCCTGGGCGCGGACGCCGTACCGGGTGGTCGCGCCCAGCTTCTCCAGCAGGGACGCCAGGGCGAGCGGGATGGCGTGCATGCCGCCGCGCTCGGGGAAGTAGACGCCGCCGATCGTGTCCATGTGGGCGATGACGGCGTAGATGCCGAGGGCGCGCTGGGGTGACAGGCCGACGTACAGGGACTGGAAGGTGTGGGCCATGATCAGCCGCGGGTCGGTGAGGTGGCGGGCAGCCAGGCGGTCCAGCCGCCGGAACCCGCCCAGCGCGGCCAGCCGCAGCAGCGCGGCCGGCCTGGCGAGGGCGCGCAGCCTGGTCATGTCGGCGTCGATGAACGCCGGCCACTCCACCCTGAACAGCTCGCCGAGCAGCCGCCGGTAGCGGGCGTAGCGGGCCGCCTCGGCGGGGCCGCACAGCGTACGGACCTGCTCGGTCATCGCCTCCGGCGCCGCCCGCACGTCCAGCCGCGACCCGTCCTCGAACACCATCCGGTACGCCGGGTCGAGGCGGCGCAGCGGCACCCAGTCGCGCAGTTCCTCGCCGGCCGCGCCGAAGACGTCGGCGAGCACGTCCGGCATGGTCAGCACGGACGGCCCCGCGTCGAACCGGTACGGCCCGACCCTGGCGACGCCGCAGCATCCGCCGGGCTCGGCGGTGGCCTCGACCAGGGTGACCTGCCGCCCGGCCGCCGCCAGCCGCACCGCCGCCGCGAGCCCGCCGAGCCCGCCCCCGATGACCACGACCCCGCTCATCGACCGTGCCCTTCCTGCCGCGTCGCGGTGGCCGCCGACTCGGTCGTCGCCGGCCCGGTCACCGTTGCGGTGGCCTCCGCGGTCGCCGTCGTGGTGGCAGCCAGCTCGGTCAGGGCCTTCCTGACCTCCGGGGGGAGACCGGGCGGGTGGGCGAGTGCCGCGACCGCCTCGGCGGCGAGGCCGGCGATGCGCCGCTCCGCCGCGTCCAGGGCGCCGCACTCGACGATCAGCCGGCGGGCCGCCGCCACCCCATCCGCGTCCTTGATGTCGGCGAGCGCGTCCGCGCCGCCGGTGCGCCTGCGCGCCTCGGCCAGCAGGTACGTCGCCTTGCCCTGGAGCAGGTCGGCCCCGGCGGGCTTGCCGGTCTCGGCGGGGTCGCCGAACACGCCGTTGACGTCGTCCCTGAGCTGGAACGCCTCACCCAGTGGCAGCGCGTACGCGCTGAGCAGCCGGCGCGTCGGCGCGCACCCGCCCGCGACCGCATGCCCGAGCAGCAGCGGCCGCTCGACGGTGTACTTGCCCGACTTGTACAGCGAGATGAGCCGCGCCTGCGGCTCCTCGCCGCCATCGGGCCCGCTCTCCCCGGGCGCCGCACGGCCGGCGCGGGCCCCGGAGGCAGGGGTGTCCGCACCGCGCGCCTCGCGGTCGGCGCGGGGCCCGGAGGCGGGGGTGTCCGCGAGACGGGCGCCCGAGGTTCGGGTGAGGTCGAGGTACTGGCCGCCGATCGCTTCCACGCGGAGCCTGGTGAGGTGGTCGAGGGCGGCGGGCAGGTGCGGTCCCGACTCCAGGAGCGCCGCGTCGGCCCACGTCAGCGCGAGCAGGGCGAGCAGCGTCGCCGCCGACTCGCCGAAGCGGTCAGGGTCGCCCCGACGCCCCCTCTCGCGGTGCAGGCCGGCCAGGGCGACGTGGGCGGCAGGGCGGCCACGCCGGGTGCCTGCTTCGTCCATCATGTCGTCGAGCAGCAGCGCCGCCGCGTGCACGAGCTCCACGGCGCACGCCGCGGGCAGCACGTCCTCGGGACGCTCCCCGCCCCCGGCCAGGTAGCCCCAGTAGACGAACTCGGGACGCAGCCGCTTGCCGCCCCCGAGCACGAAGGCGACGAGGTGCTCGCGTATCAGGCCGGCCTCCTCCTCGCCCAGGAAGGCGAGCCGGCCGAGCTGCCGTTCGAGCAGGCGCTCCAAGTGCCGGTCGACCAGCTCCTTCACGTGGCCGGTCCGCGCCGTCACCGTGTCCATGCACACAGCTCCTTGTCGCCGTTCGGATGTCTTCGGGAGGAGCTGACCCCATCACGCAGAGTTATGAGCCGAAGCAACACGGTAACCATCGGACGCCGGTTCCCAACCGGGACACGCCAGGAAAGGCGGCCAAGCATCCCTTATCGCCAGCCGACCAGAACCCGCGAAATCGCGAAATATCGCAACTTCATGGAAACGCAAACGATCGTCGTCGCCGGACGCAAGGCCCTCACAGCCCGAGCCCGCCGACTCGGCAGGATGCCTCGGAAGACCGACCCGCCGACCTGCGCAAGGGGCCGCGTCGGCGCCGCGGCCCCTGATCAGGGTGTCAGGCGGTCGCGTCGGCGGCGGCGCGGCCGGCCCGGCGGCCGGAGAAGAGGCAGCCGCCGAGGAAGGTGCCCTCCAGGGCGCTGTAGCCGTGGACGCCGCCCCCGCCGAACCCGGCCGCCTCGCCCACCGCGTACAGGCCGGGGACGGGTGAGCCGTCGGCGGCGAGCGCGCGGGAGTCGAGGTCGGTCTGGATGCCGCCGAGCGTCTTGCGGGTCAGGATGTGCAGCTTGACGCCGATGAGCGGCCCGGCCGCGGGGTCGAGCACGCGGTGCGGCACGGCGGTGCGGGTGAGCCGGTCCCCGAGGAAGCGCCGCGAGTTGTGGATGCCCTGCACCTGCACGTCCTTGCTGTAGGGGTTGGCGATCTGCAGGTCGCGGGCCTCGATCTGGCGGCGCAACTCGGCGGCGTCGAGCAGCGGCTTGTCGGTCAGGTCGTTCATCTTGGCGACGAGCTCTTCGAGGGTGGCGGCCACGACGAAGTCGGCGCCGTGCCGCTTGAACGCCTCGACCGGCGCGGGCGCGCCCTTGCCGAAGACCCGGCTGCGCAGCACCGCCTTGCGGTCGCCGTTGGTGATGTCGGGGTTCTGCTCGGAGCCGGACAGCGCGAACTCCTTCTCGATCATCCGCTGGGTGAGGATGAACCAGGAGTGGTCGTACGCGGCGATGTCGGGCGTGGTGCGCAAGTAGCGCAGGGTCGCGAGCGTGTCGTAGCCGGGCAGGCAGGGGTCGGGCAGGCGGCGGCCGAGCGCGTCGAACCACAACGACGACGGCCCCGGCAGGATGCGGATGCCGTGGCCGGGCCAGATGGGGTCCCAGTTCTGGACGCCTTCGGTGTAGTGCCACATGCGGTCGCGGTTGACCATGCGGGCGCCGGCGTCGGCGGTGATGGCGAGCATGCGCCCGTCCACGTACGCCGGAACGCCCGTGATCATGCTCTGCGGCGGCGCGCCGAGCCGCTGCGGCCACGACTGGCGGACGAGGTCGAGGTTGGCCCCGATGCCGCCGCCGGCGACGATGACGGCCTGCGCGGTCAGCTCGAAGGCGCCGGTGACGTCGCGGTTGGAGGCGACCCCGCGCGGCGCGGAGTCGTCGGCCAGGATGCTGCCGCGCACCCCGATGACGACGCCGTCCTGGACGATCAGCTCGTCCACCTGGTGGCGGTGGTGGAAGCGGAGCAGCCCGGCGTCGGCGGCCCGCTGCGCGGCGCGCACGAACGGCGCCACCACCCCGGTGCCGGTGCCCCAGGCCACGTGGAAGCGGGGCACGGAGTTGCCGTGGCCGTCGGCGCGCAGGCCGCCGCGCTCGGCCCAGCCGACCATGGGCGTCAGCCTGATGCCGTGGCCGTCGATCCAGGACCGCTTCTCCCCCGCGGCCCACTCGACGTACGCGCGCGCCCACCGCGCCGCCCACAGGTCCTCGTCGTCGAGGCGGTCGAAGCGGGCGCTGCCCTGCCAGTCGTTCCAGGCCAGCTCGAAGGAGTCCTTCACGCGCAGCCGGCGCTGCTCCGGCGAGTCGACGAGGAACAGCCCGCCGAACGACCAGTACGCCTGCCCGCCCAGGTTGGCCGCGCTCTCCTGGTCGACCAGCGCCACCTTGCGTCCCCGGCTGGTCAGCTCGTGGGCCGCGACCAGCCCGGACAGGCCCGCGCCCACGACGATGACGTCCGCGTCCATGGCGGAACTCCTTTCTCCAGCACCCAGGCGGCGTGCTGCTGTGGCGACGAAATCATGGCGTATCGGGGCGGCGTTCCCTGACGCGGGCGGCGACGGCCTCACCCAGTTCGACGGTGGTGCCGTGGCCGCCGAGGTCGGGGGTGAGGGGCGCGTCGGCGGGGCCGGCGGCGAGGACGTCCTCGATGGCGCGCAGCAGGTGGGCGCCGGCGTCGGGGTGGCCGAGGTGGTCGAGCATCATCGAGGCCGACCAGATCTGCCCGACAGGGTTGGCGATGCCGCGTCCGGCGATGTCGGGGGCGGAGCCGTGGACGGGCTCGAACAGGCTCGGGTGGGTGCCGTCGGGGTTGATGTTGGCGCTCGGGGCGATGCCGATGGTGCCGGTGCAGGCGGGGCCGAGGTCGGACAGGATGTCGCCGAAGAGGTTGCTGGCCACGACGACGTCATAGCGGTCGGGGTGCAGCACGAAGTTCGCGGCCAGCGCGTCGATGTGGCACTTGTCGTGCCTGACCTCGGGGAACTCGGCGGCCACCGCCTCGACGCGCTCGTCCCAATAGGGCATGGAGATCGAGATGCCGTTGCTCTTGGTGGCCGAGGTGAGGTGGCGGGCGGGCCGCCGCTCGGCGAGCCCGAAGGCGTAGCGCAGGACGCGGTCGACGCCGACGCGGGTCATCACGGTCTCCTGCAGCACGGTCTCGCGCTCGGTGCCCTCGAAGATGCGGCCGCCGATCGAGGAGTATTCGCCCTCGGTGTTCTCCCTGACGACGAGGAAGTCGACGTCGCCGGGCTCGCGGCCGGCCAGGGGGCTGCGCACGCCGGGCATGAGCCGGCACGGGCGCAGATTGACGTACTGGTCGAACGTACGCCTGAACTGCAGCAGGCTGCCCCACAGCGACACGTGGTCGGGCACGACGTCGGGCCGGCCGACGGCGCCGAAGAAGAGGGCGTCGTAGGAGCCGAGGACGTCCTGCCAGTCGTCGGGCAGCATCGTGCCGTGGCGCTGCCAGTAGGCGGCGCTGGCGAAGTCGAAGTGGTCGAAGCGCAGGTCGAGCCCGAAGACGGCGGCGGTGGCCGCCAGCGCGCGCAGCCCTTCTGGGACGACCTCCGTGCCGATGCCGTCGCCGGGGATCACCGCGATGCGGTGGGTCATGCCTGCTCCTTCCGTGGCCGGGTGCGCAGCGCCGCGAGCCCGCCCTGAGCGTCCTCGATGACCAGGCGCTCGGCGGTCGCGGAGTCGCGCTCGCGCAGGGCGCGGACGAGCGCCCGGTGGGTGGCGTAGCGGTCGAGGCCGAAGCGGTGGTCCTCGGCGATGCGCTCCAGGCGAAGGGCGCGTCGCTCGGAGCGGGAGAAGACCTGGGTCTGCTCCAGCAGCCTGATCAGCACCGGGTTGTGGGCGCAGGCGTTGACCGTGTCGTTGAACTCCTGCATGCGGTCGAGCAGCGCGCTCAGGTGGCGCTCGACGTCCTCGCCCTTGCCGTGCCGGGTGACGATGACGATGAGGAGATCGTCGGCGGCGTCGAGGATCGCGTCGAGGGCGTCGAGCTGCTCGGGCGTGGCGTTCCTGGCGGCGAACCTGGCCACCAGGCCGCGCAGGCCGATCTCGACCTCGGCCAGGTCGTCGATGGCGCGCTCGGCGATCTCGGCGACGACGACCGTGCGGGGGCCGGTGCGCTCGATGAGGCCGTCCTGCTCCAGGCGGCGCAGCGCCTCGCGCACGGGGGTGGGGCTGACCGCGAGCCGCTCGGCCAGGCCGCGCTCGGTCACCTTCTGGCCGGGGCGCAGCGCGCCGCTGCCGATCGCCTCGCGCAGGGCCTGGTAGGCGTGGTCGGCCCGCGTCTCGGCTCCGGTGGTGGCGTTGACCTTCATGCGATGACCCTAACACCGCTATGGCAAAGCTCAATGCCATCGTTGACATTTTTGCTATAGCAAGCCATCGTGACTCCTGCCCCCATCCCCCGAGGAGGACGTCATGGCCGGCGTCACGCGAGCCGAAGGCCGTCCCACAAGCACCCGAAAAATCACCTTTTATGTGGCTCTAGCGGTCTTCGCGCAGGAGTCCACCTGGAACTTCTACGACAACCGCGTCCCCGAGCTGCTGCGCGACCACGTCGCCAGCGCCGCCGTGATCGGCCTGCTCATGGGCATGGACAACCTGCTCGGCGTCTTCATCCAGCCCTACATGGGCAACAGGTCCGACAACACCCGCAGCTCCTGGGGCCGCCGCATCCCGTACCTCGCGGTGCTGATGCCGGTGGGCGCGGGGCTGTTCCTGCTCATCCCGCACGCCACCTCGCTCGGCTGGCTGATCCTGGTGATCTTCCTGTACGCGCTGGTGATGAACAGCTTCAGGCCGGTCAGCGAGTCGCTCATGCCGGACTTCATCGCGCCCGAGCGCCGCAGCAGGGCCAACGCCGCCGTGAAGACCGCCTCGGCCCTGACCACGATCGTGGCCGCGCTGGTCAGCCTGCTGCTGGTGGACGACCATCCGAAGCTGGCCTTCGCCGTCCCCGCCGCGCTCATGCTGGTGGCGGCGGGCGTGCTGGTCTGGCGGGTGCGCGACAGCCGCTCCCCCGCCTACCAGTCGGCGCTGGCCGAGGACGCCGAAGCGAGCAAGGCGGCGAACGGTGAGGCGGCCGTCAAGGTGCGGACGTGGTCGATCATCCGTGACGTCCTGGTCGATCCCGACCGGAGCCGGGTGCTGCTGATCGTCGCGGTGTTCGTCTTCGCCTCGGCCTGGTTCTCCTCGCGCTCGCTGCTCACCCCGTACGGCGTGCAGGTGCTCGGGCTGTCCGACGGCGAGGCGGGCGGGCTGACGCTGCCGAGCGGCATCGCGTACATCGCGGCCGCCTTCCCCGCCGCGTTCCTCGCCGAGCGGTTCGGGCGGCTGCGGGTGATCGCCACCGGGATCGCGGTCTTCACCCTGGCCCTGGTCTTCGCGTCCCTGTTCCGCGACCCCACGGTGACCGTGGTCGCCATGTGCGTGGCCGCGGCCGGCGCGGCGGCGTTCACCATCAACGCGGTCGTCGTGCTGTGGAACCTGGCGCCGTCGAGCCGCGTGCTCGGCACGTACAGCGGCCTTTACACGGTCGGCTGGGCGAGCGGCGGCATCGCCGGGCCCGGTCTCGTCGGCCTGGCCGTCGACCTCACCGGCTGGCATCTGCTGCTCCTGCACATCGCGATCCTGTCCGCCGTCGCCGCCGTGCTGGTCGTGCACATCGACCGGCGGCGGCGCGCGGCGGGCCTGGAGGAAGGCGCGCGATGAGCACGATCCTGATCACCACCGACTATCTGGCGCCCGGTGACGAGGTGGACCTGTTCCTGCGGGCCGCCGGTCACGCCACCCGGCACCACCCGCTGCGCGGCCCTCGCAGCCAGGAGGAGCTGGTCGTCATCCTGGCCGGCTGCGCGGGCGCGCTGATCGCCAACGAGCCGATGACGGCCGAGGTGTTCGCGCGCTCGCCCGCCCTGCGCGCGGTCGTCCGCACGGGCGTCGGGTACGACTCCGTGGACGTCGAGGCGGCCACCCGCGCGGGCGTCTCGGTGAGCAACCTGCCCGGCGTCAACGCGAACGCGGTCGCCGAGTACACGATGGGCCTGCTGCTGGCCCAGGCGCGCCGGCTGGTGCCGGTGGCGACCGGCGTCCAGGAGGGCCGCTGGCCCCGCGAGGACGGTCACGAGCTGCGCGGCAAGACGCTCGGCCTGCTCGGCTACGGCGCGGCGGCCAGGGCCGTGGCGCCGCTCGCGCGGGCCTTCGGGATGAGCGTGCTCTGCACGACCGGCGTCGAGGACGACCTCGACCCCTCCGTACGCTTCGTGGCCCTGCCCGAGCTGCTGGCCGAGTCGGACTTCCTGTCCGTGCACACCGCGCTCACGCCGGCCACCAGGCACCTGATCGACGCCGCCGCGCTCGCCCTGATGAAGCCCACCGCGCACCTGATCAACACCGCCCGCGGCGCCATCGTGGACGAGGCGGCCCTGGCCGCCGCCGTGCGCGCGGGCCGGCTCGCCGGGGCGGCGCTCGACGTCGCCGAGACCGAGCCGCTCCCGCCCGGTAGCCCGCTGCGCGGCGTGCCCGGCATCACCGTCTACTCCCACCTGGCGGGACAGACCGCCGAGGCACGCAGGGCCGCGGGCGTCGACGGCGCCCGCGAACTCGTGGCCGCGCTGCGCGGACACCCCCGTTCCTCACTCAACGCCCATGTGCTTACCGAAAGGACATCATGACGAGTACCGAGGCGGTCAGGGTCCTGGCGCCCAGCGGAATGCTGGGGGCGGGATTCCCGCCGGAGTCCATCGACCGCGGGATCGAGCTCGGGGCCGACGTGATCGCCCTCGACGCCGGCTCCACCGACTCGGGCCCCTATTACCTGGGCTCGGGCACGCCGAAGACGACCGCCGCGGCCGTCGCCCGCGACCTGCGGATCCTGCTGCGCGCCGCGGCCGGCGCGGGCATCCCGCTGATCGTCGGCTCGTGCGGCACCAGCGGCACCGACTCCGGCGTGGACTGGGTCGCCGGCATCGCCGGGACGATCCTGCGCGAGGAGGGCCTGAGCCTGAAGGTGGCCCGCGTCTACAGCGAGCAGCGGGCCGACGCGCTGAAGGAGCGGCTCAACGAGGGGCGCGTCCACCCGCTGCCGCCCATGGGCGACCTGGACGCCGCCACGCTCGACGACTGCACCCACATCGTCGGCATGATGGGGCACGAGCCCATCGTGGCGGCCCTGGAGGCGGGGGCGGACGTCGTGCTCGCCGGGCGGGCCACCGACACCGCGCTCGCGGCGGCGTACCCGCTGATGAAGGGCCTGCCGGCGGGCCCGGCCTGGCACGCGGCCAAGATCGTGGAGTGCGGCGGGCAGTGCACGACGAACCCGCGCTCCGGCGGGGTGCTCGCCACCGTCGATCACGGCGGCTTCACGATCGAGCCGCTGGACCCGGCCGTGGCGTGCACGCCGACATCGGTGGCGGCGCACATGCTGTACGAGACCGTGGACCCGTACCGGATGCGGGAACCCGCGGGCACGCTGGTGGTGGACGAGGCCGCGTACACGGCCCTGGACGAGCGCCGGGTGCGCGTGGAGGGGTCGCGCTTCGAGCCCGCCCCGCACACGATCAAGCTCGAAGGGGCCCGCGTCACCGGCTACGAGACCATGTCGTTCACCGCGATCCGCGACCCGCTCATCCTCGGCGACATCGACGCCTGGCTGGCGCTGCTGCACGAAGTGCTCACCGCCCGCGTACGCCAGACGCTCGGCCTCGACCCCGGCGCCTACGTCGTGGACATCCGCCCCTACGGCTACAACGCCGTGCTCGGCGACCTCGACCCCTCGTCCGCGCCGCCCCGCGAGGTCGGGGTGATGCTGCTGGTCAACGCGCCCGACCAGGCGACGGCCACGGCCGTCGCCAAGGTGGCGAACCCGCTGATGCTGCACCTGCCGACGCCCGGCATGGACTACCTGCCGAGCCTGGCCTTCCCCACATCGCCGGCCGAGACCGAGCGCGGCCCCGCGTACGCGTTCGTGCTCAACCACGTGGTGGCCGTGGACGATCCGACCGAGATGTTCCGCATCGAGCTGCCCGAGGGGGTCTCCCGATGACCGACGACCGCAGGCCCACGCTGGGCGACCTCGCCCTGGAGGTGCGCTCGAAGAACGCGGGCCCGTTCTGGGTGACGATGGAGCTGTTCATGCGCGACGCGGAGGGCTACGCGATCGTCGCCGACGAGGGCTTCATCAACGAGGAGGTCATCGCCCGCCTCTACGCCCTCGTCCCGGCCGACGTGCGGATCTTCCGCATCCCGGCGCTGAACGTGGTGAAGATCTCCTTCCCCCGCCCGACCCCGCAGGGCGGCCCGCTGGATCGCGACGTCCACGCGGGCCAGCATCACGTGCCGCTGGCGGCGCTGGTGCCCTGATCGCCGGGCGGCGGGTACGTCAGCAGCCCGTTGCGGACCCGCGCGTGCTCGTTGAGCTGCGCGGGTCGCACCGACGTGGCCGACATGAGGTGCACGACCTCGACGCCGGCCACGATCAGCGCGTCGGTGATCAGCCGGCGGTGGCACCGCCAGGGCACGGCCTCGCTGCACATGATCGCCGGTCGTTCGTGCTCGGCGAGCCGGAGCAGCTCGTCCAGGCCGCGCCGGAACTCGGGGGTGGCCATGTGGTCGGCGTAGTCGCGAAACGCCTTGACCTCCCACGCTCCGTTGGGGCTCGGGACGTCCTGCGGCGTGTGCCGCCGCCCGCCCAGCTCGCGGATCCACCGGTAGCCGATGTCCGGGGGCAGCGCGGCGCTGATGGCCGGCTGATTCCACTGCGGGAACTTGCGCGACGACGGGTATGACCGGACGTCCACCAGGCAGGTGACGTCGTGGGCGCGCAGCATCTCCAGCACCTCGTCGAAGGTGCGGTTGGAGTGGCCGAGCGTGCGGACGCGGTTCGTCATCGTGACGCCTCCCCCGAGGAGCACACCTCCACGCTAGCGCGGGGGCCCGATCAGGCCGCGTTCCAGGGCCACGACCACGGCGGCGGCCCTGGTGTCCACGCCGAGCTTGGCGAAGACGTGCTTGAGGTGCGTCTTCACGGTCGTCTCGCTGATCAGCAGGGTCCGCGCGATCTCCTTGTTGGCCGCGCCCCGCGCGACCAGGCGCAGCACCTCCAGCTCGCGCGGGCTCGGGTCCTGCGCGGGCGGGCGGCCGATGAGGGCGGAGGCGACCGAGGGGGCGAGCACGGCGCCGCCCGCCGCCGCGGCCCGCACGGCGCGGTGCAGCTCGTCCCTGGGCGTGTCCTTCAGCAGGTAGCCGGCCACGCCCGCGGCCATGGCCCGTGCCACGTCGGCGTCGGTGTCGTACGTGGTCAGCACGATCACCTTGATCTCCGGATGGTCGGCGCGCAGCCGCTGGATCGCGCCGAGGCCGTCGAGGCCGGGCATGCGCAGGTCCATCAGCACGATGTCCGGCCGGGCCCGCCTGGCCATGGCGAGCGCCTCGAACCCGTCACCCGCCTCGGCCACCACGTCGATGTCGCCGATGCCGTCGAACATGCCGCGCAGGCCGTCGCGGACCACCGGGTGGTCGTCCACGATCATCAGTTTGAGGGGATGCGCAGGCACAGGGCCGTCCCTTCTCCCGGGGCCGACTCGACCGTCAGCGTGCCGCCCACGCCGTCGGCCCGCTCGCGCATGGCGGCCAGGCCGTAGCCCCGCGTGCCTGCTCCGGGGTCGAAGCCGGCGCCGTCGTCGTACACGTCCAGCGTCACCTCGTCGTCCATGTAGGTCAGCGTGATCGCCACGCGGCCGGCGCGGGCGTGCTTGGCGGCGTTGGCCAGCCCTTCCTGCGCGGTGCGCAGCACGGTGGCGGTCACCTCGGGCGGCAGCGGCCTGGGCGTGCCCTCGACGGCCACGCCGGCGGTCGTGCCGTGGGCGTGCGACCACCGCGCGGCGACCTCCGCCAGCGCCGCCTCCAGCGAGGCGTCCTGGAGCGGGCCTGGGCGCAGCGCGTCGACCGAGCGGCGGGCCTCGCGCAGGTTGTCCCGCGCGAGGTCCTTGGCGAGGGCGATCCTGCGGCGTACGGCCGGCAGGTCGGGCGTGTCCTCGATGGCCTGCTCGGCGGCCTCCAGCTGGGTGATGATGCCGCTCAGGCCCTGGGCGATGGTGTCGTGAATCTCCCTGGCCAGCCTGGCCCGCTCCTCCAGGACGCCGACCGTGCGGTTCTGGGCGCTCTGACGGGAGACGTACGCGACGAACAGCCCGATCGCCACCACCAGGCCCGAGCTGCCGGCGAGCTGCCACAGGGCGCCGGGGTCGTCGAGGTAGCCCCTGGCGGCGAACGTGCACAGGATGGTCGCCACCGCCCCCGCGTAGGACCAGGGCGAGGGCAGCATCAGGTACGGCTGCGGCATCAGCCCGAAGATCACCACGTCGAACGAGCGGTCGGCCGTCACCAGCGCGACGTACAGCCCGCAGAGCACCGCGACGTGCAGCGCCATGGGGTTGAGCCGGCCCAGCCGCTCGGGCCTGCGCCCGACGAAGAACCAGTGCCAGCCGGCCAGCGCGGCGAGCAGCGCCGGCGGCAGCGGGCCCGGGGCGGAGCCGGCCCCTAACGACAGCACCAGGCCGAGCGACAGGCAGGCGTAGAACAGCGCGTGGAAGGCGCGCAGCCAGCGCGCCTCCCAGACGTTCACCTCGTCACTCCCATCGGAACAGCGCCGCGGCCGCAGCCGTGCCCGCGACGATTATCCCGGCCAGGATCATCATCGGGAAGAGCGCGGCGGTGCCGGACCAGGCGCTGGTGAGCGCGTCCACGCCGGGGGTCAGCGGCAGGAGGTCGCCGATCTGCCGCAGCGAGCCGGGCAGCGCCCTGCGCGGCACCGCCGCGCCCGCCAGGAAGATCATCGGGAACATCACCAGCATGCCGACCAGGTTCGCGCCCCTGGCGTTGCCGACGACGGCGGCGATCACGAAGCCGAGCGCGCACACCGTCACCGAGCAGAGCACGAACGCCAGCGCCAGCAGCGGCACGCTGCGCGGCGCCGCCGCCCCGAACGCGGTGATCGCGGTGACGATGAGCAGCGCCGACCCGGCGAGCGCGGCCGTCACCTGGGCCACGAGCTGCGCTCCGAGCAGCAGCAGCGGCGAGACCGGCGTGGTGGCCAGCCGCTTGAGCACCTTGCGCTCCCGGTAGGAGGCCACCACCCCCGGCAGCGCCCCCATGCCGCCGATGGCCGCGATCATCGCGACGTAGCCGGGCACCGCACCGCTGTCGCCGCGCTTGAGCACCAGCAGCATCAGCGGGAAGGCCATCATGAAGAACACCGAGGCGGGGTCGCGCAGCAGCAGCCGCAGCTCCGTCGTGACCAGTGCGCCGAACGCTCTCATCGGTCCGCTCCTTCCAGCGCGAAGTACGCCTCTTCCAGCGACCCCGTGCCGGTGGCCGCCATGATCTCCTCAGGGGTGCCGGACGCCTGGACGCGGCCGCGCGCGAGGATCGCGAGGCGGTCGCACAGCGCCTCGGCCTCGTCGAAGTAGTGGCTGACCAGCACCACCGTGGTGCCGGACGCCCGCAGGTCGTTCACCAGCCGCCAGGTCTCCCGCCTGGCCACCGGGTCGAGGCCGGTCGTCAGCTCGTCGAGCACCACCACCTCGGGGTCGCCGACCAGGGCGAGGGCCAGCATGAGCCGCTGCTTCCGGCCGCCCGACAGGTCGCCGTACGCCTGGCGCGCCAGCGGGCCCAGCCCCCAGCGCTCCATCACCTGCCGCCAGTCGGCGGGGGCGCGGTAGAAGGCGGCGTACGCCCGCAGCGCCTCGGCGACCTTCATCCGCTCCGGCAGCGCGCCCTCCTGAAGCTGCACGCCGATCCGCTGCGCCACGGCGCGGCGGCGGCGCGACGGGTCCTCCCCCAGCACCCGCACGCTGCCACCGTCGGGCCTCCGCAGGCCGATGAGGCATTCGACGGTGGTCGTCTTGCCCGCCCCGTTGTGGCCGGCGATCCCGAAGATCTCACCGGCGTGCACCGTGAACGTCACGCCGTCCACGGCCGGGGTGCTCCCGTACACCTTGCGCAGGTCCTTGACCTCGATGGCTTCCATGCCTCAAGGCTCCCGCCGCCCCGCTCGCGGCGGCATCGCCCGTCACGTCACCCGGCATCCTCCGTTCGGGTGAGTTGACACCTGGAGGGGTGACCGCTATTCCTTGGCTAACCGTTAGGGGTTAGGCAAAATGTCGCATTTCTCCTGCGGATCTTGTCGCTGGATGAGTGAATAGGGACCTGTGAGTTACGACAGCTACGAACCGGAGCCGTCCGGACGGCCGGACGACGCCCAGGAGCGGCCCCGGCCCGCGGCGCGTCAGAGCAGGCGGCGGCGCCCGTCCAGTCGCCGCCCGTCCGCCCCTCCTACGTCCGTGTCCGGTGCGAACACCCCGAGCCGGGCGGACGCGGCCGGCGAGGAGCCGCGGCAGGGTGGCGGCGACGGTGCCGGTGGCGGTGCCGGTGACGGTGGCGGGGGGCGGCGGAGCGGGTGGCGGCGGTTCGTGCCCGGATGGAAGGCCGTGGTGCTCGGCGTCATGGTCCTGGTGACCGGCCTGTTCGGGATGATCATGGTGGCGTACGCGAACACGCCGCTGCCGACCGACACGCAGGATCACGCCACCGAGCAGGGCAGCATCCTCTACTACCGGGACGGCAAGACCGAGCTGGCCAGGCTCGGCACCAAGCGCGAGATCGTCCCCATCTCGAAGATCCCCCGGCACGTCCAGGACGCCTTCATCGCCGCCGAGAACCGGTCGTTCCGCACCGACCCCGGCTTCTCGATCTCGGGCATCATGCGCGCGGCGTACAGCACGCTCACCGGCCAGCAGGTGCAGGGCGGCTCGACGATCACGCAGGAGATGGCGCGCGGCTACTACGACGGCCTCAGCCAGGAGCGGACCGTGCAGCGGAAGGTCAAGGAGATCTTCGTCTCGATCCGCGCCAACCAGGAGATGTCGAAGGACGAGATCCTCGCCAACTACCTCAACACCATCTACATCGGGCGGGGCGCGAACGGCATCCAGGCCGCCGCCCAGGCGTTCTTCGACAAGGACGTCGACGAGCTGACCCCCGCCGAGGCCGCCTACCTGGCCGGGCGCACCCAGCAGCCGGACCGCTTCGACAAGGCCGAGCAGGAGAAGAACTGGGCGCTGACGCGGGAGCGGTTCACGTACACCATCGGCGGCATGGCGGAGGTCGACCCCGCGCGGTACGGCGACCTGCCCAGGACGGCGAAGTTCCCCAAGCTGGCCCGGCAGCAGAAGGTGGAGACCTTCAAGGGCATCAAGGGCTACATGGTCGACATCGTCCAGCGGGAGCTGGCCTCGCGGGGCATCGACAAGAAGGCGCTGAGCATCAGCGGCTACCGGGTGACGACGACGTTCGACAGGAAGCTCATGCTGGCCGCGAAGAAGGCGGTGGAGAGCAACCTGCGCGCGCTCGGTGACAAGCACATCCGCGCGAACATGGCCGCCGTCGATCCGCGCAACGGCCGGGTGATCGCCTTCTACAGCGGCCACGACTACCTCAAGAGCTTCACCAACAACGCCTTCGACGCCTACAAGCAGGCGGCGTCGGCGTTCAAGCCGTACGTGCTGGCCGCCTGGCTGGAGCGGGGCTACAGCCTCAGGAGCCGCGTCTCCGGCAAGGGCCCCGTCTCGCTGCCCGGCACCAAGCCGATCCGCAACTCCCACGACCTCGGCGCGGCCGTGACCATCGACCAGGCCACCGCACAGTCGGTGAACACCGCGTTCGCCACCATGGCGCAGGAGGTGGGGCTCGAGCAGGTCGCGAAGATCGCCGAGGACGCCGGAATCAGCGAGAAGAACCTCGAAGAGGCGATCAAGACCCACGCGTACGGCATGTCCATCGGCGCGGGCCTGGTCACCCCCGTACAGCAGGCGACGGGGTACGGCATCTTCGCCAACGGCGGCGTGCACCACGACGCGCACGTGGTCGTCGCGGTCAAGACGGCCGACGGGAAGACCGTGATGAAGGAGATCGACCCGCCCAAGCCGGTCATCAGCCCGGAGAGCGCGGCCGACGCGACGTACGCGATGCAGCAGGTCGTCAGGTCGGGCACGGCCAGGGGCACCGCGCTGCCCGGCGGCCGGCCGATCGCCGGCAAGACCGGCACCAACAACGAGAACAAGGAGGCGTGGTTCGTCGGCTACACCCCGCAACTGTCCACGGCGGTCGGGATGTACAAGGAGGTGCCGCAGACGAACCCGAAGACCGGGAAGGTCCTGCGGGATCCCAACGGGTACGTGCTGCAGCGCGAGGTCTCGCTGGGCAGCATCGAGGGGGCCGGCACGCCCACCAGGGTCTGGCGGGACTTCATGGCGGTGGCGATGACCGGCAAGCCGGTCGAGCAGTTCCCGCCGCCCTCCTTCTCCGGGCAGGAGCACGACCTGGTGACCGCGCCCGACCCCAAGCCGACGAAGGACCCGTCGGACGAGCCCAAGGACGGTCCTGACGACGGCGTTAACGACGGCGTGAACGACTCCGTGGACGACTCCGTGGACGACGGGGTCCAGGACGACGCGGACGACGGCATCGACGACTCCCCCACCGACCCGGCCTGCGCGGACGACCCGGCCTGTCCGGGTCAGCCCGACGACACGCCGACCGACCAGGGGGACGATCCGCTGAACGACAGCGGTGATCCCGCGCTGCCCGAGGACTCGCTGGGCGAGGCCGGCAGCTGAGGTCAGGCGGCTGAGATCAGGCGGCTGCAGTCAGGCGGCTGCAGTCAGGCGGTTCGCCGGTCGGCCGTGGTGTCGAGCAGGGCCCGCAGGGCGCCGGCGACCGCCGGGATCTGGCCGGCCTCCCGGTGGTAGGTCAGGTGCAGGGTGCGCGGGCGGAGCTGGAGCGCCGGGCGTACGGCGACGCCGGGGTGGAGCGCGGCGTCCAGGGCGAGCTGGGGCAGCAGCCCGACGGCCAGGCCGCGGGCGATCAGCGCCTGGGCCGCCACGTAGTCGTCGGTGCCGTGCCGCACGTCCGGCGCGAACCCGGCCGCGCCGCACGCCTCGCGCAGGTTCGCGGCGCACCGCTCGCACCCGGCGATCCACTTCTCCCCTGCCAGCACTTTCAGGTCGACCATTTCCCCGGGCGGGCCCGCATGGGGATGATCGTCAGGCAGCACGAGCCGCACGGGATCACCCCCGACCACCACCCGCACCAACCCGGGCCCCGCACCCTGCTCCCCTGCGATCGGCTCGGCGGTGTGGGTGAAGGTGACGGCGACGTCCACCTCGCCGGCTCCCAGGAGGGCGAGCGCCTGGGGTGGCTCGGCCTCGCGCAGCCGTACGTCGATGCCGGCGTGGCGGCGGCCGAGCAGGCTGATGGCGTCGGGCACGATCGTCGCCCCCGCGGAAGGGAACACCGCCAGCCGCACCGTGCCGGCCCGCCGCTGGCCCAGCGCGTCGAGGTCCTCCTCGGCCGCCTGCAGCCGGGCGGCGATCGCGTCGGCGTGGCGCAGCAGCGCCCTGCCCGCCTCGGTGAGCTGCACGCCGCGCGGGCGGCGCAGCACGAGCGGCGCCCCCGCCTGTCGTTCGAGGTGGCGCAGGTGCTGGCTGACGGCCGGCTGCGTCCACCCGAGCGCCCTGGCGGCGCCCGCGATCGACCCGGTACGGGCGATCTCCCGGAAGATGAGCAACCGGTTCGCGTCCATGCCTTAAGTATTACTTGGGTCAGCGCCAAGAAGTTCAAGCCTTCCTAAGAGCAGGAGCACGCGGCAAGGTGGGACGCGTGATGCGAACCATCGGCCTGATCGGCGGCATGAGCTGGGAGTCCTCCGCCGAGTACTACAAGATCCTGAACGAGGAGACCCGCCGCCGCCTCGGCGGTCACCACTGCGCGAAGAGCGTGATGCTGACCGTCGACTTCGCCGAGATCGAGGCGATGCAGCGCGAGGGCGCGTGGGACCGCGCGGGCGAGCGGCTGGCGGGCGCGGCCAAGAGCCTGGAGTCGGCGGGCGCCGACCTGGTGCTGCTGTGCACCAACACCATGCACCAGGTGGCGGACGCCGTCGAAGGCGCTGTCGGCGTACCGTTCCTGCACCTCGTGGACGCCACCGCCCGCCGCGTCGCAGCGGCCGGTCTCACCAGGGTCGGCCTGCTCGGCACCCGCTTCACCATGGAGATGGACTTCTACCGCGCGCGGATGCGCGATCAGGGCATCGACGTCCTGGTGCCGGACGAGCCCGCCCGCACCCTCGTCCACGACGTCATCTACCAGGAGCTGACCCTGGGCCGGGTGGAGCCCGCCTCACGGGAGGCGTACCGGGAGATCATCGCGGGCCTCGCCGGGCGCGGCGCGGAGGGCGTCATCCTCGGCTGCACCGAGATCACCCTGCTGGTGGGCCAGGACGACAGCCCCGTCCCGGTGTTCGACTCCACCCGCATCCACGTGGAGACCGCCCTCGACCTGGCCCTGAGCGAGCCGCCCGGCTAATCCCGGCCGAGCGGCGCGGGAGCGGGCCACCTGGTCGCGGGCGCGGGCCGTCCAGACCGGCTGTGGCGGATCAAGATGTTGCTGCTGCGGCACGCGTTCGGCCGGCTCACCCGGGCGCAGGCGGCCGAGGTGGGCCGGGCCTCGCCCGCCGATCTCAGGGTGGGGCGGTGGTTCCGGTGGGTGTGGCTGGCGGGGTTCGCCGTGGTGCTGGCCTGGTTCGTGGTCTTCGTCCTGCCGGTGGTGGTGAGCGTGCTGGGGTGGGCGGCCGGCCGGTTCGTGCTCGGGCCGCTCGACCCCGCTTTCTGGTACGCGCTGCTGTGCGTCGCCCTGCTGCTCGGCCCGTACGTGCTGGCGGCCGGCCTGGCGGTCCGCGAGCACGTACGGCGCTGACCCCCGGGGCCGGCGGGGGTCAGGTGTCGGCGAGCAGGATGGCCGGGTTCTCCACGCAGTCGGCGACGTGCCGCAGGAAGCCGCCCGCCGCTCCCCCGTCGCAGACCCGGTGGTCGAACGTCAGGGAGAGCTGGGCGATCTTGCGGGCGGTGACGACGCCCCCGTGCACCCACGGGCGGTCGATCACCCGGCCGACGCCCAGCAGCGCCGCCTCCGGGTGGTTGATGATCGGGGTGGAACCGTCCACGCCGAAGACGCCGTAGTTGTTGAGCGTGAACGTGCCGCCCGTCAGCGACTCCGGAGGCAGCTTGCCCTCTCTGGCCAGGCCGGTGAGCCGGGTCAGCTCGGCGGCGAGCTGGGCGGTGGTCATGAGGTGGGCGTCGCGGACCACCGGGACGACGAGGCCGCGGTCGGTCTGGGCGGCGAAGCCGAGGTTGACGTGGCCGTACCTGACGATCTCCGAGCGGTCGCCGTCCACCGTCGAGTTCAGCTCGGGGAAGCGGCGCAGGCCGTCCACGCAGATGCGGGCGAGCAGGGCGAGCAGGCCGATGCCGAGCTGGGGGCGGGTGCGGCGGAGCGCGTCCCTGGCCGCGACCAGGTCGGTGGCGTCCACGTCCACCCAGGTCGTGGCGTCGGGGATCTCGGTGCGGCTGCGGCTCATCTTCTCCGCCACGGCCCGCCGCACGCCGCGCAGCGGGATGCGCTCCGGCGGTCGCGGGACGGCGGGGCTCGCCGCGCCCGCTCGCTCGATGGCCTGCTCGACGTCGCGGCGCAGGATCACCTCGCGCGGGCCGGTGGGGGTGACCTGGGCGAGGTCGATGCCGTGCTCGCGGGCGATCCTGCGCACCAGCGGCGAGATGACCCGCGGCGCCTGCCCCGGCGTCCGGGAGCTCGCCGCCTCCTGCCTCAGCGGACGCAGGCCCGCCGAGGACGTCTTGAGCGGGCGCGCCTCTCCTGCGGCGCTCTTGAGCGGCCGCACGTCCTCGGCCGGCGCCTTGAGCGGGCGGGCGTCCGCGGCCGGCGCCTTGAGCTGGGCGGGGCGGCGACGGCGGCGGGAGGTCCCGTGGTGGCCGGTGCCGTAGCCGATGAGGACGTTGCCGCTGCCTGCCCGCTCCTCCTCGCGGTACCGGGACGCCGCCGGGTCCTCGGCCGGTGCCGCGCCGCCGATCTCGATGAGGGGCTGGCCCACCGACAGGACGGCGCCGGGTGCGGCGTGCAGGGCGAGGACGGTCCCCGCGTACGGCACCGGCACCTCAACGGCCGCCTTGGCCGTCTCAACCTCGACCACGATCTGGTCCACCGCGACGGTGTCGCCGACGGCGACCTTCCAGTCGAGCACCTCGGCCTCTGTCAGCCCCTCGCCGAGGTCGGGCAGGCGGAACACCTGCCGCGTACCGGTGGCCGTCATGACGCCTCCCGGCTCAGGTGCAGCAGGTCGGGCCGGTCGCCGAACTGGAGCCGGTCCACCGCGTCGAGCACCCGGTCCACGTCGGGCAGATGGGTGTGCTCCAGTTTGGGCGGCGGGTACGGGATGTCGAAGCCGGTCACCCGCAGCACGGGCGCGGCCAGGGAGTGGAAGCACCGCTCCTGTACGCGGGCCGCGATCTCGGCCCCCACCCCGGCGAACCCCTGCGCCTCCTGGATCACCACGCACCGCCCCGTCCTGCGTACCGACGACGCCACGGTCTCGTCGTCGAACGGGACGATGCTCCGCAGGTCCACCACCTCCAGCGAGCGGCCCTCCGCGGCGGCCGTCTCGGCGGCCTGGAGCGCGACGGGCACGCCCGGCCCGTACGCGACGAGCGTGGCGTCGCTGCCCTCGCGCCGCACCACGGCCCGCCCGAAGCCGGGGGCGCGCCGCTCGGCGGGCGAGAAGTCGTCCTTGGCCCAGTACAGCTTCTTGGGCTCCATGAAGATCACCGGGTCGGGATCGTCGATGGCGTCGCGGAGCAGCCAGTACGCGTCCTCGACGGTGGCGGGCGTGACGACCTTGAGCCCCGGGGTGTGGGCGTAGTACGCCTCGCTGGAGTCGCAGTGGTGCTCGACCCCGCCGATGCCGCCCGCGAACGGGATGCGGATCACCATCGGCAGCGACACCCTGCCGCGGGTGCGGTTGCGGGTCTTGGCGACGTGGGAGGCGATCTGCTCGAAGGCCGGGTAGGCGAACGCGTCGAACTGCATCTCGACGACGGGACGGAAGCCGCCCATCGCCATCCCGACCGCGAGACCGACGATGCCGGACTCGGCGAGCGGGGTGTCGAAGCAGCGTTCCTCGCCGAACTCCCTGGTCAGCCCGTCGGTGATGCGGAACACCCCGCCGAGCGGCCCGACGTCCTCGCCGAAGACGAGCACCCGCTCGTCCTCGCGCAGCGCGTCGCGCAGGGCGGCGTTGAGTGCCTGTGCCATAGAGGTCGGCTTGGACGCGGCGACGGGTCCGGGTGCGGACACGGGCATGGCGGTCATCGTCACTCCTCCGTGGCGCTCAGCTCGGCCCGCAGCAGCTCGCGCTGCTCGCGCAGCTGCGGCGTGGGCTCGGCGAAGACGTGGTCGAACAGCTCGAACGGGTCGGTCTCCGGGTCGGCGTTCATGCGGTCGCGGACGCGGGCGGCGTAGGCGTCGGCGGCCTGCGCGGCGGCTGCGACGCCGGCGTCGTCCAGCAGGCCCCGGCCGCGCAGGTAGGTCTCCAGGCGGGCCAGCGGGTCGGCCGACTCCCACCGCGCGACCTCCTCGGCGTCGCGGTAGCGGGTGGGGTCGTCGGCGTTGGTGTGCGGGTCCATCCGGTACGTGTGCGCCTCGACCAGGAAGGGCCCACCGCCCGCGCGGGCCCGCCCGACGGCCTCGGTCAGCACCGACAGCACGGCGACCAGGTCGTTGCCGTCCACCTGCTCGGACGGCACCCCGTACCCGACGCCCTTGTACGCCAGCGCCGGCGCGGCGGTCTGCCTGGCCAGCGGCACCGAGATGGCGTACTTGTTGTTCTGCACCAGGAACACGACCGGGCAGCGCAGCACGCCGGCGTAGTTGAGCGCCTCGTGGAAGTCGCCCTCGCTGGTGCCGCCGTCGCCGATGAAGGCCAGCACCACCGCGTCCTCGCCCTTGCGGCGCAGCGCCTCGGCCATGCCGACCGCGTGGATGGTCTGGGTGGCGAGCGGCGTGCACTGGGGGGCGACGCGGACGGCGGCGGGGTCGTAGCCGCAGTGCCAGTCGCCGCGCAGGAGGGTGAGCACCTCGACGGGGTCGAGGCCGCGGGAGACGAGGGCCACGCTGTCGCGGTAGGTGGGGAACAGCCAGTCGTCCTCGCGCAGCGCGAGCACCCCGCCGATCTGGCAGGCCTCCTGTCCCAGGCTGGAGGGGTAGACGGCGAGGCGGCCCTGCTTGGTCAGCGCGGTCGCCTGGCGGTCGAAGCGGCGGCCGATGACCATCCGGCGGTAGGCCTCCGTGAGCTGCTCGCCGGCCGGCATCGGGTACGCGGCGGGGGGATCGACGGCGGTGCCGTCCTCGGCGACGAAACGCACGGGGGCGGGCGTGGGGAGGAGACCGTCGACCACCTGGGGATGAGACATGGCGACGCTCGCTTTCTCTGGACGGTGGACAAGAGAAGCGTCCGCGTAGCGAGCCATTCGTTCAAGACATCGGCGGCGATAGGCGACGAATGGCTGCAAACCATGCTTCTCACAGCCATTTGTCGATTTGACCAGCAAGGGAAGCGGGACCAGCCGGACGTTTTGCCGCCCCGGCGATCAACGGGCCCGGCTCCAGTGGGCGCCCTGGCCGCGGGCCTCGTCGAAGACGAGCCAGGTCCGGGTGGCGCGCACGCCCGGGATGTCCTGGATGCGTTCGAGCACGACGTGCCGCAGCGCCGCGTTGTCCGGCGTCCTGACCAGCGCCAGCACGTCGTAGTCGCCGCCGACCATGGCGAAGTGCTCGACGTAGGCGATCTCGCGCAGCCGGGCCGACACCTGCCGCCAGGAGTTCTGCTCGATGGTGATCGACACGTACGCGCTGGTGCCCAGCCCCGCCTTGGCCGGCGCGATCTCGGCGGTGAAGCCGGTGATCACGCCGTCCTCCATGAGCCGGGTGAGCCGCGCGTACGCGCTGGCCCGGGAGATGTGCACGTGCTCGGCGAGGGTGCGCACGGACATGCGGCCGTCGCGCCGCAGCTCGGCGATGATCGCGCGGTCCACGTCGTCGAGCGCCGCGGCGGCCCGCTCAGGCCACTCCTCACCGGCCGGCACGCTCGTCGCCGTGGACGGATGGCTCTCCATGCCCCTCACTCCTTGCCAAAGGTCTCCAGGTGGCCGCCTGCCGAAGCGCTGCCCCGGCGAGCGGCCGTCACTCAGGCCGCGCCCCAGGCCGTGGCCCAGACGGCGGCCCACGCCGTGGCTCGGGCGGTGGGCTCAGCGGCCGTCGAAGGCGGGGCGGCGTTTCGACAGGAACGCCTCCACGGCACCGGCGTGGTCGGCCGTCAGGCCCAGGCGGGCCTGGGCTCGCGCCTCGGCGGCCAGCGTCGCTGCCAGCTCGTCCTGCGGCACCAGCCGTTCACCGGGCGTCACCGTCCCAGGTCTTGGCGACCAGGGTGAGCACGTCGTACGTGGCCACGGGCTGCCCCTCCTGGTTGGTGACGACGGCGTCCCAGCGCACCTCGCCGTAGTCGGCGTTGCCGCGCGGCGTGATCTGCTTGACGGTGAGCGTCACCGCTATGCTGTCGCCGGCCTTGACCGGGGTGAGGAAGCGCAGCGCGTCCACGCCGAAGTTGGCCAGCACCGGGCCGGGCGCCGGGTCGACGAAGAGCCCGGCGGCCAGCGAGACGACCAGGTAGCCGTGCGCGACGATGCCGCCGAACAGCGGGTTGCGGGCGGCGGCCTCGGGGTCGGTGTGGGCGTAGAAGGTGTCGCCGGTGAACTCGGCGAAGCGCTCGATGTCCTCAAGCGTGACCGTGCGCGGCGCGGAGGCGATGGTGTCGCCGATCCGCAGCTCGGCCAGCGACTTGCGGAAGGGGTGCACGTCGCTCGCGGCGCGGGCGGCGCCGGTCGTCCAGCGTCCTGTGACGGCCGTGAGCAGGTCGGGCGAGGCCTGGACGGCGGTGCGCTGCATGTGGTGCAGCACGCCGCGGATGCCGCCCAGCTCCTCGCCGCCGCCGGCCCGGCCCGGCCCGCCGTGGACGAGGACGGGCAGCGGCGAGCCGTGCCCGGTGGACTCCTTGGCGTCGTCGCGGTCCAGCACCAGCACCCGGCCGTGCCAGGGCGCGAGCCCGAGCACCACGGACCTCGCGACGTCGGGGTCGTGGGTGGCGACGGAGGCGACCAGGCTGCCGCGCCCGCGGGCGGCCAGGGCGACGGCCTCGTCCAGGCCGTCGTAGGCGAGCACGGTGCTCACCGGCCCGAACGGCTCGACCTCGTGCGGCTCGGTGGCGCCCGGCCTGGCCCGCAGCAGGAGCGGGGTCATGAACGCGCCGCGCGTGGCGTCGCCGTCGAGCAGGGCGCCGCCCGCCGGCTCGCCGTACACGACGTCGGCGCTCGCGCGCAGGGCTTCGACGGCCTTGCGCACCTCCTCGCGCTGGGCGAGCCCGGCCAGCGCGCCCATGCGCACGTCGGGGTTGCGCGGGTCGCCGACGCTCACCTTGGCCAGGCGGGCGGCCAGCGCCTCCTCGACCTGCCCGGCCATGGCCGAGGGCACCAGCACCCGGCGGATGGCGGTGCACTTCTGCCCGGCCTTGACCGTCATCTCGGTGACGACGCCCTTGATGAACAGGTCGAACTCGGGGTCGTCCGCGCGCACGTCGGGGCCGAGGACGGAGCAGTTGAGCGAGTCGGCCTCGACGCCGAGCACGACGCCGCCGTCCAGCACGTTGGGGTGGCGGCGCAGGATGCCGGCGGTGTGGGCGGAGCCGGTGAAGGCGACGGAGTCCTGCACGGTCAGCTCGTCGAGCAGCCCGCCCGCGCTGCCCGCGAGGAGTTGCAGCGCGCCCTCCGGGAGGATGCCGGACTCGATGATCATGCGGACGGCCAGCTCGGTGAGGTACGCGGTCTGGCTCGCCGGCTTGACGATCGAGGGCAGGCCGGCGAGGAAGGCGGGGGCGAGCTTCTCCAGCATGCCCCAGACGGGGAAGTTGAAGGCGTTGATCTGCACGGCCACGCCCGGCCGCGAGGTGTAGAGGTGCTGGCCGACGAACGTGCCGCCCTTGCCGAGGCGTTCGAGGCCGCCGTCCAGGAAGACCGTGTCGTTGGGCAGCTCGCGCACGCCCTTGCTCGCGTAGCTGAACAGGGTGCCGATGCCGCCGTCCACGTCGATGGCGGTGTCGCGGGGGGTGGCGCCGGTGCATACGGACAGGGCGTACAGCTCCTCCTTGCGCTCCAGCAGGTGCTTGGCGAGCGCCTTGAGCAGGGCGGCGCGCTCGTGGAAGGTGAGCGCGCGCACGGCGGGACCGCCGGTCCGCCTGGCGTACGCGACCATCGCGCCGACGTCGAGGCCGCGGCTGGAGATGCGCGCGACCTCCTCGCCCGTGGCCGCGTCGAGCAGCGGCTCTCCCTCGTCGGCCGCGCGGAACCACCGTCCCGCGGCATAGCTCTCCAGCAGCGTGCTCACACTGTCTCCTCTCCCCGGGCGCGACCTTGCGCGGGCACCCCTCTGTGTGCGACCTTATTACTGACCGAGCGATAAGTAAATGAGCCCGAGGTGTCGGAGGAAAGATGACGACCACCCCAGCGGAGCCGGACCTCGAGGCCCGCCTGCAAGCCGGGTTCGACGCGACCATCGCCCGCCACGACCGCATCGAGCCGCGCGACTGGATGCCCGACGCCTACCGCAGGACGCTCATCCGCCAGATCGCCCAGCACGCCCACTCCGAGATCATCGGCATGCAGCCCGAGGGCAACTGGATCGGCCGCGCCCCCTCACTGCGCCGCAAGGCGATCCTGCTGGCCAAGGTGCAGGACGAGGCGGGGCACGGGCTCTATCTGTACTCCGCGTGCGAAACCTTGGGCGTCTCCCGGGCCGAGCTGACGGAGTTGCTGCTCAGCGGCAAGCAGAAATACTCCTCGATCTTCAACTACCCGACGCTCTCGTACGCCGACGTCGGCACCATCGGCTGGCTGGTGGACGGCGCCGCCATCTGCAACCAGGTGCCGCTGTGCCGCACCTCCTACGGCCCCTACGGCCGCGCGATGATCCGCATCTGCAAGGAGGAGTCGTTCCACCAGCGGCAGGGGTACGAGCTGCTGATGACGATGATGCGCGGCACCGACGAGCAGCGAGCCATGGTGCAGGAGTCGGTCGACCGGTTCTGGTGGCCGTCGCTGATGATGTTCGGGCCGCCGGACGCCCAGTCGCCCAACAGCGCGCGCTCGATGGCCTGGGGCATCAAGCGCAACTCCAACGACGAGCTGCGGCAGAAGTTCGTGGACATGACAGTCCCGCAGGCCGAGGCGCTCGGCGTGACGCTGCCCGACCCCGGCCTGCGCTGGAACGAGGAGCGCGGCCACTACGACTTCGGCGAGCCCGACTGGGAGGAGTTCGCCGCCGTGCTGCGCGGCGACGGACCGTGCAACGCCCAGCGCATGGCGCACCGCAGGGCCGCCCACGAGGAGGGCGCCTGGGTACGCGAGGCCGCGCTCGCCTTCGCCGAGCGCTCACAGCAGGAGGTCGCCCGATGAGCACCGACCGCCGGGAATGGCCGCTGTACGAGGTGTTCGTCCGTGGCAAGCGCGGGCTCAATCACGTGCACGTCGGCTCGCTGCACGCCCCTGACGACCAGATGGCGCTGCGGCACGCCCGCGACGTCTACACCCGCCGCAACGAGGGCGTCAGCATCTGGGTCGTACGGGCCGACGCCATCACCGCCTCGTCCCCCGACGAGAAGGACCCGCTCTTCGCGCCCAGCGGCGACAAGGTCTACCGGCATCCGACGTTCTACGAGATCCCGGGCGACGTCCCGCACATCTGATCGGACCTGCTCATGAGCGACGAACACCGCGGCGGACACAGCAGCGAACACGGCAGCATCAGCGGACACAGCAGCGAACACGGCAGCATCAGCGGACACAGCGGCGAACACGGCAGCATCTTCGACGGCCTGATCGAGGGCGGTGACTCCGCTCAGTGGGCCTTCGGCACGGACTTCGAGGACCCGCTGGCCGGGGTCGACACGACCGTGCCCGAGGGGGTGGACCCGGCCGCGCTGGCCGCGTACTGCCTCATGCTCGGCGACGACGCCCTGATCCTGTCGCAGCGGCTGTCGGAGTGGTGCAGCCGCGCGCCCGACCTGGAGGAGGACATCGCGCTCGCCAACATGGCGCTCGACCTGCTCGGGCAGGCGCGGTTGCTGCTGGCGCGGGCGGCGGCGGCCGACCCCGGCGTGGTGCCCGCGCTGCCCGACGGCTCGCCGGTGCCGGCCGAGGACGCGCTGGCGTTCTTCCGCGACGACCGCGACTTCCGCAACGTGCGGATGTGCGAGGTGCCGAACGGGGACTTCGCGCACGTGGTGGTGCGGCTGCTGCTGTTCTCCGCGGCCCGGCTCGCCCTGTTGGAACGGCTGCGCGCCAGCCGGGACCAGGTGCTCGCCGCCGTCGCGGGGAAGGGCGTCAAGGAGGTCGCCTACCACCGCGACTGGGCCGGGCGCTGGTTCCTCACGCTGGCGCGCGGCACCGAGGAGTCGCACCGCAGGCTGCTGGCCGCGCTCGACGCGCTGTGGCCGCTGCGAACCGAGCTGGTCACCGCCCACCCGCTCGAACTCGCCATGGCCGACGCCCGGGTGGGTGTGGACCCGTCGTCCCTGGCGGGCGAGGTGGACGCCGTCCTGGACCAGGTGCTCGCGGTGAGCGGCGTCGAACGTCCCGAGTGTGCGCCGCTGGCCGGCGTCGGCGGACGCACCGGCAGGCACGGCCTGCACACCGAGGCCCTGAGCAGACTGCTCACCGAGATGCAGGTGGTCGCCCGCGCACACCCGATGGGGCGCTGGTGACCCCCGCTCAGCCCCGCGCGGGCCTCACGCCGGGCGACGGGCCGCCCCCTGGGCGGGCGCGCGAGGATGCGGCCGCGCGGGCGGACGCGGCGGTCGAGGTGGCGGGGCAGGTGCGGGATCCTGAGATGCCGATGCTGACCCTCGCCGACCTGGGCGTGTTGCGCGGTGTCGAGGTGACGCGGGACGCCGCCGACGGCGGCGAGGTGGTGGTCGCCTCGATCACGCCGACCTACACCGGCTGCCCGGCCATGGCGACCATGCGCGACGACCTCGTGCGCCGGCTCAACGACGCCGGGTTCGAGCGGGTGGAGGTGCGGGTGGTGCTGGACCCGCCGTGGTCGAGCGACTGGATCTCCGAACGCGGCCGGGCCGCCCTGCGCGACGCCGGGCTGTCGCCGCCCGGCCCCGCGCCCCGGCGTACCGGGCCGGTGCTGCTGACCCTCGGCCCCAAGCGCGCGGCGCCGCGCTGCCCGCGCTGCGGCTCGGCGGACACCCGGCTCACCTCCGAGTTCGGCGCCACCGCCTGCAAGGCCCTCTACCGCTGCACCGGCTGCCTCGAACCGTTCGAGCACGTCAAGGAGATCTAGCGATGACCATGCCGGCGACCGCGCCGTCCAGGGCCGCCGTCTTCCACCCGCTGACCGTGGCGGCGGTGGACCGGCTGTGCGACGACGCCGCCGCGATCACCTTCGAGGTGCCGCCCGAGCTGCGCGACACGTACGCGTTCAAGGCCGGCCAGTCGCTCACCCTGAGCCGGATCGTCGACGGACGCGAGGAGCGGCGCTCGTACTCGATCTGCGCCCCGGCCGGCGCCGCGCCGCGCATCGGGGTCAGGGAGATCCCCGGTGGCCTGTTCTCCTCCTGGCTGGTCCACGACGTACGGCCGGGCACGGTCATCGAGGTGCAGCCGCCCACCGGCTCCTGGCAGGCCGACCCGGACGGCGGCGAGCGCCACCTGTGCGTGGCGGCCGGCTCGGGCATCACGCCGCTGCTGTCGATCGCCTCGACCGTGCTCACCCACCCCCGCGCCCAGGTCTCCCTCCTGTACGGCAACCGCACCAGCCGCACGGTCATGTTCGCCGAGGAGCTGGGCGACCTGAAGAACCGCTACGGCCCCCGCCTTCAGGTCGTGCACGCGCTCTCCCGCGAGCCCCGCGACGTCGAGCTGCTGTCAGGGAGGCTCGACGGCGACCGGCTGCGCCGCCTGCTCACCTCGCTCGTCCCGGTCGAGGTGTTCGACCACGTGTGGCTCTGCGGGCCGCTGGAGATGATCGAGCAGGGCAGGCCGGTCCTCGCCGAGCTGGGCGTGCCCGCCGAGCGAGTGCACGTCGAGCTGTTCTACGCCGACGCGCCGCCGCCCCCGCCGCACAGGGACGACTCGACTCCGCCGGGCGCCACCACGGAGCTGACGACCGTGCTCGACGGGCTGCGCACCACCTCGACCGTCTCCCGGGAGACGACGCTGCTCGACGGCGCCCAGGCCACCCGGGCGGACCTGCCGTTCGCCTGCAAGGGCGGCGTGTGCGGCACGTGCCGGGCCGTCGTACGGTCGGGCGAGGTGGACATGCGGCGCAACTACGCGCTCGAACCGTCCGAGCTGGCCGCCGGATTCGTCCTGACCTGCCAGACCTATCCCGTCGGCGAGCACGTCACCGTCGACTACGACGCCTGAACAGGAGCCCACGTGACAACTTCCTTCGCCCTGCCCACGCTCGGGGAGCGGACGTGAGCGGGCCGAGCCTCCTCGTCGAAGAGGGCGCGGACCGCGTGGTGTGGCGGCTCAACCGGCCCGAGGTGCGCAACGCCATCGACCGCGAGCTGGTGGCCGCGCTGCACGAGGCGTGCGCGGCCGTCGAGGCGGACCCGAAGGTCGTGCTGCTCGTCGGCGAGGGCGGGACGTTCGCGGCCGGCGCCGACATCGCCCAGCTGCGCGAACGTGGCCGCGATGACGCGCTGCGCGGCATCAACTCCAAGATCTTCGACCGCGTGCACCGGCTGCCGATGCCCACCGTCGCCCTCCTCGACGGGTACGCCCTGGGCGGCGGCGCCGAGCTGGCCTACGCCTGCGACTTCCGCATCGGCACGCCCCGCACCAGGATCGGCAACCCGGAGACCGGCCTCGGCATCCTCGCCGCGGCCGGGGCGGCCTGGCGGCTGGCCGAGCTGGTGGGCGAGCCGCTGGCCAAGGAGATCCTGCTCGCCGGCCGCGTACTGACGGCCGAGGAGGCCAGGGACGTGCGGCTGCTGAACGAGCTCGCCGAACCGGACGACCTGCTGGCGGCCGGGCACCGCCTGGCCGACCGCATCGCCGCCCAGGCCCCGCTCGCGACCCGCCTGATGAAGGCCGTCTTCCACGCGCCCCGCCAGGCGCACCCGTTCGTGGACGACGTGGCGCAGGCGGTGCTGTGCGAGACCCAGGAGAAGCGCGCGCGCATGACGGCGTTCCTGGAACGCCGCGAGCGGAAAGGACCGCGCCCATGACCACCGACCGGCCCACCGACCGGCCCACCGACCAGCCCAGCGCCTTGCCGGGTGACGTCGGTGTCCTTGGCGGGGGCCGCATGGGGGCGGGCATCGCGCACGCGTTCCTCGTCGCGGGCAGCGCTGTCGTCGTCGTGGAGAGCAGTGAGGAGACGGCCGCCGCCGCTCGTGCCAGGGTCGAGGGCAGCGTGGGCAAGGCCGCCGCCAAGGGCACGCTCGGCGAGCCGCAGGAGGCCGTGCTGGCCCGGCTGCGGATCACGACCGATCCGGGCGACCTGGCGGGCTGTCAGCTGGTCGTGGAGGCCGTGCCCGAGGATGCCGCGCTCAAGGCGGAGGTGCTGGCCGTCGCCGAGAGGCGGGCTCCGGGCGCGGTGCTCGCCACGAACACCAGCAGCCTGTCACTGACCGGGCTCGCCGCCAAGCTGGCCGCGCCTGAACGCTTCCTCGGCCTGCACTTCTTCAACCCGGTCCCGGTGAGCGACCTCGTCGAGATCGTCGCCGCGCCCACGACCGGGCCCGAGTTGCTGACCCGCGCCCAGGGCTGGGTGGCCGCGCTCGGCAAGACGCCCATCACCGTGACCGACTCGCCCGGCTTCGCCAGCAGCCGGCTCGGGGTGAGTCTGGCGCTGGAGGCCATGCGGATGCTCGAAGAGGGCGTGGCGAGCGCGGCCGACATCGACACCGCGATGACCCTCGGCTACCGGCACCCGGTGGGCCCGCTGCGCACCACGGACATCGTGGGCCTGGACGTGCGGCTGGCCATCGCCGAACACCTGGCCCGCGAGCTGGGCCCGCGCTTCGAGCCGCCGCAGATCCTGCGCGACCTGGTCGCCGCAGGCCACCTCGGCCGCAAGACCGGCCAGGGCTTCTACACCTGGTGACGGCGCCCGGTCAGGTCTCGTGGCGGGCCAGGCCGTCGAAGGCGATGGAGGTGATGGCGGCGGCGACCATCGCCTGGTCGTAGGCGCCGTCGGGGCGGTACCACTCGGCGAGCGAGTTGACCATGCCGAACAGCAGGCGGCTGACCAGCGCGGGCGGTACGTCGTCGCGCAGCGCGCCCTCGGCGACCGCGTCGGCCACCAGGGCGGCGAGCCGGTCGTCGAGCCAGCGGCGCCGTTCGAGCGCGGCCAGCTCGACCTCGCTGTTGCCCCGCACGCGCAGCAGCAGCGTGACCGACGGCTGGTGTGCGACCAGCACCTCGACGCTGCGCCGCACGACCTCGCGCAGCCGCTCGTACGCGCTGCGCCCGGCCGGCTCGCGGGACGCCTCGGTCACCACGGCGGTCAGCTCGTCGAGCGCGTCGTCGAGCGCCTGGCCGAGCAGCTGCTCCTTGCTGGTCACGTGGTGGTAGATGGCCGGCTTGGTCAGCCCGAGTTCCTTGGCCAGGTCACCCATGCTGGTGGCGTCGTAGCCGCGGCGGTTGAACATCTCGACGGCGGCGCGCAGGATCGCGGACTGGTCATAGCCGGGACGGCCCCGCCGGCGGCGTGGGGCCGGTTCGGCCTGCTCAGTCGTGGTCACAAATGCAGCATCTCACGCGTCCGCCCCACACATCGCCGCGCCCGCCACGTACGGGCACCCTTCTCAATCACTTGATTTACTTAAGCGGATTGACTTAGCTGGGCCTCACAAGCACCTCTGGGAGGACACGTGAGCGCGCAGCAGGTTCCCGACTACCCGTTCGCCAACCCCACCGCCCTGGAGCCACCGCCCGAATGGGCGGAGCTGCGCTCGGGCTGCCCCGTCGCCCCGATCAGGCTCGCGAGCGGCGACCAGGCGCTGCTGCTGACCAGGTACGACGACGTCAAGCAGGTCCTGTCGGACCCGCGCTTCACCCGCCGGCTCGACGCGCCGGACGCCGCCAGGGTGACCGCCAACGAGTCGGGCGGCGTGTTCGGCAACCGGGGCAGGAGCATGACGGGCGACGAGCACCGCGCCTGGCGGCAGCTGGTGGGCAAGGCGTTCACCGCCAAGCGGGTCACCGCGATGCGGCCGCGCATCGAGGCCGTGGCCGAGCACCTGGTCGAGGAGATGGTCGCGGGCGGCGCACCGGCGGACCTGGTGTCCGCGCTGGGGTTCCCGCTGCCGGTGTGGGCCATCTGCGACCTGCTCGGGGTGCCCGACGGCGACCGCGACAGGTTCGCGTACTGGTCGGACACGATGCTCAGCATGACCAGGTTCACCCAGGAGGAGATCGACGCCGCGCAGGCCGAGTTCGACGTCTACCTGGTGGCGCTGGTGGACGCCAAGCGGAAGGAGCCGGGCGACGACCTGATCAGCGAGCTGCTCGCGATCGTCGAGGGCCTGGACGGCCGGCTGACCGAGCAGCTGCTGATCGGCACCGCCAGGGGCCTGCTGGTGGCCGGGCACGAAACGACCGCCAATATGATCGGCAAGATGATGTCGATGCTGCTGGCCGACCGCGGGCGCTGGGAGGCGCTGCTGGCCGACCGCACTCTGACCCGCTCGGCGGTGGAGGAGGCGTTGCGCTTCGACGCCAACCCCGGCTTCGGCATGCCCCGCTACCTCACCGAAGAGGTCTCCGTGAGCGGCGAGACGCTGCCGAAGGGCACCACCGTCGTGTGCAGCATGGCCGCGGCCAACCGTGACGAGCGGCAGTTCGACGAGGCGGACGAGATGCGGCTCGACCGCTCACCCAACCCCCACGTCGCCTTCGGCGCCGGCCCGCACTCCTGCCTCGGGCAGGCACTGGCCCGCACGGAGCTGCAGGCCGTGCTCAAGGTCCTGCTGGACCGGCTGCCCGGCTTGGAACTGGCCGTCCCCGCCGCCGAGCTGCGCCGTCGCGAGGGGCTGGTGGTCGGGGGGCTGGAGGAGGTACCGGTGCGATGGTGACGCCCTCGGGGCCCGCGCCCGAGCGCCGCGGGGTGCGGGCCAGGGACACGCGCGAGGCGCTGCTCGACACGGCGGAGCGGCTGTTCGCCGAGCGGGGCGTCGGCGAGGTGTCCAACCGGCAGATCAGCGAGGCGGCGGGGCAGGCCAACAACTTCGCGGTCGGCTACCACTTCGGGTCGAAGGCCGGTTTGGTCCAGGCGATCGTCCGTCGCTACACCTACGACCTGGAGCGGCGGCGGCTGCGGCTGCTGGCCGAGATGGGCGAGCCGGGCGAGCTGCGCGACTGGATCTCGTGCCTGGTCCGCCCGGCCACCGACCACCTGGCGGCGCTGGGCGTGCCGAGCGTGCGGGCCCAGTGCATGGCGCAGATCAACACCGTGCCCCCGATGCGGCAGATCGTCATCGAGGAGGCCGTCTCCACGCCGTCCATGCGGACCAGCCTGGCCGGCATGTTCCGGCTGCTGCCCGGCCTGCCGGAGGGGACGCGCCGCTACCGCGCCGACATGAGTCGCCTCCTCCTGGTGCACGCGCTGGCCGAGCGGGAACGCGCGCTCAACGAGGGCGACCCGCTCAGCCTCACCTGGGACGCCACCGCGACCAGCCTCATCGACGCCCTGACCGGCCTCTGGACGGCTCCCGCCACCGCTCCGGCCCCACCCGCGGCCCTGGAGGCCACCGGCCCCGCCGGACCCGCCTGACCCGCGAGCCGTCAGCGGTTCGGGAGGAGGCCCACGTCGGAGACCGGGCCGAGGTGGTGCAGCTTGTCGGGGTTGGCGACCGAGTGGATCGCCTGCACGTACCCGTCCGCGATCGACAGCTCGACCACGCTCGCCACCCGTCCCTCGGCGTCGTGCAGGACCGCTCCCGGGCGGCCGTTGACCCAGGCGAGACTGAGCGTGACGCCGAGCGCCCTGAACCGGCGCAGGCCGCCGAGGAGCAGCCGCGCCACCCGCAGGCGGTCGGTCGCGGGCCATGAGAGCGCGGGCACCTTGCCGCCGCCGTCCCCGTGCAGCACCACGTCGGGGGCCAGCATGTCGAGCAGCGCGTCCAGGTCGCCGCCTGACGCGGCCTCGAAGAACCGCTGGGCCAGCTCGGCGCCCTCCGCCCGCCGCGCGGGGGCGAGCGGCCCGCCGGGTTCCCGCGCCCCCTCGGCGATCCTGCGGCGCGCGCGGGCGAAGATCTGCCGGCAGTTCGCCTCGGTCTTGCCGGTGACGCGGGCCACGTCGGGGTAGCCGTACCCGAAGACCTCGCGCAGCATGAAGACCGCCCGCTCCACCGGCGAGAGCGCCTCCAGCAGCACGAGGAACGCCATCGACAGCGAGTCGGACAGCTCGGCGTGCTCGGCGGGGCCTGAGGTGAGCCCCGCCCCGAGGCCGGGGACGACGACCGGCTCGGGCAGCCAGTCCCCCACGTACGTCTCCCGCCGCACCCGCGCCGACCGCAGGTGGTCGATGCCGAGCCGGGTCACGGCCGTCGTCAGGTACGCCTTCGGCTCGGCGACCGTGGTGCCCGCCTGGCGGGCCCTGGTGAGGCGGAGGTAGGCGTCCTGGACGATGTCCTCGGCGTCGCCGACGGATCCGGTCATCCCGTACGCGATGGAGAACAGCAGCGGCCGGTAGCCCTCATCGTCCGCGCGCGACATATCCGTCCCCTTCCCGAAATATCCGGTGCTCACCAGGCCACCGGTCCCAGGCGGTCGATGAAGATGCCGCTCGGCCCGCCGGCGTCGAGGGTAGCGAGCCTGATGATCGGGTCGCTGCCCTGGGTGACGGTGAGCGTGCCGGTGTGGTGGTTCATGTCGGTGGCGGTGTAGGCCCGGTTGGCGATCTCGCCGGGGGTGAGCACGTTGAACTTGATGTGCGGCAGCGCCTGCGCGTACCGGACGGTGATCATGTTGAGCGCCGCCTTCGACGAGCTGTACGCCAGCTCGTGCATCTTCGAGACCGGCTGGTCAGGATCGGTGACCACGCCGAAGGAGCCGCCGCCGCTGCCGACGTTCACCACGCGCGGGTTGTCCGATGCCTCCAGCAGCGGCAGGAAGGCGTGGGTGACGCGAACCGGCCCGTAGACGTTGGTGTCGTAGACGGCGTGCAGCTCATCGGCCGTGGCCTGGGCGGGCGGCAGCACGTTGCCCGGCGCGCCCGCGTTGTTGATCAGCACGTCCAAGTGATCGGTGTGCTCGCGGACCAGGCTCACGGCCGCCGCGACCGACTCGTCGGAGGTCACGTCCAGGGGGGTCACGACGACCTCGATGCCGTCGGCGGCCAGCTTCTCGGCCGCCGCGCGGCCCCGCCCGGCGTCGCGGGAGCCGAGGAAGACCTGCCAGCCCATCTCGCCGAGCCGCCTGGCCGTCTCCAGGCCGAGTCCCTTGTTCGCACCGGTGATCACTACACTCGTTCGTTCCATGCACTCAAAGACGAGATGGCCCGCCCTGTTGTGACGGCTGTGAGTGAGGTCACACGGCTGAGGAGAGATCGTGACGCTGCCGCCCGTACCGAAGCTCGACGTCCAGCAGGCCCTGCGCGACCTGCCCGTGCCGCTCGCCTACGAGGGGCCGTGTCCCGGCGGGCAGGTGGGCGCCGCCTACGTCCGCTGGCCCGACGGTCGCCGGTCGGTCCTGACCCGGGGGCCCGACGTCGGCCCGCTGCTTGAGGTGGCGCGAGCGGCGGGGGTGCCGGCGCCCGCGTACGAGCTGGTCCACCCGCCCCTCCTGGTGCAGGAGCTGATGCCAGGGCGCGTCCCGGAGAAGGCCACGGCGGAGCTTGTCCAGCAGATGATCGAGATCAACCGGCGGTGCCGGGGCGTGCTCGCGGGCCGCTCGGACCTGCCGCCGCTGCGGCTGTTCCTGACGGAGGACGGGCCCGGCTTCTGCCTGCACGGCTCGCTGCGCTCCTACGACGGCCGGACCCGCCGCCTGCTCGACCAGATCGAGGAGGTCGGCAGGGCGTTCCCCGGCGACGTCCTCGACGGCGACGACCTCGTGCACACCGACTTCCACCCGGAGAACGTCCTGGTCGACGCGGACGGCGCCATCACCGGTGTGATCGACTGGGACGGCGCGACGCGCGGCGACGCCGGCTTCGACCTGTTCACGCTCCGCTTCGACCTCGCACACCGGACCCCCGGCCTGCACGTGGACGTGCCCGAGCGGGTGGCGCTGCGCTGCTGGGCGCACATGAGCCTGCGCCTGGTGGACTGGGCGATCCGCCATTTCAGCGCCTCCGAGGTGACGCGGTGGCTGGAGGTGGCCGAGCGGCTCAGACCCTGACGAAAGTCAGGGTGCGTGCCCGTCTTTCGAGCATGTCGAGCGGTCCAGGCCCGTCCGTACCGTACTCGCCATGATCAGAACCACGGTTACCTCCCTCGCCCTCACCCTGCCCCTCACCCTGCCCCTCACCCTGTCCCTCTCCCTGCCCCTCACTGTGGCGGCGCTCCCCGCGCAGGCCGCCGGCACGGCCGAGGTGACCTTCGCGATTCCCCGGCCGACCGGCGCGTACCAGGTCGGGCGGGACGTCCTGCACCTGAAGGACGCCGGGCGGCGCGACCCCTGGGTGCCGTCGGCCCGCTCGCGCGAGCTGATGGTCTCGATGTACTACCCCGCACGTTCCGGCGGCGGCGCGGCCCCGTACATGACGACCGCAGAAGCCGCGGCGCTGCTCAGATCGCAGAAGCTGGACAAGGTGTTCAAGCCCGAGCAGATCACCGGCGTGCGCACCAACGCGCGGACCGGCGCCCGGCAGGCCGCCGGACGGCACCCCCTGGTGATGCTGTCGCCCGGGTTCTCGCTCAACCGGGCCACGCTGACCATGCTCGCCGAAGAGCTGGCCTCCCGGGGGAACGTGGTCGCGCTGGTGGACCACGCCTACGAGTCGTTCGGCACGACGTTCCCCGGCGGCCGCACCCTGACCTGCGCCGCGTGCGACGCGGTCGAGAAGGCCCCGTCCGACGCGGCGAGCAAGCGCATGATGGCCAAGGTCGCCACCGGCCGGGCGGCCGACCTGTCGTTCGTGATCGACCGGGTCACCCGCGCCTCCGGATGGAAGCGCGCGGCGATGATCGACAGGAAGCGCGTCGGCGCGGCAGGACACTCGATCGGCGGCAACGCCGCCGCCGCCCTCATGGCCGCCGACCGCCGGGTGCGCGCCGGCGTGAACATGGACGGCACGTTCTTCGCGCCCGTCCCCAAGAGCGGGCTCGCCAAACGGCCGTTCCTCATGCTCGGCACGAAGGCGGGGCACTCCCCCGGCTCCACCGACACGTCCTGGCCGCGCGACTGGCGGCGGCTGGACGGCTGGAAGCGCTGGCTGACCGTGGCCGACTCCGGCCACTTCACCTTCATCGACCTGCCCGTGCTGGGCGCTCAGGCCGGGATCACCGACCCGGAGGCGCCGCTGCCGGGCAAGCGGTCGGGCGAGATCACCACCTCGTACGTGGGCGCCTTCTTCGACCGGCACCTCCAGGGCGCGAAGCGGCCGCTGCTCGACGGCCCGACCGCCGCCAATCCCGAGGTCACCTTCCAGAACCCGTGATCTGCGGGGTGTTTCCCTTGACCAGGCCGGTTTCCTTGTCTGCTGACAGGAATCTCCGAATCAGGGAGGTGACCTGAGCCGGCTCACGTGGACCCCCAGGCCCCGCCCGAGCCGGGTCAGCCGAGGAAGCCGGTCAGGTGGAGTGCCAGGACCTCCCAGGAGACGTTGTGGTCCTGGCCGTCGAGCACCGTGTGCCGCGCTTCGGGCAGGGCGTCCAGCAGGACGCGGGCGGCGGCGTCCGCCCAGGGGCCGGTGCGGGAGCCGGTCAGCACCAGGACGGGCGCGGTGACGGCGGCGAGGCCCGGCGGCAGGCCGCCGTCGCCGAGGACGGCGGCGTCGTACGCGAGCGTGGGCGCGATCGCCTCCATGGACGGCCACATGGGAGCGTGGCGCATTCCCTCGATCGCCTCGCCCGGCATCCCGACCGAGCGCAGGAACAGCGCCATGGCGTCCCCCGGCCGCCCGCCGTCCAGGCAGGCCGCCAGCTCGTCCGCGTACGCGCGGGCGCGGGCGGGCGCGCCGGGGTCGAGCTGGAACGGCGGCTCCCACAGCGCGAGCCGCGTGATCGGCAGGCCGGCCGCGGCGGCACGCAGCGCCAGCACCGCGCCCGACGAGTTCCCGAACACCGCCGCCGCTCCCCCTGCCGCCTTGATGACCGTCGCGAGGTCATCGACCTCGCGCTCCACCGCGTAGGGCGAGGTGTCGCCGCTGTCGCCGCGCCCCCGCCGGTCATAGTTGATCACCGTACGCTCGCCGGCCAGCAGCCGGGCCAGCGGCTCGTGAACGCCCCTGGTGCAGGACGCCCCGCTCACCAGCACGACGGGCTCCCCGTCGCCCATGACGTCGAACGCGATGGGGGTGCCGTCGGCCGAACGGGTGGTCTTCATGGTCATGCCTTTCGTAGAAGACGACTGTTTCCGCCCTGCCTACGAACGGCAACCGCCCAGACGGACACCCCTCCCGGAGAAGTTTCGTGCGGGCGGCGGATCGCGTGCCGCTCAGACGTGCGCGATCTCTCCGAGCCGGCGGGTCAGGTGCCGTCGTTCCGGGCCGTCGGGAGCCAGCTCCACGGCCCGCCGGTAGTGCTCGGCGGCCTCGTCCGTGCGGCCCATGCGGCGCAGGAGGTCGGCGCGGGCGGCGTGGAGCACGTGGTGGCCGTCCAGGCGGGCTCCGAGCGGCTCGGTCATGGCCAGGCCACGGGCGGGGTCGGCCATGCCGGCGGCGATGGCCCGGTTGAGCCGGACGATGTCGGAGGGGACGTGGCGTTCGAGCGCGCCGTACAGGGCGGCGATCTCCGTCCAGGGCGTCTCGGCGAACGACGGAGCGGTCGCGTGGCAGGCGGCGATGGCGGCCTGGATCCGGTACGGTCCCGCGCCCGCGCTGCCGCGCCGCAGCACGTCGTCGAGCAGCGCCACGCCCTCGTCGATCTGCTCGCGCCGCCACCGTGAACGGTCCTGCTCCTCCAGCGGCACCAGCTCCCCGCCGTCCTCGCGGGCCGCGCTCCTGGCGTCGTGCAGGAGCATCAGCGCCAGCAGCCCGCCCGCCTCCGGCTCGCCCGGCAGCAGCCCGTGCACCAGCCGCGCCAGCCGGATCGCCTCGTCCGTGAGCGACCGCCTGATCGGCTCATCGCCCGCGCCCGCCGCGTACCCCTCGGAGAAGAGCAGGTAGAGCACGCCGAGCACGGCCGGCACCCGCTCCGGCAACTCCTCGGCCGGCGGCACCTGAAAGGGCAGCCCCGCGTCGCGGATCGCGCGCTTGGCGCGGGTGATCCGCTTGGACATCGTGCCCTCGGACACGAGAAACGCCCGCGCGATCTCCGCCGTGGTGAGCCCCGCCAGCGTTCGCAGGGTGAGCGCCACCCGCGCCTCGAACGGCAGGCGCGGATGACAGCACGTGAAGATCAACCGCAACCGGTCGTCCTCAACGACGGTCCCCGGGCCGCCACCGCGCGAACCGGCCGGTCCGCCGGAAGCGGGCAGGGTGGCGGCGTGGAGGGTGGCGAGTTCGCGGAGCTTCGCGGCGCCTGCCGAGACGCGGCGGAGGCGGTCGATCGCCTTGTTGCGGGCCGTCGTGGTGAGCCAGGCGCCGGGGGCCGGCGGCACGCCGTCCTCCGGCCAGCGGGTCAGCGCCTGAGTGAAGGCGTCCTGGGCGCATTCCTCCGCTAGGTCCCAGTCGCCGGTCTGCCGGATCAGGGTCGCCACGACGCGGCCCCACTCCTCGCGGAACAGGGCCGTCACCGTCTCCCGGACGCCCGCCTGCGCCGGTTCCTGTGGCGGGTCCTGTGGTGTCACGGTTGGAGGGCGCGGAGTTCTATCGTGCCGTGGCGGGCCACCGGGTGGGTCCGGGCGGCCTCCATGGCCTCCTCGCGGGACGCGCACTCGATCAGGCTGAATCCGGCGACGACCTCCTTCGACTCGACGAAGGGGCCGTCGGTCATCAGCACCTCGCCGTCGCGCACCCGCACCGTGGTGGCGTCGGCCGGGGGTTCGAGGCCTCCGGTCGCGATCAGCCCGTCGCCGCGCGCCGCGGCCCACGCCTTGCAGCCGGGCAGGAAGTCCGGATCGGCCAGCATCGCCTGATAGGACTCTTCGTCCCCGCAGACCAGCAGCAGGTACTTCATCCGTTAACCCTAAAGCCCCCGCCCGCCCGCCGGGGTCAGCGGAAGTCGGAGATGCGCAGCACCGCCAGCATGTCCTTGGCGCGGGAACCGTCCGTCGAGAAGGACGCCTCGGCGCCGACCCAGCCGCGGAACGCCCCCGAGTCGTCGATGATCTGCATGAGCGGCTTGACGTGCGAGTTCCCGGTGTAGCAGAACTGGCCCCGCTCCATCGCCAGGCAGGTGCACCAGTGCCAGAGCGTGTCGCGGCGGTCGGTCTTGGAGATCATCGTCAGGTAGTACTGGATGGAGGAGATGTTGGCCTTGGTCCCGCCGCCGTACCTGGGGCAGCCGCCCTCCTTCTGGCAGGCGCTGTTGGACGAGGGCTGCAGGTACGTCAGGCACGAGGTGGTGCCGGAGCACTGGCGGAACGACGAGAGCCCGAACGGCTGGTTGGCCGACCTGACGAGCTTGCCGCCCGCCCAGCTCGTCAGGTCCTGCCTGAGCGAGCTGGGGAACGCCTTCACCGAGCTCATCGCGCGGCGGGTGCCGTAGGAGGCGTTGCTGCCGTAGCCGTAACCGTGCGTGGCGAGCGTGCTGCGCTTGAGGTCGAGGCGGGCGAGCTTGCCGTCCGGCGACTTGCGGACGTACCACTGCTCGGTCCAGGTCTGGGCGATCTTCCACTTGATGGTGAGCACGTCGCCCGCCACCGAGTACGTCCCGGTGCGCCGCTCGCTCGGGCCGCCGGTGAAGCCGCCGGCGGTGAGCACCTTGCACCCGCGCACCCGGGTGGACTTGCCGCCGGCCTTGGTGCTGCAGCTCGCGTCGGGGGCGGTGCCGGTGCTCTGCCTGGCCTTCGGGCTCCGCTGCCACCACAGGTAGAAGCCGGCGCTCACGGTGCCGTTCCTGGCGAAGGTGTAGTTGCCCAGGCGTAGCCAGTTCTGCTGGGAGGCGGCCTTGAGATGGCCCTGCGAGACCACGAACGTCGACTTGCCGCCCGGCAGCGCCGTGGCGGCGGCCGCCGGGCCGGATGGGAGGAGAGTGAGGCCGAGCAAGAAGGTGAGGATCGCGGCTGCGATGCGCATGTGGCGTCTCCGGGGGGATGACAAGGCGTGTCCGGCTCAGCACGACACCGTAATAGGGCCTGACCGGATATGTCAGCGAAACACCGTCACAAGTCCCGCTCGTCACCTCCCCAGCTCCCGCCCGCCCGCTGCAAGGGCGGGCGTGGGTGGCGTCAGGTGACGGCGGGGTCGGACTCCGATTCCGTGCCGGGGAGCAGGTCGTCGCCCGGTTCCGGAGGTGGGGGCGCGACCGGGCGGACGTGGCGCCGGCGGCCGCCGGCGAGGCGGGTACGCCAGCGCAGGCCCGCACGCCGCCGGCCGGGCGCCGGTGTGGCGGCGGGGGCGGGACGCGGCTCCGGGGACGTCGCGGGTGCTTGGCCGTTGTCGGGCTCGCCGTCCTCGCCGTGCCAGTGGGCGAGGCGGCCGCCCCTGCCGACGGCGCGCAGCCGCCGCTCGACCTCGGTACGGGTGGCGGGCGTGGTGACGATGAGCACCTCGTCGCCCTCCCGCAACCGGGTGTCCGGGTCGGGGACGAGCGTGTCGCCGCCCCGGATGACGAGGGTGACGATCGACGGCTTCGGCAGCCGCAGCTCGAAGATCTCCACGCCGTGCAGCTTCGAGCCGGGCGGGACGGTCAGCGTGAGCAACTCGGCCGCGAGGACGTCGAGCGGCGCGGCCTCGATCTCGACCTCCTTGGCCTGGTGCGGCTGGATGACCTTGAGCAGCCTGGCCGCCAGCGGCAGGGTGGGGCCCTGCACCAGGGTGTAGAGGATGACCAGGACGAACACGATGTTCAGCAGGTGCCGGCTGCCCGGCACCTCGGCCACGATCGGGTAGGTGGCCAGCACGATGGGCACCGCGCCACGCATCCCGGCCCAGGCGATGAACGCCTGATGCCGCCAGCTCGTACGGAAGAAGGTCAGGCACGCGGCCACGGACGCCGGCCTGGCGACCAGCATCAGCACCAGGCCGATGACGACGGCGGGGATCAGCGCGCTGAACAGCTCGTGCGGGGTGACCAGCAGGCCGAGCATGACGAACAGGCCGATCTGCGCCAGCCAGCCGATGCCGTCGGCGAACGACCGGGTGGCGGCGCGGTGCGGCAGGACGGCGTTGCCGAGGACGAGCCCGGCCAGGTAGGCGGCGATGAACCCGGAGGCGTGCACGACCCCCGCCGCGGCGAAGGCGATGATGCCCATGCCCACGGTGGCCAGCGGGTACAGGCCGGTGGCGGGCAGCGCGACGTAGCGCAGGGCGAGCGTGCCCGCCCAGGCGCAGGCCAGCCCGATCGCGGCGCCGACCGCCAGCTCGTACGAGATCTGCGTGGCGATCGAGGCGGGGTCGGGCAGGTCGGTGAACGCCGTCGAGAACACCAGCACCAGGATGACCGTCGGAGCGTCGTTGAAGCCCGACTCGGCCTCCACCATCCCGGCCACGCGGCGCGGCAGCGGCAGCGCGCGCAGCACGGAGAACACGGCGGCGGCGTCCGTGGACGACACGATCGCGCCCAGCAGCAGCGAGAGCTGCCAGTTCAGGCCGAGCAGGAAGTGCGCGCCCGCGGCGGTGATCGTCACGCTGACCGCCACGCCCAGCGTGGCCAGCAGTCCCGCGGGCACCATCAGCCGTTTGATGTCGGACCACCTGGTGCTCAGACCGCCCTCGACCAGGATGACGCCCAGCGCCGACGTCCCCAGGGTCTGCGCGAGCTGCGCGTCGTCGAAGTCGATGCCCAGCACGTCCTCGCCGAGCAGCACCCCGAGCGCGAGGAACAGCAGCAGGCCGGGCAGACCGAGCCGGCTGGCCGTACGCGCCGCGGCGATGCTCGCCAGCAACACCAGGCCACCGGCCAGTAAAACACCGTAAAGCTGCTGCAGACTCATCGTGAACCCCCACATGGCATCGTTGAAGCAGTTATGTGGCGATCATTACTCATTGCTCGCAAATCATGCTGAATCGGCGGACTCCTCCTGTCACAGGGACGGCTTCTCCATCTTCACGGGCGGACCGGCCGGTGGGGGTGCGGCGCGGCCGGGGCATTCGCGTGTCGATGGCGCGGGGTCTGTCGTACCCCGAAAAGACGTCCGAAGCGCCGGAAGTCGCACCTGCCGTCCACTTACGCGAATCTGTCATCCTCGGAAAGGATCGTTCTGGGAGGCCGGCGCCACGCGCCGGGGCGCTCCCGAACGGTGCGGCGCAGGACGGACGTGAGGTGACCGGTGGAGATCGAGCAGACAGCGTTGCCAGGGATCGGACTGCGGCACGAATTCACGACGAGCTCAGGGCGGCGCGTCGCCGTCGTCTCCCACCGCACCGGCCGCCGCGACCTGGTGATCTACGATTCCCACGACCCCGACCAGGCGTGTGAGACCGTCAGGCTCAACGACGACGAGGCCGACGCGCTGGCCGGGCTGCTCGGCGCGCCGCGCATCATCCGGCGGCTCGACGACCTGCACCGGGAAGTGGAGGGGCTGGTCAGCGAGAAACTGCCGATCGGCACCGCATCGCCCTACGCGGGGCGGCCGATGGGCGACGCGCAGGTGCGCACCCGTACGGGGGCCTCCATCGTGGCGGTGGTGCGCAAGGCGCAGATCGTCGCCAGCCCGGCACCCGGCTTCGTGCTGGACGCGGGCGACGTGGTGGTCGTGGTGGGCAGCGCCGACAGCGTCCAGGCGGTCGCCGGCATCCTCGCCGACGGCTGAGCACGCCAAGACGTCAGCCTTCGGACGGGTGGTGTTCCTCGGACGCAGGCAGGCGCAGGGTGGCGATGGCGCCTCCGTCGGCGGCGTTGGTGAGGGTCAGCTCGGCGCCGATCACGCGGGCCTGGCCGGCGGCGATCGTGAGCCCAAGCCCGTGGCCGTGCCCGCGTTCCGCGGCGCCCGTACGGAACCGGCGCGGCCCCTCGGCGAGGAGTTCAGGCGGGAACCCCGGCCCCCGGTCGCGGACCTCGATCACGTGGTCCCCCGCGACGACCTCGACCGGCGGGGCGCCGTGGCGGTGGGCGTTGAGGACGAGGTTGGCGAGGATGCGGTCGAGCCGGCGCGGGTCGGTCCTCGCCTCGGGCCGGCCCTCGGCCAGCACCCGCGCCTCGACGCCCACCCGGGCGGCCGACTCGGCGGCCAGCTCGGCCAGCGGCACGCGGACGCGGTCGGCGACCTCGGCGCCGGTGTCCAGGCGGGAGACCTCCAGCAGGTCCTCCACCAGCGAGCGCAGCACCTGGACGCGGTCGCGTACCAGATCGGCCGCCTGGCCCTCCTCCAGCAGCCCGGCGGCGGCGACCAGCCCCATCAGCGGGGTGCGCAGGTCGTGGGCGACGTCGGCGGTGAAGCGCTGCTCGGCCTGGAGCCGGTGCTGGAGCGCGGCCGCCATGGAGTCCACGGCGGCCGAGATGTCGGCGATCTCGTCCCGGCCGGGCCGGCGCGGCGGGCCGGTGGTGATGCGGGCGTCCAGGTCGCCGTCCGCGATGCGCCGTGCCGTACGCGCGACGCGCCGCAGCCGCCGGTTGGCCAGCTCGGCGAGGCCCACCGAGACCGGCACCACCCCGGCCAGGGCGAGCAGCGCGGCCTTGATCATGTCGCGGTCGAGCGCGTGCAGGCTGAGCAGGTCGGAGCCCATCGAGATCTGCGCCAGCACGGCGTTCTCGCCGTCGCCGTACGGCTGGACCGCCCACATCCAGGGCTCGTCGCGGTGGTCGGTGCCGTACCAGATGACGCGCCGGCCTGGCCGCGACTGGGCGGCGAGTTCGCCGGGCAGCCCGGCGACGCTCACCAGGTTCGCGGCCGGGTCGGCCAGCGCCTGGTCGAGCGCGATCTCGGCCTCGCCGCGTCCCGTCGCCAGCGAGCGGTCCCAGGTGGCCTGGTGCACCAGCAGCCCGACCACGAGGGCGACGACGGCGCAGGCGAGCGTGACGAGGGCGGCGATCTTCCAGCGCAGCGAGGCGGGGTTGGCGATCCGCCAGGTCAGCGCGGCCCGGTTCACGTGGCGCTCAGTTTGTAGCCGAACCCGCGTACGGTCTCGATGCGGTCCGTGCCGATCTTCCTGCGCAGCCGCTGGACGCACAGGTCGACCACGCGGCTGTCGCCGTCCCAGCCGTAGTCCCAGACCGTGCGCAGCAGCGTGGCCCGTTCCAGCACGATCCCCGGATGCGCGGCGAACTCCAGCAGCAGCCGCAGCTCGGTCGGCGTCAGCTCGACCCGCTCGCCGGCGCGCCAGACCTCCAGCGCGGCGGTGTCGACACTCAGGTCACCGAACGTGAGCGGGGCAGGCCGCCCGCCGCCGGGCTCGGGCTCCGGCCGGGCGGCGGCGGCCCTGCGCAGCAGCGAGCGGATCCTGGCCACCAGCACCGGCAGGTCGATCGGCTTGACCACGTAGTCGTCGGCGCCGCCCTCCAGCCCGGCCACGATGTCGAGGCCGTCGCCGCGGGCCGACAGCATGAGGATCGGCACCTGGCTGGACTCCCTGACCCTGCGGCACAGGCTGATGCCGTCGAGCCCGGGCAGCATGACGTCCAGCAGCAGCAGGTCGTGGCCGCCCGCCAGGGCCGCCTCCAGGCCGCTGAGCCCGTCGGCGGCGGTGCTCACGCGGTAGCCGTAGCGCTCAAGGGCCAGGCCGACCGACTCGCGGATGACGGCGTCGTCCTCGACGAGCAGCAGGGATGTCATGAAAAAGCACGATATCCAGCGAAGTGCACTGTTTTCGGCATCGGCTGCCGCTCGGCCCCGTGTCGGCGGTGTATCGGCCGTGCATCAGCGGCCTCCCCCGCCCGGGCGGCCATGCTCCCCCGGCAGGGCGGCCATGCTCCCCCGGCAGGGGGAGGCGCCACCGCCGCCGCACCCGGGAGCCTGTCCTCATGACCATGACCTCCACGGCGATCCGCCCGGTGCCGCACTGGGCGGTGCGGGCCGCGCACGCGATCGCCCTCGTCACCTTGCCCTCAGGACTGTGGCGGGTCGCCCTGGTGACAGGACTGCCCATCGGGTACGTCGCCGACCGGCCCCACATCCCCGCCGGCGAGTCCGCGTACATCATCGGCCTCAGCGTCGTCAGCGAACTGGCCGCCCTGCTGACGATCGGGCTGGTGAAGCCCTGGGGCGACGTGCCGCCCCGGTGGGTGCCGCTGGTGGGCGGCCGGCGCATGCGCCCGCGCGCCGTGCTCGCCGCCGCCTACACCGGGGCCACGCTGATCACGCTCTTCTGCGGGTACGCGGCGCTGGCCGCGATCCTGGGGCTCGGCTCGGGTTTCCCGTTCCTGTCGGCCACCGGGCACGCGATCCTGGTCGTCTGCTACCTGCCGCTGCTGGCGTGGGGGCCGCTGACGTACGCGGTGGCGTACTCCTACCAGCGCCGTCACCGGCCACTCCGCTGAGCCGTCAGAGCGGGTCGAGACGGCGCCTGAGCAGGCAGAAGACGTTGCCCTCCGGGTCGGCGAGCACGTGCCACGGCTCCTCGCCGCTCTGGCCCACGTCGGCGCGGCGGGCGCCGAGCTTCAGCAGGCGTTCGAGCTCGGCGTCCTGATCGCGGTCGGTGGCGTTGACGTCGATGTGCAGCCGGTACGTGTGCGCCGGCGGCAGGTCCTCCTGGGGGCTGAGGATGATCGTCGGCTGCGCCCCGCCGAACCCCTCACGCGGCCCGATCTCGATGGCGCCGTCGTCCTCCCTGTCGAGCACCACGAAGTCCAGCACCTCGCACCAGAACCGCGCCAGCAGCTCGGGATCGCGGCACGCGAGCACCAGTTCGCTGATCCGTGACGCCACGCGACAACACCCACCTTCGGTCAGAGACCCCCGAACAGTCCGTTTCCTGGCCTTCGAGCGTCAAAACGGTCCGGGGATCGTAGCGGAGCCGCCCGCGCGGACGCGACTGGGATTCCGGCGTAAGTAGCGGCCACACCCTGTCCGCTACCCCTGGAACGGTGGTCACACCAGCAAGAACGAGCGACGAAGGAACGTCCATGTCCATCGATGTTGTGACCCACCTGAACTTCCGGGGCGACGCCCGCGCCGCGCTCACCTTCTACCAGTCGGTGTTCGGCGGCGACCTGGCCGTGATCACCTACAAGGACGCCGGGAACGTGACGGAGGAGGCCGAGGCCGACCAGGTGATGTGGGGGCAGGTGAGCGCGGGCAACGGCTTCCGCGTGATGGCCTACGACGTGCCGGGGCACCTGCCGTACGAGCCGGGTGCGAAGCCGTTCTTCGTCTCGGTCAGAGGCGGGGACGTCGAGGAGATCACCGGCTTCTGGGAGAAGCTCGCCGACGGCGCCACCGTCGTGCAGCCGCTGGGGCCCGCCCAGTGGGCCACGGTCTACGGGATGGTGAAGGACCGCTTCGGCGTCACGTGGGTGCTGGACGTCCTCCCCCCTTACAACCCCTCCTGACCACGGCTTCCAGGGCGGCGGGCGTCCCCCCGCCGCCCTTCTTAACGAAGGACACGAGTGATGAGAACACGACCCCTGGGCCGTACCGGCATCCAGGTCTCGCCCTTCGCCCTGGGCACGATGATGTTCGGGCAGACGGGCAACCCCGATCACGAAGCGTGCGTCCGCATGATCCACCGGGCGCTGGACGCGGGCGTGAACGTCATCGACACCGCCGACGTGTACGGGCCGGGCGGCGAGTCCGAGGAGATCGTCGGCAAGGCGCTCCAGGGCAGGCGGGCCGGCGTCGTGCTGGCCACGAAGGTCAACGGCGTCATGGGCGAGGGGCCCAACCGGGGCGGGAGCTCGCGGCGGTGGATCGTGGCGGAGGTCGAGGAGTCGCTGCGGCGGCTGCGTACCGACCACATCGACCTCTACCAGATCCATCACCCCGACCCTGACACCGACATCGAGGAGACGCTGTCCGCTCTGACGGATCTGGTGCGGGCCGGGAAGGTGCGGGCGGTCGGCCTGTCCAACACGCCCGCGTCGGAGATCGTCGAGGCCCAGTGGACGGCGGAGCGGCGCGGGCTGCACCGGCCGCGTACGGAGCAGGCCACGTACTCCATCCTCAACCGCGGCATCGAGCGCGAGGTGCTGCCCGCGTGCCGCCGCCACGGCATGGGGGCGCTGGTGTGGAGCCCGCTCGCGATGGGCCTGCTCACCGGCCGCTACCGCAAGGGCGGTATCGGGCCTTCGGGGGCGCGGCTGCACTGGGTGCCCCGGCACATGACCGACGAGCGCAAGCTCGACGCCGTCGAGCGGCTCATCCCGCTCTCCGAGGAGGCCGGGCTGTCGCTGACGCACCTGGCGATGGCGTTCGCGATCGCCCACCCCGGGGTCAGCTCGGCGATCATCGGCCCCCGGACGATGGAGCAACTCGACGACCTCCTGGCCGGCGCCTCGGTCACCCTGGACGACGACCTGCTCGACCGCATCGACGAGATCGTCCCCCCAGGCACCGACCTCGGCCCCATCGACGTCGCCCACCCCCCACCCGCCCTCACGGACGCCACCCTCCGCCGCCGCCCCAAGGCCGAGCGCCCAGCCGCCTGAGGCGGGTCAGTTCGGGTTCCGGCGTTCGCTGTCCAGGGCGGCCATGAGGGCTGTGGGGTAGCGGTCGCCCTTGGCGGCGTCGCGGGGGACGAGGTCTTCGATCCGCGCGAGGTCCTCGGCGGTGAACGACACCGCGTCGGCGCCGATCATGGTGGTGACCTGGTCCGGGGTTCGGGAACCGACGATGGGGACGATGTCGTCGCCCTGCGCGGCGACCCAGGCGATGGCGAGCTGCGCGACGGAGACGCCCTTGGCGGCGGCCAGGTCCTGGAGGCGGCCGGCGAGGGCGGCGTTGTGGTCGAGGTTGGCGCCCTGGAAGCGCGGCGAGCCGGCCCGGATGCCCGCGACGGTGCCGCTCAGCTGCCCGGACGGGTCGCGCATGCCGCCGAACTTGACCGACAGCGTGGGACCGGTACGGCCGAGCCGGCGCGTACCGAGGTGAGTCGTCGTCATGGCTCCACTGTGCTCCCCGGTGAGAAGCGGGTTCCAGGCACCGTCAATGCCATGACGGCCGGTCACAGGCCCGGCCGGAGGGCGCGGAATGAACCGGGGGCGAGGCGTGCTGTGACGGGTGCAGTCACAGAGGAAAGAAGGCGTTTCGCATGTCAGCGCAGGCCACGCAACGGACGGCGGCCCAGCTCATCGTGCAGGCTCTGGAGGCGGAGGGCGTCGAATACGTCTTCGGCATCCCGGGCGAGGAGAACATCCATTTCGTCGACGCGCTCAATGACTCCTCCATCCGCTATGTCCTCGTCCGCCACGAGCAGGGCGCGGCGTTCATGGCGGAGATCTACGGCAGGCTGACCGGCAAGGCCGGCGTCGCCTCGGCCACGCTCGGCCCCGGCGCGATCAACCTGCAGCTCGGCGTGGCCGACGCCACGACCAACAGCACGCCGGTGGTGGCGATCACGGCGCAGGTGGGGCTCGACCGCATCTACAAGGAGTCGCACCAGGTGGTGGACCTGGTGTCGCTGTTCAGGCCGATCACGAAGTGGTCGGAGCTGGCGCCGTCGCCCCAGGCGCTGCCCGAGCTGATCCGCAAGGCGTTCAAGACCGCGCAGACCGAGCGGCCTGGCGCCGTCTACCTGGCCATCCCCGAGGACGTCGAGTCTGCGCCGCTGCCCGAGGGGCTCGCGCCGCTGCCGCTCAACGTCGTACGCCCCCAGGACCCCTCGCCTTCGCAGGTCGCCCGCGCCGCCGAGATCCTCGCCACCGCGCGCCGCCCGATCGTGCTGGCAGGCCACGGCGCCACCAGGGCGGGCGCGTCCGACGCGCTGGTGCGGTTCTCGGAGAAGCTGGGGCTGCCGGTGGCGACGACGTTCAACGGCAAGGGCGTCTTCCCCGACGACCACCGCCACGCGCTTGGAGCGGTCGGCTTCATGCGCCACGACTACGTGAACTTCGGCTTCGACGAGGCCGACGTGCTCATCACGGTCGGCTACGAGCTGCAGGAGTTCGACCCGGTCAAGATCAACCCGGCCCGCGACAAGAAGATCATCCATGTGCACCGGTTCCCCGCCGAGGTGGACGACCACTACCCGGTGGCGGTCGGCGTGCACGGCGACATCGCCCGCTCGCTGCACGCGCTCGGCGACGCCGTCCGCCGCCGCTTCACCATGAACGGCACCGGCGAGAAGATCCGCCGCATGCTGCGCGAGGAGCTGGAGCAGGGGCGCGAGGAGAACGGGTTCCCGCTGTCGCCCCGCCGCGTGGTGAGCGACGTCCGCGAGGCCATGGGCCGCGAGGACATCGTGCTGGCCGACACGGGCGCGGTGAAGATGTGGATGGCTCGCATGTACCCGACGTACGAGCCGAACACGATGCTGGTCTCCAACGGGCTGTCGTCGATGGGGTTCTCGGTGCCGGGCGCGCTGGCCGCCAAGCTGGCCCACCCGCGGCGCAAGGTGCTGGCGGCGACCGGCGACGGGGCGTTCCTGATGAACTCGCAGGAGCTGGAGACCGCCGTGCGCGAGCGCATCCCGTTCGTGGTGCTGGTGTGGGAGGACGGCGCGTACGGGCTCATCGAGTGGAAGATGGACCTCGAGCTGGGCCGCGACTCCCATGTGGCCTTCGGCAACCCCGACTTCGTCAAGTACGCCGAGAGCTTCGGCGCCCGCGGCTACCGGATCTCCAGCGCGGACGAGCTGCTGCCGACGCTGCGCAAGGCGCTGGCCGACGACGTGGTGTCGGTGATCGCGGTGCCCGTCGACTACTCGGCGAACCTCGGCCTGACCGACAAGCTGGGCGAGCTGACCGGACCCTTCTAAGATCGTCCGGGTGAGCCTGCCCGCCGTATCCGCCGCGGGGGCGCCGCCGGTCGAGCCGGCGCGCGACCCGTACCACGTCTATCTCGACTCCCTGACCAGCCCCGAGTCGCGCCGCACGATGCGCGGCTGCCTCGACCGGCTGGCCCGCATGCTGACCGGCGACGAGCACGCCACGGGCGCGGGCCAGCCGTGGCATCTGCTGCGGTACGAGCACACCGTGCGCATCCGTACGATGCTCACCGATCAGGGCTGGTCGGCGGCTTACGTCAACAAGCACCTGGTGGCGCTGCGCCGGGTGCTGAAGGAGGCGTGGCGGCTCGGGCAGACCAGCGCCGAGGACCTGGCGCGCGCCTCCGACCTGGCCCCGGTACGACAGAGCCGGCTGCCCGCCGGGCACCACGTGCCGCCCGAGGTGGTGGGGGCGGCGCTGGCGGCGTGCGACGACTCTCCCGCCGGCAAGCGCGACGCGGCGCTGATCGCGGTGCTCTACTCGACCGGGTGCCGCCGCGCCGAGCTGGGCGGGCTGTCGCTGGCCGACTACGACCCGGGCGCCCGCTCGCTGCGGGTGCGGGGCAAGCGCGACAAGGAGCGCCTGGTCTACCTGACCGCCGACGCGATCGGGCTGGTGGAGCGGTGGCTGGCGGTGCGCGGCACCGCGCCGGGAGCGCTGTTCAGCCCGATCAGCACCGCCGGGCGGCTGCGGATGCGCGACGGGCGGCCGGTGGGGCTGACCGGGCAGGGCATCTCCGACATCCTGACCCGCCGGTTCGGGGCGGCCGGCGCGGCTCGCCGTACGCCGCACGACTTCCGCCGCACGTTCATCGGCGAGTTGCTGGACGCCGGCGTCGACCTCGCCACCGCCCAGGCCCTGGTCGGCCACGCCAGCCCCGCGACCACGGCCCGCTACGACCGCCGCCCCGAGCGCACCCGCCGCGAAGCCGTCGACCGCCTCAATCTCCCCAAACCCCGCCCCCTGGCCTGAACCGGGGCCCGGCCTCGGCCGCTTTCCCCCTGGACGGGTCGGGTGGCTGGGGGCGGCCGAAGGCGCGCCCGCCGGGGCGGGCGCGGGAGGTGTCAGGAGACGGCGGTGGCCTCCAGTTCGACCAGGAGGCCGGGGAGGGCCAGGCGGGTCACGCCGAGCATCGTGGTGGCCGGTGCCACGCCCGCGGCGCCGAGCCTGCCCGCCAGGACGCCGTAGTGCTCGAAGAGGCGGTCGACGTCGGTGGTGTAGACGTTCAGCCGGACGACGTCCGCCAGCGACATGCCGGCCTCGGCGAGCACCGCCTCCAGGTTGCCGAGGCTGAGCGCGAGCTGCGCGCCCATGTCATCGGCGTGCTGCGGCTTGCCGTCGGCGTCCATCGCGGTCTGCCCGGAGCAGTACAGCGTCCTGGTCTCCCCCGAGACGATCTCGCCCTGGTTGTAGCCCAGGTTCAGCGACCACGGCCACGGGTTGACCGCCGTGCGTTCCATCGTGGAGTCAGCTCCTTCTACAAGATCGGCCGACGCGGGTGAGCGCCGGCACGGTTGTTCGCGTCAATGATCAGCTTCCCGGCGAATCACGACATCTTGTGTCGTGTATCTCTGTAGGGTTTTCGGCGTGCGTGCCGACCGCTTGGTCTCCCTGGTGCTGCTGCTGCGGCAGCACGGCCGGATGTCCGCCGCCGCGCTGGCCCGCGAGCTGGAGGTGTCCACGCGTACGGTGCTGCGGGACATCGAGGCGCTGTCCGCCGCCGGCGTCCCCGTCTATGCCGAACGCGGCCGGCACGGCGGCTTCGCGCTGCTGCCCGGCTTCCGTACCGAGTTGACCGGCCTGAATCATGACGAGGCCCTGGCCCTGCTGGTCGCCGGGTCGCGGCGCGGCGCGCAGGCGTTCGGGCTGGGCTCGGCGCTCGCCTCGGCGATGCTCAAGGTGGTGGACGCGCTGCCCGACAGCTACCGCGACACCGCGGCGGGCGCGGCGGAACGCCTGCTCATCGAGCCGGAGACCGACCTGCTCGCGCGCCGCCAGCCCTCCGACGAGGTGCCTGACGCGGTCGTGGCGACGGTGCTGCGGGCGGTGTTCGGCGGGCGACGGCTGCGCCTGCGCTACGCGCCGCCCGGCCGGGAGCCGTCGTGGCGCACGGTGGACCCGATCGGGCTGGTCACCGTGCGCGGGCGGGGCTACCTGCTGGCGACCCGCTCCGGGGAGGACCGTACGTACCGGCTGTCGCGGGTGCTGGCCGTCGAGGAGCTGGCCGAGCCCGCGCAGCGGCCCGACCGGGTGGACCTGGACCGGGCGTGGCAGGAGCGCAGCACCCGGTTCCGGCATGGTGACGACCAGGTCGGCGTGGTCGTACGGGTGCATCCCGAGCGGCGCGAGGAGCTGGTGGGCACCGCCCTGTCCGTACGCGGCGAGGAGACCGGCGAGGACGGGTGGCTGCGGCTGGAGGTGGCCTTCCAGGACCGCAGGCACGCCGTCTGGGCGCTGTGGCAGCTCGCGGCCGGCGCGGAGGCCCTGGAGCCGCAGTGGCTGCGGGACGCCCTCCACGACCGCGCCACCGCCATCGCCACCCGCTACCAGCCCCGCGCCTGACCCGCCCCCGCACCGAGACCGCCACCTGGACGGCCGGCGACCGGGTGCGTGAGCCGCCAGGACCCCCGCCGACCACATCGGCCGGAGATCGTCCGACGCGGGCCGTGCGGGCGGTCAGCCCGCCAGGCGGGGGACGATGCCGGTGGTGTGGAGGCGTTCGCGGGCGGCCGCGATGGCCTCGTCGGTGGTGGCGAACACGCGGCCCGCCTGGTGCAGCCGGGCGATCACGCCGAGCGCCTCGAGCGGCCGGTGGTGCCCGTCGGGGATGCGGGACACGTACACGGGCGATGCCGCGCTGCTCCAGCCGGGCGACGGCGTCACCCAGCACGAGCGCGCCGCTGGCGTCGATGGTGGTGACCCGGCTCATGCGCAGCACCACCACCGACACGCCGGTCACCGCCGACACCTCCAGCAGGAAGCGGTGGGCGGCGGCGAAGAACAGCGGCCCCTCCATGCGGTAGGTGACGATGTGCTCGGCCAGCAGGGCGTGCTCCTCCACGGTGTGCTGCGGCTGCAGGTCGTGGCGGAGCGGCTCCTGGTCGAAGCGGACGTTCCCGGCGATGGCCCGCAGTGCCAGCGCCCCGGCCACGACCAGCCCGAGGATGACGGCCCACACGGTGTCGAGGGGTCAGCGTGGCCACGGCGGTGAGCACGAGCACCACGGCGTCGGCGCGGGTGGAGCGGACCATCGCGCGTACGGCGCCGACCTCGATCATGCGGATGGCCGTGGCGAGCAGCACCCCGGCCAGCGCGGCGAGCGGGATGCGGGCGACCAGGCCGGCGGCGGTGAAGACGAGGGCGCCCAGGATGAGCGCGTGGGCCAGCGCGGCCAGCCGCGACCTGGCGCCCGAGCGCACGTTGACGGCGGTGCGCACGGTGGCGCCGGTGCCCGGCATGCCGCCGAACATCGGGGCGACGAGGTTGGCGACGCCCTGGCCGAACAGCTCGCGGTCGGGGTCGTGGCGGGTGCGCCCGGTCATGCCGTCGGCCACGGTCGCCGACAGCAGCGACTCCAGCGCCGCCAGCGCGGCAACGGCGACGGCGGGCGCGAGCAGGGACGGCAGCGCCGCCAGGTCGAGGAAGCCGAGCGAGGGCACCGGCAGCCCGGCGGGCAGGGCGCCGATGCGGGCCAGCGGCAGCCCGGCCAGGTCGGCGACGATGGTGACGGCGGCCACGGCGACCAGCGAGAACGGCACGGCGGGCCGCAGCGCGGCCCCGGCCAGCAGGACGACGGCGACGGCGAGTGTGGTGCCGAGTGCCCACCAGTGCGGCGTGGCGAGGAAGCCGGCGACGGCGTGCCAGGCGATCACCGCCACCTCGTCGCTGTGGTACGCGGGCACGCCCAGCGCGTGCGGGAGCTGCTGCAACGCGATCACGCACGCCATGCCGACGGTGAACCCCGCGACGACGGGAGCGGGGACCATGGCCACGTGGCGGCCGGCCCCCGCCAGGGCGAGCCCGAGGAGCAGCAGACCGGCCAGCAGGCCGACGGTGAACACGCCGGTGGCGCCGTGGGCGCTCATGATCGGCATGAGGATGACGGTCATCGCGCCGCTCGCTCCCGACACCTGCACCGCGGACCCGCCGAACAGCGCGGCCAGCGCCCCGGCGACCACGGCCGTGGCCAGCCCCGAGGCGGCACCGAGCCCGGAGGAGACCCCGAACCCGAGCGCGAGCGGCAACGCCACGACGGCCACGGTCAACCCGGCCATCAGGTCGGTACGCGGCTGACGACGCATCTCCGCCAGATCGCCACGCCGCGGCAACAACGCCCGAACGCGACGAAACACCGGGGATTCCCCGCCGCGATACGCCGGCATGCGCCCGAACAGCCTGCCTGGCCGGTGTGGCAGCACGGACCGCATGCGGCCGAACAGTCCGGTGGGCAGGCGGCGGGATCGCGCGGCGCGACCGCCGCCCCCGAACTCGACCATCACGTCGAGTTACCGATCGGATCGTCGCTGTGACGGCATTGGCGCGCGAAAGAACCGCTCACCCTCACTCCCTCCGAGCGTCGGACAACCCCGCGAATGTCCCGGTTTGCAGAAGTCTGCAATCGGTCAAGAGGTCGTCAGACTATCAACTACACCCCCTCTCACCTGCTTAAACGTCGCCCTCATCAGGCATCGCGCGAGTAAGCTTCCGGCGATCACGCGGGCAAGAGGGCGAAGGCGCGCTCCGCCGCCCGCACCGCCTCCGCCTCCACCTCGGCCAGCGGCCGGCCGTCGGCCAGCATCGCCCAGTTGCGCCGCGCCAGCACCCGCTGAGTGGACACCAGCAGCCCGGCCAGCAGGGTCGCGGTCAGCTCGTCGGAGGTCCCGGCCAGCGCCTCGGCGAGCAGCTCCTCGTCGCGCGCCATGTGCTGGTGCAGCCGGGCCAGCAGACCGGGTGCGGTGAAGAAGACCATCCGGTGGTACGCCACCACCTCGGGCTCGTCGTTGAGCCCCGTCACCGGATCACGCCTGGCCAGCCCGTCGAGGAAGTGCCGGCGCAGCGCCCCCACGGGCGACTCCCCCGAGGCCCGCTCGCGCACGACGCGCGCGGACTCCCCCAGGTGATCGGCGATGCGGTGCAGAACCAGGTCCTCCTTGGTCGGGAAGTACTTGAACAGCGTCGGCTTGGACACCCCCGCCGCCGCCGCGACCTCCGTCACGGGCACCTCGTCGAAGCCGCGCTCCAGGAAGAGCGTGATGGCGGCCGAGGAGATGGCCTCGCGCACCCGCTGCCGCTGCAGCTCCCGCAGTCCCGTCATGAAGCCCCACCCTAGCAAAGTGTTAACCTGGTTAATATCTTAACCGAGTTAACACTTTGGGAGGTGTGATGGCGACGCTCGACGAGGAGCGCGCGTACGTCGAACGCTGCAAGGACGGCCTGCGCAGGATGCTTCAGGACGCGCGGGACAACGTGATCGTCGGTGAGAGCGTGGCCGGCGACCGTTACAGCGCGGAACGGCTGGGACGCCACCTCAAGAGCCTGGCCAAGGAGCTGAGCGAGGCGCCTGAGGGTCCGCCGTTCTTCGGCCGGCTCGACTTCGGCCATGACGCAGGCGAGCACCGGGGACGCGCGTACCACATCGGCCGCCGGCACATCGCGGGCGAGCACGGCGGGACGCCCGTCGTGGTCGACTGGCGCGCGCCGGTCGCGCGGGCCTTCTACCGGGCAAGCGCCCGCGACCCGCAGGGCGTCGCCGTACGCCGCCGCTTCGGCTGGTCCGGCACCACCCTGACGAGCTTCGAGGACGAGCGGCTCGGCCAGGGCGAGGAGGGCGAGAGCCGGATCCTCGCCGCCGAGATCGAACGCCCCCGCGTGGGCCCCATGCGCGACATCGTCGCCACCATCCAGCCGGAGCAGGACGACCTCGTCCGCGCCGGCCTCGACACCTCGCTCTGCGTCCAGGGCGCGCCGGGCACCGGAAAGACCGCCGTCGGCCTGCACCGCGCCGCGTACCTGCTCTACGCCCACCGCCGCAGGCTCGAACGATCGGGCGTGCTCGTCCTCGGCCCCAACCGCGCCTTCCTCGGCTACATCTCCGCCGTGCTGCCCGCACTCGGCGAGATGGACGTCGAGCAGACCACCCTCGAACGGCTGCTCGCCACCGTCCCCGTCACCGCCGCCGACGCCCCCGCCACGGCCGCCGTCAAGCACGACGCCCGCATGGCCGAGGTGCTGCGCAGGGCGCTCTACGGGCGCATCGGCAAGCCGGTCGAGCCGGTCGCCGTCCCCGACGGCTCCTACCGCTGGCGGGTCTACGAGGACGAGCTGCGCCGCATCGTGGACGACACCCGCCGCGCGTCCCTGCCGTACGCGGTCGGCCGCGAACGCGTGCGCGCCCGCGTCGTGGAGGCCATCCGCAGGCAGGCCGAGTCGCGCGGCGCCACCCCGAACGCCGCCTGGCTGCGCAAGATCGGCCGCGCCGTCACGACCTGGCTCGACACCGTCTGGCCGGCCGTCAAACCCGTCCAGGTCCTGTTCGAGGTCCTGCGCGGCCCCACCGGCGACGCCTCCGATCCCGCCCCCGATCCCGCCCCCGATCCCGCCCGCGGCCTGCTCACCGACGCCGAACGCGAGGCGCTCACCTGGGCCAGGCCGCCCCGGAGCGTGAAGAGCGCGAAGTGGTCGGCGGCCGACCTCGTGCTGCTCGACGAGATCGCCGGCCTCATCGACCGGCCGCGCGGCTACGGCCATGTCATCGTGGACGAGACACAGGACCTGTCGCCGATGGAGTGCAGGGCCGTCGCCAGGCGCAGCGAGCACGGCTCGCTCACCGTGCTGGGCGACCTGGCCCAGGGCACCACCCCGTGGGCGGCCACCTCGTGGGAGGACCGCCTGGCCCTGCTCGGCAAGCCGGACGGCCAGGTCGTCGCGCTGACCACCGGCTTCCGGGTGCCGGCCGCCGTGGTGAACCTCGCCAACAGGCTGCTGGCCGCGCTGGAGGTGCGGGTGCCCGAGACGCGCTCGTACCGCTCGGACGGGCGGCTGCGCGTCACCCCCGTCACCGGCCTGGGCAAGGGGGTGGTCGCCGCGGTGCGCGAGGCCATGACGTTCGAGGGGTCGATCGGGGTCATCGCCGCCGACGCCGACGTCCCCGCCCTCACGGCGGCGCTCAGGGACGAGGGCCTCGACGTGAGCGAGCGCCTCAGCGTCATGCCCGCCACCCTGTGCAAGGGCCTGGAGTACGACCACGTCGTCGTCGCGGAGCCGGCCGCCATCGCCGAGGCCGAGCGGCGGGGGCTCAACCGCCTGTACGTCGCACTCACCCGCGCCGTCTCCCGCCTCGACGTCCTGCACGCCCGCCCGCTCCCTCCGCAACTCACGGCTTGAGATGGGCGGATGCCGGGAACGAACAAACCGTCACCGCCTCGAAAGAAGCCGGCCCATGACCTCACCTCATGACCCGCCCGACGGCGCTCCGCGCACTCCCCCCGACGCCCGGCCCCGCGCCGGCGACCAGATGCTGTCCATCATCGGGTTCGCCTGTGCGGCCATGGCCCTGCTGTTCATCCCCATCCTGTTCGGACTGGCCGGGGTGGTGCTCGGCATCGTCGGGCACACCCGCGGCGAGCCGCTCGGCCGGTGGGCCGCCACCGCGGCGGGCGCGGCCATGCTGATCGGCACCCTGCTCGGCCTCCTCATGACCACCACCTGACCCGGTCCGGGCGCCGTAACAGGCACCGTGTGGCGTGAGATCCTTGACGGATGCTTCCGTCCATCGACGAGCTGCGTCCGCAGGTCACCGCCCGGCTGGCCGCCTTCAGGCGGCGGGAGGTCCCGGCGGCCGACGGGCTGCGCAGGGCCGGGGTCACGGTGTGCGTGCTGGAGGACGCCCGCCGCAGCCCGTACGTCGTGGTGATCCGCCGTGCGGCGGCCGGGCGCAACGCCGGCCAGTGGGCGCTGCCCGGCGGGCGGGCCGACGACGGCGAGCGGCCCGAGGCGGCGGCGCTGCGCGAGCTGGCCGAGGAGACCGGCGTCACTGGGGTCGAGGTGGCCGGGCTGCTCGACGACTTCGTCACCGACTCGGGGTTCGTGATCACGCCGGTGGTGGCGTTCGGCGGGCGGCAGGAGCCGGTGGGCGATCCCCGGGAGGTGGCGTCGGTGCACGCCGTCCCCTTGGAGCGGTTCCTCGCGCCGGGGGTGCCGCGCTGGCGGGGCGACCTGCTGCAGATGCCGCTGGGGCCGTCCATCGTGATCCACGCGCCGACGGGGGCGATCCTGTGGCAGTTCGCCGAGGTGGCGCTGCGGGGCCGTGAGCAGCGCGTCTTCGACGTCGCCCAGCCCCGCTGGACCCGCACCTGACCGATCTTCGCACACCGCCCAATTCCGGGCCATTCAGGACGGTACGGAGTGCCTGGTCAGGCCCTCGGGAACCCCTCCCAACTGGGGCCCAAGAGCGCGCCACGATTACCTTTAGGGCCCCCTGGTGTGCTTAACTCAAGATTGCCGATGTGGTTTGTGTCCCCCGGGCCGCAAATTACCGCCTTCACGGAATACCGTTCGGCTGGAGCCGTGTTGTGCACCTCGCCGAGGAGGCGACCGCCACATCGGCCTAACAGCTTTCCCAGGCGCCTCGCAGCACCCGCGGGGCGCCTGCTTTATTGTGGGGTGGCCGTCAGCCCGATCATCAGGAGAGCTCGTTGCTATACCACGTGGCCAAGTTCGCCTCGACGCCACTCGTCCATGCGATGTGCCGTCCGCACATCTCCGGCGCCGCCCACGTGCCGCGCACCGGACCGGCGATCCTGGCCGCCAACCACCTGTCGGTGCTCGACTCGTTCCTGCTGCCCGCGCTGCTGCCACGGCACGTGACGTTCACGGCCAAGAACGAATACTTCTCCGGCAACCCCGTCTCGGGCTTCTTCATGCGCCTGGGCCGCAGCCTGCCGATCGACCGGGAGAGCGCGCACGCCGCGCAGGCCATGCTGGAGGAGGCCGCCGCGCTGCTGGAGCGGGGCGAGCTGTTCGGCATCCATCCCGAGGGCACCCGCTCCCCCGACGGCCGCCTCTACCGCGGCAAGATCGGCGTGGCCTGGCTGGCGCTGCGCACCGGCGCCCCGGTGCTGCCCGTGGCGCTCAGCGGCACCGAGAAGGTGCTGCCGCTCGGCGCGAAGGTGCCGCGGCCCGCGCCCATCGGCATCGCCATCGGCGCTCCCCTGCGCTTCACCGGCGACCACACCAAGGCGCAGGACCGGCGCCGGGTCACCGACGAGATCATGGCCGCCATCCAGGAGCTCTCCGGCCAGGAGTACGTCCCGAAGTACGCGGCCAGCGTCAAAGCCGAGAATGGTATGTCCTGATTGGGAGCTCCCGCTAGTCTCGGAAGTTGTCGTCGAGGAGCAGGGGGCTGATCAGTGGCGCGGGGCCGTACCATCGCGATCGTGTCCGTGGCGTCGGTGCTCGCGGTGGGGGCCGCGGCCGGGGGCGCCTACTACGTGCTGCACACCCGCGGCACTCCGGCCGAGACCGCGCAGCGGTTCGCCGCGGCGTGGCAGGCGGGCGACAAGGGCGCGATGACCAAAGAGCTGGCCAAAAGCCAGCCGCTCACCGCATACGACCAGCAGCGCAGCGCGCTCGCCGTCGAGTCCACCGCGATCGAGCTGGGCCGGGTCACCGAGGGCGACGGCCGGGCCAGCGTCCCCTACACCGCCGAGCTCGAGCTGAAGAACATCGGTGAGTGGACCTACGAAGGCACGATCGACCTGGTGGTGGCCGACCGTACGTGGAAGGTCGACTGGAAGCCCTCGACCCTGCATCCGTCGCTGACCTCCGGCGCCGAGTTCTCGCTGAAGACCCGCTGGCCTGAGCGCGCCGCGATCACCGACGCCGAGGGGTCGCGCATCGACGACGGCACGGTCGGCGGGTCGGTGCAGCAGCTCGTGGGCTACCTGGTCAAGGCGACGAAGAAGGACGTCGCCAAACTCGGCTCGTCCTACAAGGTCGGCCAGGCGGTCGGGAGCCACGGGTTGCAGGCGACGTTCCAGAAGCAGCTGGCCGGCACGCCCACGACCGAGATCAAGCTCGGCGACAAGACGCTGAAGACCATCGAGGGCGCCGAGGGCGAGCCCGTGCGGACCAGTCTCGACCCGCGCGCCCAGGCCGCCGCGGTGACGGCGGTCAAGGAGATGAAGAAGCCCACCTCGCTGGTCGCGATCAAGGCGTCGACCGGCGAGATCCTGGCCGTGGTCAACAACGTGGGCGGGTTCAACCGGGCGCTCGACGGCCGCTACCCGCCCGGCTCGACGTTCAAGGCCGTGACGGCGATCGGGCTGCTCGCCGCCGGCATGTCGCCGCAGGACAAGGTCACCTGCCCCATGTACGCCACCGTCGGCGGCCTGAAGGTCCGCAACTCCGACAAGGAGGAGTTCGGCTCCATCTCGTTCCTCGACTCCTTCGCCCACTCGTGCAACACCACGTTCGCGCCGCTCGCGCAGTCGAAGCTGGGGGCCGCGAAGCTGCTCGACGCGGCCGAGGACGTCGGCTTCAACCAGCCGCTGACCATCGGCGTGCCGGCCACGAAGGCCAGCTTCCCCAAGGCGCAGTCCGACGCCGAGCTGGCGGCGGAGTCGTTCGGGCAGGCCAGGATCACCGCGAGCCCGCTGTCGATGGCCTCGGTCGCCGCCGCCATCGCCGACGGCACCTGGCGCCCGCCGACGCTGGTGCCGTCGATGAAGCAGAAGCTGTCAGAGCGTGAGCTGCCCGCCAAGGTGAAGACGGGGATGCACCAGATGATGTCGGCCGTGGTGACCAAGGGCACCGCCCGCTCGGCCGGCCTGCCCGCGGGCACCCACGGCAAGACCGGCACGGCCGAGTTCGGCACCGGCGAGAAGCTGGAGTCGCACGCCTGGTTCATGGGCTTCAAGGGCGACGTGGCGTTCGCGGTGGTCGTCGAGGGCGGGGGCGGCGGTGGCGCGGTCGCCGCCCCGGTCGCCGCCACGTTCCTGAAGAACTACTGATCGGCCCGCTCGTCACCGGTCCTTGAAAAAGCGGTGGATCTCCTCGGCAGCGCGGCCGGGGCGGCCGCGGTCGGCGGTGTTGGAGGTGGCGCTGTGGTCGAGGCCCTCCATGAGCACCTTGGTGGCGTGCGGCAGCACCTCCTCGAGGCCGGCGAGGGCCGCGCGCAGGTAGGGGCGGGTCCTGGTGCCGCCGAGCAGCAGCACCTCCTGCCGCACGGCCCGATACATCTCCAGGTCGCCCGCCGCCTCCCTGGCGAGCTGGAGGTCCTGGCGCAGGGTGGGCGCCAGCTCGGCGAACGTCGCGCCCGGGCCTTTCAACATCCTGCGGGTGAGCAGCTCCAGCAGCGTGCGCGGCACCAGGTTGAAGACGGGCGGGCCGAGCTCGGCCGCCTTCATGCCGGTGACCAGCGCTGCGGGCACGTTCCCCGCGGTGAGCTCCTGGTCGAGGCGGCTCAGGTGGACGTCCAGGGCGGCGCCGTCGGGCAGCAGCGGCGGCTCGAAGACGACGGCCCCGCGCAGGTCGGGACGGACGAGCAGGGTGCGCAGCGTGATGATCGCCCCTGAGCTGACGCCGGCGACGTAACGGGCGCCGGTGGCCTCGATGAGCGCCGCGAGGTCGGCCACCTCCCGCTCCAGCCCGTACGCGGGGCCGGCAGGGCCGCTCGCGCCCCTGCCGCGCCGGTCGGGCAGGTAGCAGGTGAAGTCGGCGGACAGGGCGTGCGCGAGGTCGAGCTGGCTGCTGCCGGTCTGCATGGCGCCGTGCAGGATCACCAGCCCTGGGCCCCGGCCGACCTGGTGGTAGCCGATCGTCGTGCCGTCGTCGGACGTCACGTCGCCTGCGGTGGTCATGATCATGAGAGCTCCCTCATCGGTGCGTGAAGGGCAGCCCGGCTATCGTTGTCGATGCCATCTCGTGGCCGGGCTCCGCTTCGGGTGCGAGATCCGCCCGGCGGCGGTGTTGCAGCACCGCCGCCGGGCCTGTCCGGTCAGTCGTCCTGCGTGCCTCTGGCGGCAAGGTCCTCCAGCCCGTCCGGCAGGTCGCCCGTACGGTGGAAGGCCCGCCACTCCTCGATCCCGGGGAACGTGCCCCCGTCCAGCTCCGCCACCAGCGAACGCACCCAGGCGGCCTGGGCCTCGCGCATCGCCAGCGCGTACTCCGACTCGACGACGAAGAGGCGCGGCAGCTCGGCCCGCTCCTCCTCCAGCGCCCGCCGGTCGGATTCGATCTGCTCCTCCAGCCGCGCCAGGCGCTCCCGCAGCAGCGCGCCGACCTCGTCGGGACCGAGCCCGCCCATCACGGACAGGCCGGCCTCGAACGCCGTCGGCTCCCGCTCGGGCGTGGACAGCAGCTCGCGCGTCCAGTCGGCGGCCTCGCGGCGGCCGGCGTCGGTGATGCAGTAGACGGTCCGCTCGGGCCGCGCGCCCTGCCGCCCGCTTTCCACCGCCTCAAGGAAGCCGTGTCTGTGCAGGTTACGGACGACGGTGTAGAGCGAGCCCCACTTGATGGGCATGTCCTGGTCCTTGTCCCGGGCGCGCAGGACGGAGGCCATCTCGTACGGATGCATGGGGCGCCGGCCGACGACGGTGAGCACGGCCAGCGCCAGCAGGTTCGTCACCGGTCGCCGCTTGGCCATCATGCACTCCCCGCCATCGAATACTCGTCTGCGAGTATACGCACGCGAGTATTCGAGGAACAAGGGCCCACGTCGGCCTGTCCGCGCGGTTCGATACGTTCGTCCTGAGTCCTGACGCACCCCGAGCGAGAGCGAGACGAGCACCGATGAGCCGACGGCACCGCTACGAGACCGTCGTGACCTGGACCGGCGACAAGGGCACCGGCACCAGCGGCTACCGCGACTACGGCCGTGAGCACGAGCTGTCCGCCGAAGGCCCCGGCGTCCTCCTGGGCAGCTCGGACCCGGCCTTCCGTGGCGACCCGGCGCGGTGGAACCCCGAACAACTGCTGGTGGGCTCGCTGTCGCAGTGCCACATGCTCTGGTATCTGCACAAGTGCAGCGTCGCCAAGGTCATCGTGACCGGCTACGTCGACACCGCCGAGGGCGTCATGGCCGAGACCGCGGAGGGCGGCCGCTTCACGGAGGTCGTCCTGCGGCCGGTGGTGACGGTGGCGGCGCCGGAGATGGTGGAGACGGCGATCGCCCTGCACGCCGACGCCGCCAAGGCCTGCTTCATCGCCGCCTCGGTCAACTTCCCCGTCCGCCACGAGCCCACGGTCCGCGTCGCCGGCTGAGGCGAAATCGCCGCGGCACGTGATTGCGCGGCTTTTCCGGGCAGACCACATTCCGTGATCGCCGGAAGCGCACAAGGAGAGGGCGACGAGCACGGAGGCTCGACGCCGGAGATCTTCGTGTGGGCCGTCTGCGGCCAGGGCTCAGAACATGGCGGACAGAGCCATGGCGGCGGCGGCTTCGTGGCGGAGAACCATGATCAGCAATGTGGCGACCAAAGTGGCGATCAACACCCAGCTGATCAAAATGATGACCGTCGAGCGGCGCGGCCTGCGCTTGGGACCCGATTGCCCCGTGGACCTCGCCTCGCTGCGACGAACCCGCTCGTTGAACGACTCAAGCCGTGCCACAAGTCTCGGATCGTCGTCGACGAGGTGCTGCTCGATCTGGGCCAGCATCCGCTCCTCGTCCTGCGACCAGGCCATAGGTGCACCTCCCGAACGCAAGCTCCGTGGCGTCTTTCTGCCCAACCATGAAGATCATTAGCCCCATGCTGACCATGTAATTGCGACGTCTTTCGGTTTGCGATCAAGCTCGAATACTTGTTCTAATCATGGGATGCGCTGGGACAACCTGCGCCTGGCCGAGCCCGGCCGGGACGATCCGGCCGTGCCGCTGTTCGCTCGCGGCGCGGTCACCCGAACGTTCGACACGCCTGAGTTCCGGGGCATGACCTTCTACGAGATCCAGGCCCGATCCATCGTCAACCGCGTGCCCGCCGCGAGCCGGGTGCCGTTCGAGTACACGATCAACCCCTATCGCGGGTGCACCCACCGCTGCATTTACTGTTTTGCCCGAAAAACGCACGAATATCTAGATTTCGATGCCGGGGCGGACTTCGACTCGAAGATCGTGGTCAAGGTCAACGCCGCCGAGCTGGCCCGCAAAGAGCTGGCCTCACCGCGCTGGGGCGGCCACCACATCGCCATGGGCACCAACGTCGACTGCTACCAGCGCGCCGAGGGCCGCTACAAGCTGATGCGCGGCATCCTGGCCGCGCTGCGCGACGCCGCCAACCCGTTCTCCATCCTCACCAAGGGCACCCTGATCCTGCGCGACCTCGACCTGCTCACCGAGGCCGCCGGGGTGACCGAGGTGGGCGCCGACGTGTCGGTCGGGTTCGTCGATCCGGAGATGTGGCGCGCGGTCGAGCCGGGCACGCCGCACCCGGGCCGGCGGCTGGAGACGTGCGCGACGCTCAACGACAACGGCATCGCGTGCGGGGTCCTGATGGCCCCGATCCTCCCCTACCTCACCGACTCTCCCGCCCAGCTCGACCGCACGGTCAAGGAGATCGCCGCCGCCGGCGCCACCCACATCTCGCCCATAGTGCTGCATCTGCGCCCGGGCGCGCGGGAGTGGTGGCTGTCGTGGCTGTCTCGCGAGCACCCGCGGCTGATGCCGCGCTACCTGGAGCTCTACGGCCGCGGCTCCTACGCGCCGAAGGCGTACCAGCAGCGGATCGTCGGCATGGTGAAGGAGCTGGCCCGGCGCCACGGCGTCGGCCGCGCCACCCCCGCCACGGCCCGCCGCCTCCCTCCGGCCCGTCCTGCCACTCCCCCCGAGCCGCCCGAGCCCGAGCAGCTCCGCCTCCTCTGACGCGGGAAAAAGGGTTGGCGGCAGCGGTCCGGCGGATGGCAGGATGGCGGGCACCCCGACGTCGAAGATCAGGAGTTCGGAATGAGGTGCCTCGGAGTCTCCCAGCGCCCTATTGGCTCGAGAGTTTCCCGAGGGTTCCTCAACCGTGCACATCCTGAACATCGGCATCCTCGCGCACGTGGATGCGGGCAAGACCAGCCTGACTGAGCGGCTGCTGTTCGAGACCGGCGTCATCGACCGGCTCGGCAGCGTCGACACCGGCAGCACCCAGACCGACACCGGCGAGATCGAGCGGCGCCGCGGCATCACGGTCCGCACCGCCGTCGCCTCCTTCACGCTCGGCGACCTGCGGGTCAACCTCGTGGACACGCCGGGGCACGCCGACTTCGTGGCCGAGGTCGAGCGGGCGCTCGGTGTGCTGGACGGCGCCGTGCTGGTGCTGTCGGCCGTCGAAGGGGTGCAGCCGCACACCCGGGTCCTCATGAAGACCCTGCGCAGGCTGCGGCTGCCGACGCTGATCTTCGTCAACAAGATCGACCGGGCCGGCGCGCGCGAGCACGAGCTGCTGGCCGAGATGCGGCGGCGGTTGTCGCCGTCCTGCGTGCCGATCACCACCGTCGAGGGCATCGGCGGGCGCGCGGCCGTCACCCGGCCGCTCCCCTCGCTCCGGCCGGCCTCCGAGGCGCTCGCAGAACGCGACGACGACCTGCTGGAGGTGCTGGTCGAAGGTGGTGAGCCAGGTGCCGAGCAGGTACGCGCGGCGCTGGCCCGCCAATGCGGCGCCGGTGAGGCGCATCCGGTGCTGTTCGGCTCGGCGATCACCGGGCAGGGCGTGCCCGAGTTGCTCGACGGCATCGCCGAACTGCTTCCCGCCGTGCCCCAGCCCGCCGAGGGCGGGCGGCCGAGCGGTCCCGTGTTCGCGGTCGAGCGGGGCCCGTCCGGGGAGAAGGCGGCGTACGTACGGGTGCGCGAGGGTGTGCTGCGTACCCGCGAGAAGGTCGGCTTCTACCGGGACGGGACGCACGCCTACGACGGGCGGCTGACCGCGCTCGCCGTGGCGGGCGCGCCGCAGCGGCGCACGGCGCTGGCGGGCGACATCGTCAAGGTCTGGGGTGTGCCCGAGCTGCGGGTCGGCGATCACCTGGGCGGTCCGGGGCCGTCGGGGCGGGCCCACTTCACCCCGCCGAGCCTGGAGACGGTGGTCAGGGCGCGCGTGCCGGGCGAGGAGCCGCGCGTGCACGCGGCGCTGCTCGCGCTGGCCGAGCAGGACCCGCTGATCGGCACGCGCACGGTGGCGGGCGGCGAGACCTCGGTCCTGCTGTACGGCGAGGTGCAGAAGGAGGTCATCGGCGAGACCCTGGCCAGGGAGTACGGCGTGGACGCGGTGTTCGAGCCGAGCCGCCCCGTCTACTTCGAGCGGCCCGCGGGCACCGGCGTGGCGCTGGCGGAGATCCAGCGCCACGGGCCCAACGAGCACATGGCGACGGTGGGGCTGCGGGTGGACCCGGCGCCGCGCGGCTCGGGGGTGGGCTACCGGCTGGAGGTGGCGCTCGGGTCGCTGCCGCTGGCCTTCCACCGGGCGATCGAGGAGAGCGTGCGCGCGGCGCTGCACGAGGGGCCGCACGGCTGGCCGGTGACCGACGTGACGGTGACGCTGACCAGGACCGGCTACAGCGCGCCGGAGACCGTGGCGGCCGACTTCCGTGGCCGTACGCGGATCGTGCTGGCGCGGGCGCTGCGCCGGGCCGGCACGATCGTGCACGAGCCGTGCCACCGGTTCGAGGTGGAGGTGCCGGTGGAGACGTTCGGCCCGGTCACGGCGCAGCTCGCGGCGCTGGGCGGCGAGCTGCGCGACACGGCGCGGCGCGCGGACACGTGGGTGCTGGGCGGGGAGATCCCGGCGGCGGCGGTGCACGTCTTCGAGCGGCGGCTGCCCGGGCTGTCGCACGGCGAGGGGGTGTGGTGGTCGGAGGCGTCCGGCGACCGGCCGGTCCGCCCAGGGGTCGCGAGCAGGCGCTGACGGACGTCGGTGAGTGGATTCGAGAGCCGCATGTCCGAGTAGCCAAGGGGTTACGAACAGTACATAAGAGGCATGTCGGGTTTCGTCGTGCGATGGGTATTAAGGGGCTTGGTGTACCAATCAGGTGCATCACGTCCGTACAGGGGGGATGATCTCCATGGCTGACACGAAGAAGAAACCCGCGGCCAAGTCCGGCAAGTCCAAGAAGCAGGCCATCAAGACCAGCCGGCAGGCCAAGGAGACCAAGCGGGAAGGCACCAAGCCGACCGGCGAAGAGTGATCTTCCGGGCAGCCCTCCCAGGCTGCCCGTCCGGTGAGCTGATCGGACGGCCGAGGCGGGGGGCCTCGACCGTCCGATCGACTGTGGAGCTGCGCTCATGTCGGCTTACCTGCGCTTCCCCGCCGTGTTCCAGGACGTGGTGGTGTTCGCCGCCGAGGACGACCTGTGGATGGTCTCCGCCCAGGGCGGACGGGCGTTCCGGCTGACCGCGGGGCTGGCCGAGGCCGGCTACCCGCGCATCTCACCGCGCGGCGACCGGCTCGCGTTCGTGGGGCGCGAGGAGGGTCCTGAAGAGGTGTACGTGATGCCGGCCGGCGGCGGCGCGGCCCGCAGGGTGACCTTCCACGGCGCCCGCTGCACGGTGACCGGCTGGGACCTGGACGGCCGCATCCTGTACGCCAGCGACCAGGGCCAGCCCTTCGAGGGACGCAAGTGGCTGCACCGGGTGGCACCCGGCGGGGTGCCGGAGCGGCTGCCGTACGGGCCGGCGAACTCGATCGCGTACGCGCCAGGCGGCATGATCGTGCTGGGCCGCAACACCGCGGACCCGGCCCGGTGGAAGCGCTACCGCGGCGGCACGGTCGGCGACCTGTGGATCGACCCGCGCGGCGACGGCGAGTTCCGCCGCCTGATCCGGCTGCCCGGCAACCTGGCCTCGCCCTGCTGGAGCGACGGCCGGGTGTGCTTCATCTCCGACCACGAGGGCGTCGGCAACGTCTACTCGTGCACCCCCGACGGTGACGATCTGCGCAAGCACACCCATCACGACGACTATTACGCCCGCAATCTGTCGGGCGACGGGCACCGCCTGGTCTACCACGCCGGCGCCGACCTGTACCTGCTGGAGCCGGGCGAGCCGGCGCGCCGGCTGGAGGTGCGGCTGGCCAGCTCCAGGACGCAGCGCAACCGCAGGTTCGTGGACGCCGCCGAGTTCCTCGACAGCGCCACCCTCGCCCCCGACGGCAGCGCGGTGGCGCTCACGACGCGCGGCAAGGCGTACGCGATGGGGAACTGGGAGGGCCCCGTGCGGCGGCACGGCTCCACGGACGGGGTCCGCTACCGTTTCCTGACCTGGCTGAACGACGGCGTCAGGCTCATCGCGGCGGCCAGCGACGACGGCGACGAGGAGCGCCTGGTCGTCCTGGAGCCGGCCGACGCCGGGGCGAGCGCCGGCCGGGAGGCGAAGGCGGGCGCAGGAGCAGACGCGGGGGCAGACGCGGGGGCGGGTGCGGGTGCAGGGGCGGGGGTCGAGGTGGCGCGGCTGGGGCGGATCAACGAGCTGGTGCCCGACCCGGCACACGATCGGGTGGCGATCGTCAACCATCGCCACGAGCTGCACCTGCTCGACCTGTCCCAGGGCCGGTCGGTGCTGGTGGAGGCCAACCCGCACGGCGCGCCGGAGGATCCTGCCTGGTCGCCGGACGGGCGGTGGCTGGCGTACGCGAGCCCGCTCAACGCCCAGACCACCGCGATCAAGCTGCACCACCCGGAGACCGGCCGGACGGTGCAGGCCAGCGAGCCGGTGCTGAAGGACTCGATGCCGGCCTTCGACCCGGATGGCCGCTACCTGTACTTCATCGGGCAGCGCGTCTTCTCGCCGGTCTACGACCAGCTCCAGTTCGACCTGGGTTTCCCGCTGGGCACCCGGCCGTACGCGGTGGCGCTGCGCGCGGACGTGCCCGACCCGTTCGTCCCGCGCCGGCACCCGCTGACGGACAGGGACGACAAGGACGACGAGGACGACGAAGAGGAAGAGCACGAGGAGCCGCTGCGGGTGGACCTGGACGGGCTGACCGGCCGGGTGACCGCGTTCCCGCTGCCGGAGGGCCGCTACGAGCAGGTGGCCGGGCTGCACAAGGACAAGGCGCTGCTGCTCACCAGCCCGCTGGAGGGCGACGGCACGCTGCACCTGTTCGACTTCGCCAAGGGCGAGAACGAGACCTTCGCCGAGGGCGTCACCGCGTTCGAGGTGGGCCGCGACCATCGCACGCTGCTGTACCGCGCGGACGACCGGCTGCGCGTGGTCAAGGCCGGCGAGGTGCCGGGCGACGGCGACACGCCGGGGCGCGACAGCGGCTGGATCGACCTGTCGCGGGTCAAGGTGCCGGTCTGCCCTGAGGCGGAGTGGCGGCAGATGTTCCGCGAGGCGTGGCGGCTGCAACGGGAGAACTTCTGGACCGAGGACATGGCGGGCGTGGACTGGGCGGCCGTCTACGACCGTTACCAGCCGCTGGTCGACCGGGTCACCACCCGCGGCGAGTTCTCCGACCTGCTGTGGGAGCTGCACGGCGAGCTGGCCACCAGCCACGCCTTCGAGAGCGGCGGCGAGTACCGTCCGGGGCCCGACTACAGCCAGGGCAAGCTGGGCGTGGACTGGGACCACCGGGACGGTGTCTACCACATCCGCTCGATCGTGACCGGCGACCGGTGGGACCCGAAGGCGACCTCGCCCCTGAACCGGCTCGGCCTCGACGTACGGCCGGGCGACGCGGTGCTGGCGATCAACGGCGCGCCGATCGGCATCGCGGCCACCCCGAACGAGCGGCTGGTCAACCAGGCGGGCGAGGAGGTCGAGCTGACGCTGCGGCGCGGCGAGCGGGTGTTCACGGTCACCGTACGCGCGCTCGCCGACGAGCGCCCGGCCCGCTACCGCGACTGGGTGAACCTCAACAGGGCCCGCTGCCACGAGCGCTCCGGCGGCCGGGTGGGCTACCTGCACGTGCCCGATATGGGGGCCGAGGGGTTCGGGGAGTTCCACCGGGGGTTCCTGGCCGAGTACGACCGGCACGCGCTCATCGTGGACGTGCGCTTCAACGGCGGCGGGCACGTCTCGGCGCTGCTGCTGGAGAAGCTGGCCAGACGGCGGCTCGGCTACGACTACCCGCGGTGGGGCGACGCGGAGCCGTACCCGCCGGAGTCGCCGCGCGGCCCGCTGGTGGCGGTCACCAACGAGTGGGCGGGTTCCGACGGCGACATCTTCAGCCACACCTTCAAGCTGCTCGGCCTCGGCCCGCTGGTGGGCAGGCGCACGTGGGGCGGCGTGATCGGCATCTGGCCGCGCCACCAGCTCGCGGACGGGACGGTGACGACGCAGCCGGAGTTCTCGTTCGCGTTCGACGACGTGGGCTGGCAGGTGGAGAACTACGGCACCGATCCCGACATCGAGGTGGACATCACCCCGCAGGACTACGCGAGAGGCGTGGACACGCAGCTCGAGACGGCCATCGACACCGCTCTCGCGCTGCTCGCCGAGCATCCGCCGCACACTCCGGATTTCCGGCACCGGCCCGGAATGCAACCTTAGTCACCTTCCCGGCGTCTAATGATCATAGGTGGGGAAAGCGCACAGGGGATGAAGGACGTGTACCCCGCCGGACACGACCGAGCCGGTGGTGAGGCTGACGCCCTCACCACCGGCGATGTGTATGTACAGCTTTTTGACGCTGATGGGAGATGTGACAGGTGCGCGCACTGGCACGCAAGGGCAAGTCGGCGATGGCCCGGCTCTATCGGGGGTACGACAGGCGCAAGGCACGCACCGCGCCGCCGCCCTCGACCAGGCGGATCCGCATCCTCCTCCTGCACGCGCACGGGATGGGCGGCACGATCAGGACCGTGTTCAACCTGGCCGGTTACCTGGCCGACGAGCACGAGGTCGAGATCGTCTCCGTCCTGAAGGAGGCCGAGCAGCCGTTCTTCCCGATCGACCCGCGGGTGACGTTCCGCTATCTGGACGATCGTCTCAACCCCGGGCACGACCCCGTACGCGCGATGTTGTCGAAGCTGCCGAGCCGGCTGATCCCCAAGGAGGAGTCGGCGTACCACCGGTTCAATCTGTGGACCGACCTCAAGCTGGCCCGGTTCATCCGCTCGCTGGACGACGGCGTGCTGATGGCCACCCGCCCCGGGCTGAATCTCGCGGTCGCCCAGTTAGCGCCACCGGGCGTCATCACGATCGGGCAGGAGCACGTGGCCCTGGCCACCCAGCCGGAGCCGGTGCAGGAGCTGATCAAGTGGCGCTACCGCCGCCTGGACGCGCTGGTCACGCTCACCAGGGCGGACCTGAAGGACTACCAGGACACGCTGAAGAAGGCGCCGCGCAAGCTGGTGCGCATCCCGAACGCGGTGCCGCCGATGAGCGGCGAGGTGTCCAAGCTCGACGCCAAGGTGGCCGTGGCGGTCGGCAGGATGACCCGGATCAAGGGGTTCCACCGGCTGATCACCGCCTGGGAGACGGTCGCGCAGGCGCACCCCGACTGGAAGCTGCGCATCTTCGGGGCCGGGCCGCAGAAGGAGAACCTCGCCAGGCAGATCGCGGAGGCCGGTCTGGAGGGCAAGGTCGAGCTGCCGGGGCCCACCACCGACGTCGGGGCCGAGCTGGAGAAGGCGTCGATCTACGTGATGAGCTCGCGTCACGAGGGCTTTCCCATGACGATCCTGGAGGCCATGGCGAAGGGGCTGGCCATCGTCAGCTTCAACAGCCCGCACGGGCCGAAGGAGATGATCAAGAACGAGGTGGACGGGCTGCTGGTCAAGCCGCGCACCAACGCGAACCTGGCCGCCGCGATCATCCGGGTCATCGAGGACGAGCAGTTGCGGCGTGACCTGGCGGCGGGGGCGCTGGAGAAGGCGCAGATGTACGACGTGGACGTGATCGGCCAGAAGTGGGACAAGCTCCTCGCCGACCTCCTGACCCACCGCGAGACCCGCTACCGCAAACAGCTGGCCGCCCAGGACCCGGCGTCGACCACCGCCACCTGAGCTCGGAGGAGTGGTAGCGGGGGCCCGCCACCGTCAGGGGCTCCCGAGCGCCCAGCGCACGATCAGCAGCGCACGATCAGCAACGCACGATCAGCAACGCACGATCGCCGGGAGGACCGAAGGCGCCGCCTGGCTTCGTGCGGTCAGACGCCGGTGCCGGTGAGTTCCACCGGCTCGGCGATGACGTCCACCAAGGCGCCGTTGCGGTGCACGGTGATGGGGAGCGGGCGGCCGATGGCGTCGGCGAACATCAGCCGCTGGAGGCTCTGCGCATCGCCCACCGGGATACGGCCCGCGCTCAGCACCAGGTCGCCCGCGCGCAGCCCGGCGCGTTGCGCGGGTGAGCCGGGCACCACCTCGACCACGCGCAGCGCCCCGTCCTGCCCGGTGCGCCGGCGCAGCGGCTCGGGCAGTGGCGCCGGCGAGGTCACCAGGCCGAGGAACGCCCGCCTGACCCGGCCGTCCCTGATGAGCGCGGCGATGATGGACCTGGTGGTCGCGTTGACCGGCACGGCCAGGCCGACGCCGACCCCGGCGACGGCCGTGTTGATGCCGACCACCCGCGCCTGCGCGTCGGCCAGCGCGCCGCCCGAGTTGCCGGGGTTGAGTGCGGCGTCGGTCTGGATGACGTCCTCGATCAGCCGCATGCCGGCCCCGCTGCGGGCGGGCAGCGAGCGGCCGAGACCGGACACCACGCCGGCGGTGACCGACCCGGCCAGCCCGAGCGGGTTTCCGACGGCCACCACGAGCTGCCCCACCACGAGGTCGTCGCTGTCGCCCAGCTCGGCGGGCGGCGGGGTGGGGGTCTGCGCCCTGATGACCGCGAGGTCCGACAGCGGGTCGCGGCCGACCACCTCGAACCCGCCGGAACCGCCGTCGGCGAACGCGACGGTCCCGGACCGTGCGGTGCCGACGACGTGCGCGTTGGTCAGCAGGAACCCGTCGGCGGTGAACACCACCGCCGACCCGCTCCCCTGGCCGGCCCGCACACTGGCCACCTTCGGCAGCAACTCGGCCGCCACGGACGACACGACGCGAGAGTAGGCGTCGAGGGGATCCGCCATCACGCCCTCCAGGAGATGATTACGTGCTTACACGCTAACTCCCGAAGCACGCCTCGCGGGCGGCCGGGGCGGAAACGACCGGGCGGTCAGGCCAGGGCCTGGGCGACGGCCATGCCGCAGGAGGCGGCGCCGAGGCCGGCGACCACGCTGGCCAGCGCGTTGGCGATCGCGTGGAAGCGGGCGCCCTCCTCGGCCAGCCGGACGGTCTCGTACCCCAGCGTCGAGTACGTCGTCAGCGCCCCGCAGAACCCCGTGCCCGCCAGCGCCATCACCCCGCCGTCCGCGGGGAGCGCGGCCAGGAAGCCCAGCAGCGCGGACCCTGCCACGTTGACGCTCAGCGTCCCCCAGGGGAAGACGGTCTCGTGCCGCGCCTGCACGGCCCGGTCCGCCAGGTAGCGCAGCGGCGCCCCGACCGCCGCCCCGATCACGATCAGCAGCACCGTCATCGGGCGCGCCCTCCGGCCACCCGCCGGGTGAGCCACATCCCCGAGGCGACCGCCAGCAGCGCCGCCGCCATGGTGGCCGCCAGGTAGACCAGCGCCGTCACCGGCGCGCCGGCGGCGATCGTACGCTGCGTGTCCACCACGTACGTGGAGAACGTGGTGTAGCCGCCCAGCACCCCCACCCCCAGGAACGGCCGCATCAGGCGGTGGGCCGTGCGGACCTCCGTGATGACCACCATGAGCACCCCGATGAGCAGGCAGCCCGACACGTTGGCGAGGAACGTCGCCCACGGGAACCCGCCGGGCGGAGTCGGCGACAAGGTCTGCAGCCCGTGGCGGGCCAGCGCGCCCAGTGCCCCGCCGGCCGCGATCACGGCGATGACCGGCCACCGGAGCTCGGCGCGCTGGGCGGGGACATGGAGATCGACGTCAGGGTCGATGGGACGATCAGTCACATAACCCTCCCCGTGTCGAAATACCGCGCACCGGGAATCTCTCTAGACAACCCGGAGCTCATGGAGGTCTGCTTGAGCACCAAGGACGCCATAGCCGTCCTCGCCGGAGCCGTCATCGTCGCTTCCTTCGTCGGCACTGCCAGAACCCCGCCCGCCACCGCGGCCAGCCCGCTGGGGAACGTCAGCGGCACGCTGCCCGGCCTGGCCCCCATCATCGCGGACGCGGAGAAGGCCGAGGCACGCGGGATCATCAAACGCCTGCGCACGAAGGGCTTCGGCCCCAACACCGGCTACGCCCGCACCCGCTACGGCGGCAACTGGGCCGACTCGGCCACCGGCGTCCCGTACGCGCGCAACGGCTGCCGCACCCGCGACGACCTGCTGGCCCGCGACGGGCGGAACGTGAAGTACCGCAAGGGCTCCGACTGCGAGGTCGTCTCCATGGAGCTGACCGACCCCTACACCGGCCGGGTGATCCACTGGCACAAGGGCAACGCCGACGAGGTGCAGGTCGATCACGTGGTGCCGCTCAACTACGGCTGGCGGATGGGCGCGCCGCGCTGGTCGATGTCCAAGCGGCTCGACTTCGCCAACGACCCGCTCAACCTGCTGCCCGTGGACGGGCACGCCAACGAGCAGAAGGACGCCTCGGGGCCGGCGAGCTGGCTGCCCCCGAGACGCGGCGTCCGCTGCGCCTACGTGACCCGCTTCGCGCAGGTCGCGCTCAAGTACGACGTGCCGGTCCGCCCGGCCGACAAGAAGATCATGCTGAAGCAGTGCCGGTAGGTCAGCGCGGGTCGAGCCATTGGAAGCCCCGCCGGTACGTCTGCTCGGCCAGCACCCGCTGCCCCTCCGAGTTCGGGTGGAAGTAGTCCCAGCGGCTGACGTGCTCCAGCGTGAACGGGTAGGAGAACACCGCTCCCCCGTCGGAGCGGCAGCCGGGCCCGTACGCGGCGCACGCCGCGGCGGCGGCCCTGTTGTAGGCGATGACGCGGGCCCGCACCCTGGCCCGGCGCTGGTCGTCGGCGCGGCGGGTGGAGGCGGGGTTGTCCAGCATCGACTGGCAGATGCGGCCGGCGCCCCAGAACGTCCTGGCCAGGGCGCTGGACTTGCCGACCTGCCACAGCCGCCGCAGGTCGGGAACGCTGGCGAAGAACACCCTGGCCCCCGGCATGCCGGCGCGCAGCTCGGCCAGCGCGGCGTCGACGCGGCGGCGGTAGGTGGCGACCGGGGTCATCTGCTGCTCGGTGCGGACGCAAGCGTCCTGGGCGCCTATGAGGATCGTCACATAGTCGGCCTTGGCGGCGACCGCCTTCTTCACCTGGCCGAGCAGGTCGGCGCTGGTCGCGCCGGGCTTGGCGAAGTTCAGGTTGTTCTTCTGGAGCGTTCCAGAGAGCTCGGAAAGGCGCAGGTAGTGGCTGTTGACGTCCTTGTTGTCGCCGGACGACCAGGAGCGGGCGGTGCAGGAGACGTACCAGCCGCAGGCGTTGAACCCGGTCGAGATGGAGTCGCCGAGCGCGGCCATGACCTGCGGCACGGGCTGGGCGAAGGGCGCGGCCCGCACGGCCGTGCCCGAGGCGGTGAGAACGACGGCGGCGGCGAGCACGGAGCCCAGGCGAGCGATCATGGGCACCAAGGTAGGGACGCGATGACCGGCCTGCCACGATCTCGAGGCGCGTACTGCCTGTTCAGGACCATCTTCATAGGGCGGCTTGACAACGGGGGCCTGCCGGGGCAGTGCTCAACAGCGGGCGGCGGCCGGTTCTTACCCGGTTCTTGACGGGTAACAGTGCATTCACGGGGGTCCGAGTCGAACGTGTTCAGTTCCCGCATAGAGTGTCTTGAGTGAGTGTCGCGCTCGGAACAACCCGCCCGCTGCCGGTTCGCACCACCCCTGTAGGCGACCCCGGCGACCTGCTGGCGTCCCTGCCCCACACGGCCCCCTACGCCTGGGTCAGGAACGGAGAGGGCCTCGTCGGATGGGGTGAGGCCGCCAGGGTGGCCGTCCCTCCGGGGCCAGGACGGTTCGCTTGGGCCCGCAAGTGGCTGGCCACCGTCTTCGGTGAGGCGCAGGTCGACGACTCCGTAGGCACGCCGGGCTCCGGGGCGGTCGCCTTCGGCAGCTTCACCTTCGACGAGGACGCCCACGGCTCCGTGCTGGTGGTCCCCCGGGCCGTGCTGGCCCGCAGGGACGGCCGGGCGTGGCTGACCACCGTCGGCGAGTCGCCGCTGGAGAGGTTCACGCCCATCCGCGACCCCGGACGCATCAGCTACGGCGACGGCAGCCTGTCCGCGCCCGAGTGGGAGCACGTGGTCGCGCAGGCCGCCAAGCGCATCCGCGAGGGCGAGCTGGAGAAGGTGGTGCTGGCCCGCGACCTGGTGGCCACCGCCGAACGGCCGATCGACGTGCGGCTGCTGCTGTCGCGGCTGTCCGCCCGCTACCCCGAGTGCTACACGTTCTCGGTCGCGGGGCTCGTCGGCGCCACGCCCGAGCTGCTCATCCGGCGCACCGGGCAGGAGATCGAGTCGCTGGTGCTGGCCGGCACCACCCCGAGGGGCACCGGCCCGGCCGACGACCTCGCCCGCGGCGCCGCGCTGCTCGCCTCGGCCAAGGACCGGCACGAGCACGAGTGCGCGATCGCCTCCGTACGCCAGACGCTGGCCCCGCTGTGCTCGTCCCTGACCACGCCCGACGAGCCCGAACTGCTGACGCTGCCCAACGTGCAGCACCTGGCCAGCCACGTCACCGGGCGGCTGGCCGACGGGGCTTCCGTGCTCGACGTGGTCGCCGCCATGCATCCGACGGCGGCGGTCGGCGGCACCCCGACCTCGACGGCGATCCAGGTCATCCGCGAGCTGGAGGGCATGGACCGCGCGGGTTACGCCGGTCCGGTCGGCTGGATCGACGCGCATGGCGACGGCGAGTGGGGCATAGCGCTCCGCTCGGGCCTCGTGCAGGGCCGCCGGGCCCGGCTGTTCGCGGGCGGCGGCATCATGGGCGACTCCGACCCGGCCGCCGAGCTCGCCGAGGCTCAGGCGAAGTTCCGCGTCATGCAGTACGCCCTGGAGGGCTGACCGCCCCGGGCCCGCCGCACGACGCCGGAACGCACCGGGCCCTCAAGGGCGGGCGCGGTCAGGCGGGGACGTGGAGGGGGTCGCCGAGGTCGACGCGGGCGCGGCCGGCCGTCAGCGTGGCGACCCAGTCGGTGAACGCCGCCACCTCGTCCTCCCCCACCGCGACGGCGAAGGTCACCTCGCCCGCGTACGTCACGTCGCGCACCGCGTGGCGGGAGGCCCGCAGGTCGTTCTCCACCCGCCCGGCCTGGTCGTGCGCGACGGCGACGTGGACGAGCCTGGCCGGCACCATCCGCACCGGCTCGGCCCGGTCGAGCGTCTCGGTGACGGCCGAGCCGTAGGCGCGCACGAGCCCGCCCGCGCCCAGCAGGGTGCCGCCGAAGTAGCGGGTCACCACCGCCACGATGTCGCTGAACCCCCGCCCCACCAGCGCCTGCACCATGGGCGTGCCCGCGGTGCCGCCCGGCTCGCCGTCGTCGTCGCCCTTCTGGATGCGCTCGCCGATGACGTAGGCGGTGCAGTTGTGGGTGGCGTCGGAGTAGAGCCTGCGGCGCTCGGCGATGAACGCGGCGGCCTCATCGACGCTGCGCGCCGGGGCCAGCGCGCAGATGAACCGCGAGCGCCGCGCCTCGGTCTCGTGCTCGACGACGGTGTTCAGGGTGAGGTACGGGGCTGGCACATCGGACAGGGTAGTCCCCCGCCGCGCGGCCCCGGCGAGAGCTACCATGCCGTCAGGTCTTCAGGACCGAGAGGGGTCTCATGGACAGTCCCAACGACACCGCGACCGCCGTCATGCCCTACGTGACGGCGGCGATCGACGCCTACGGCACCGGCGTGCTGGCCAGGACCCGCGAGCTGGCCGCCGACACGGAGATGGCGAGGGGCGGGCGCATCCTGCAACGGGTCTTCGGCCGCGGCGACACCGCCTCGCGCGAGGTGATCGGCCGGGTCGCGGGCGCCAAGCCGGACGACGAGACCTGCCGGACCGCGCTCAGGCTGACACTCGCGGCAGAGCTCCGCACCGACCCCCTGCTGCGCTTCGAGGTGGCGGCCATGCTCCCCCGCACGCCCGCCTGACGAGGCGCGCAGCGAGCGAGGCCCCCGCCTTGCGATCGGGAGCATGACGACCTTCCCCGCACCCCCGTCCCCGCCCCGACCGGAGGGGTGGTGCGGGGTGCACGGGTGCGGAGTGGTGGGTGTGCGGGACGCACAGGACGGCGGTGCGGGGTCCCGCGTACGGTGCGGCACATGAGCTATCGCGTCGCCATGGACATCGGCGGCACCTTCACCGACGTCGTCTGCTACGACGACAGGACGGGTGCCGTCACCGCCTCGAAGGCGCCCACCACGCCGGGAGACCTCGCAGAAGGCGTCTTCGCCGCGCTCGGACGGGTGATGGACGACCCGTCGGAGATCTCGTTCTTCGTGCACGGCACCACCCAGGGGCTCAACGCGCTGCTGGAGCGCAAGGGCGCGAGGGTGCTGCTGCTGGCGAGCGGCGGCGCGCGCGATGTCTACCGGATCGCGCGCGGCAACCGCGACCGCATGTTCGACCTGCGCTACCGCAAGCCGGAGCCGCTGGTGCCGCGCCGCGACGTGATGGAGGCGGGCGGCCGGCTGGACTACCTGGGCCGCGAGCTGCGGCCGCTCGACGAGGAGTCGGTACGCGCGGCGGCCCAGCGGGCGCGGGCCGAGGGCTTCGACGCGGTGTCGGTGTGCCTGCTGTTCTCCTACGTCAACCCGGACCACGAGCTGCGGGCGGGCCGGATCCTGCGCGAGGAGCTGGGCGACGACGTGCTCGTGGTGCTCTCGCACGAGGTGGCGCGCGAGTGGCGCGAGTACGAGCGCACCTCGTCGGCGGTGCTGGAGGCGTACACGGGGCCGGTGGTGCGGCGCTACCTCGCGGGCATCGAGCGGCGCTTCTCCGAGCGCGGGCTGGGCGTGCCTGTGCACGTCATGCAGTCATCGGGCGGGCTGGTCAACGCCTCGTACGCGATGCGCAGGCCGCTGCAGACGCTGCTGTCGGGGCCGGTCGGCGGGACGATGGGCGGCGTGGCGGCGGCCCGGCTGCTGGGCCGCGACAACGCGATCTGCATCGACATGGGCGGCACCTCGTTCGACGTGTCGCTCGTGGTGGACGGCCGGCCCGACGTGAGCGCGGAGGCGAGCATCGAGGGTCATCCGGTGCTGATGCCGATCGTCAACCTGCACACGATCGGCGCGGGCGGCGGCTCGATCGCGTACGCCGAGGCGGGCGCGCTGCGCGTCGGCCCCGAGTCGGCGGGCGCCGACCCCGGGCCCGCCTGCTACGGCAGGGGCGGCACGCAGGCCACGGTCACCGACGCGAACGTGGCGCTCGGGCGGGTGGACCCGGCCTGGTTCGCGGGCGGGCTGATGACGCTGGACGCCGAGGCCGCGGGCGCGGCGGTGGCGGAGCTGGCGGCGCGGCTGCGGCTGGACCCGCTGGAGCTGGCCGAGGGCGTCTGCGCGGTGGCCAACGCGAAGATGGCGCAGGCCATCCGCACGCTCACGGTGGAGCACGGGGTGGAGCCGCGCGAGTTCGCGCTGGTGGCCTTCGGCGGGGCCGGGCCGATGCACGCCGCGTTCATCGCGCGGGAGCTGGGCATCTCCGAGGTGGTCGTGCCGCGCTTCCCTGGCGCGTTCTCCGCCTGGGGCATGCTGGAGGCGGACGTGCGCAGGGACCTGACGGACCCGTACTTCCGGCCGCAGGACGTCCTCGACGGCGGCGACATGTCGCAGCGGCTGGTGGCCCTGGAGCGGGAGGCGCTCGACGCCCTCGACGCGCAGGGCGTGCCCGAGGAGCGGCGCCGCGTGGAGCACGCGGTGGACATGCGCTACGAGGGCCAGGACTACACGCTGACCATCCCGCTGCGCGACGCCACCGAGCCCGCCCAGGCCGGGTTCCTGGAGTGCGTGGCCGCCCGCTACGCCGAGGCGCACACGAGCCGCTACGGGCACGCCACTCCGGAGGCGCCGGTGGAGTTCGTGATGCTGCGCAGCACCGGCTTCGGCTCGTTCCCCCGGACCGCCGCCCCCGCGGCCGGGGCCGAGGCGCCGCAGGAGGCCGGCGTACGGGATGTGATCTTCGACGGCGAGGTGCACCGCACTCCCGTCCTGCGCCGCTCCGGCCTGGACGGCGAGCTGGCCGGGCCGGCGATCGTGGTGGAGGAGACCGCGACCACGGTCGTCCCGCCCGGCTGCCTGGCGAGCGTGGACGACAACGGCTTCCTCATCATGAAAGTGAACACGTGATCGACCCCGTCACCACCGAGATCATCCGCTGCGCGCTGCTGCAGGCGGCGGAGGACATGAACACCACCCTCATCCGCAGCTCCTACACCCCCGTCATCTACGAGGCCAAGGACTGCGCGGTCGCGCTGCTCGACCGCGATCACAACGTCCTCGGCCAGTCGTCCGGGCTGCCGATCTTCCTCGGCAACCTGGAGGTGTGCACCCGCGAGACCGAGCGCCTGTACGGGCCCGAGGTGTGGCGGGAGGGCGACGTGTGGGTGCTCAACGACTCCTACATCGGCGGCACTCACCTCAACGACGTCACCGTCTACGGGCCGATCTTCGCGGGCGGCGAGCTGGCCGGGTTCGCCGCGTCGCGCGCCCACTGGCTGGACGTCGGCTCCAAGGACCCCGGCGGTTCGATGGACTCCACGTCGATCTTCCAGGAGGGCCTGCGGATGGGCCCCGTCAAGGTGTGCGAGGGCGGCGAGCCCTGCCGTGACCTGCACGAGATCATCTCCCGCAACGTGCGCTTCCCCCACGCCACGCTGGGCGACCTGCGCGCCCAGGTGAGCTGCGCGATGACCGGGCAGCGGCGGCTGAAGGAGATCGTCGGCCGGTGGGGCCTGGCCACGCTCGCCGAGGCGCGCGAGCAGATCTTCGCCCAGACCGAGCGCATGGAGCGCGCGGCCATCGCGGCCATCCCCGACGGCGTCTACCGGGCCTCGGGCTTCCTCGACAACGACGGCATCGACCTGGACACGCCGCTGCCGGTCACCGTGGCGATCACGGTGTCGGGCGAGAGCATGCACGTGGACCTCACCGACTGCGCCGACCAGGCGACCGGCCCGGTCAACTGCGGCGCCGCGCAGGCGGTGGCCGCCGTGCGGGTCGGCTACAAGCTGCTGGTCTCCGGCGACGTGCCGTTGAACGGCGGCTCGTTCCGGCCGCTGTCGGTGCGCACCAGGCCGGGCTCCATGCTGGCCGCCGAGTCGCCGGCCGCCTGCCAGTACTACTACTCCCACCTGGGGCTGCTCATCGACCTGGTGGTCAAGGCGCTGGCGCCGGTGCTGCCGGGCAAGGCGGCCGCCGCGTCGTACGGCGACTCGATGATCGTGCAGTTCACCGGCACCGACCCGCGCACCGGCAAGCTCTACGTCTCGCAGGAGGCCACCGTCGGCGGCTGGGGCGCCTGGGAGGGCGGCGACGGCGAGAGCTGCCTGATCAACAATGTCAACGGGTCGCTGCGCGACATGCCGATCGAGGTGCTGGAGACGTTGTTCCCCGTCCGCGTCACCCGCTACGAGGTGCGCCCCGACACCGGCGGCGCGGGGCGCTGGCGGGGCGGCAACGGCGTGGTGCGCGAGTACGAGTTCTGCGGCGACACCTCGCTGTCGTTGTGGTTCGAGCGGTCGGTGACGCCCGCGTGGGGCCTGGCGGGCGGCGCGGACGGCGCGCCGCCGCGCGTCACGCTCAACCCCGGCACGCCGGGCGAGCGGCACATGCTCAAGGTCAACGCGCTGCCCGTCAAGGCCGGTGACGTGCTGCGCTGCCAGTCGGGCGGTGGCGGCGGCTACGGGCCGCCGGCAGAGCGCGCGCCCGAGGCGGTGGCGGAGGACCGCGCGGAAGGCATGGTCACCGGATGAGACCCGCCCGCCGTCCCGGTGCTTTCCCCTGGCACCGGGGCGGCGGGCCTCCCCCTTCTACGCCTCCGGCAGCACGTCGCGCAGCAGCCGACGGCCGCCGGGACGGCGTTTCCACTCGCGCGGGTAGCCGAGCGACACCTCCTCGAAGCGCACGCCGTCGTGGCGGGTGACGCGCGGGATGTGCAGGTGGCCGTAGATCATCGCGGCCGTGGGGTGACGTACGTGCCAGCCGGCCGTGGCCGTGGTGCCGCACCACTGGGCGAACTCGGGGTAGCGCAGGATGTCGGTCGGCTCGCGTACCAGGGGGTAGTGGTTGACGAAGACCAGCGGCACGTCGTCGTCCAGCTCGGCCAGCCGGCGCTCGGTGCGCGCCACGCGGTCGCGGCACCAGGCGTCGCGGGTGGGGTGGGGGTCGGGGTGGAGCAGGTATTCGTCGGTGCAGACCACGCCGGTGCCGTGGGCGTAGGCGAGCGCGCTCTCCTTGGTGGTGTGGCCTTCGGGGAGGAACGTGTAGTCGTACAGGAGGAAGAGCGGCACGATGCGCACCGGGCCGCCCGCGCCCCGCCATAACGGATAGTCGTCCTCCGGCGTGACGACGCCCAGCTCACGGCAGATGTGCACCAGCTCGTCGTAGCGGGCCACGCCGCGCAGCTCGGGCGGGTCGCCGGGCGGCGTCCACAGCTCGTGGTTGCCCGGCACCCACACCACCCGCTCGAATCGGCCGGCCAGCAGGCCCAGCGCCCACCGGATGTCGGCCAGCCGCTCGCCCACGTCGCCGGCCACCAGCAGCCAGTCGCCGGGCGCGAGCGGTTTCAGCTCCTCCACGATGGCGCGGTTCTCGGGGTAGGCGACGTGCAGGTCGCTGACGGCGAGCAGTCTGGCGTCCGGCAACGGGGGTCTCCTTTCCTGCTGCTCTTAAGAGGATGTCACGTCGGGCGTCCCCGGTGATCGCAGCAGCACGTGGCAGGCGAGCTGCAGGGCGAGCCTGGCCGGGGCGTCGTCGAGGTCGAAGCCGGCCGCCTTGATGCGTTCGAGCCTGGTCGTGATCGTGTTGCGGTGCACGCCCAGCCGCTCGGCGGCGCGCAGCGCGCCGCCCTCGTCCAGCACCGCGGCCAGCGTCTCCAGCAGCGTGCCGTCCTTGTCGACGGCCAGCAGCGGGCGCAGCACGACCTCAGCGGGCGCCCGCAGCCCGCCGACCGGCAGCGCGCCCAGCAGCTCGGCGGGGCCCATGCGGTCGGCCCGCGCCACCGTGCCGGGCGCGGCCACGAAC
>NZ_JBEXLH010000033.1:0-88678 GCF_040609855.1 Nonomuraea sp. NPDC004580 | reverse complement strand
GGCCGACGTGGACCTGCCGGGGGCGGCGAAGGCCGCCGCCGGGCTGCCGGACGCGCGGGCGCTCCGGGTGGACCTGGCCGTGCCCGAGTCGGTGGCGGAGTTCGCGGCGGCGGTGGGGGAGGTGCACGTCCTCGTGCACAACGCCGGGGTGTCGATCGTGCGGCCGTTCACCGAGAGCGACCCCGCCGACTGGGAGCTCATGTGGCGGGTCAACCTGCGCGGCCCGATGCTGCTGACCAGGCTGCTGCTTCCGGGCATGACGGCGGGGGGATGGGGGCGGCTGGTGTTCGTCTCCTCCGACGGCGCGCGGGCCGGCTCGGGCGGCGAGGGCGCGTACGCGGCCACCAAGGCCGGGCTGTTCGGCCTGGCCAAGACGCTGGCCAGGGAGGCCGCCAGGGCGAACGTCACCTCCAACGTGGTCTGCCCAGGCCCCACCGACACCCCCATGCTGCGCCGGGTGGCGGAGGCGGAGCCCGGCCTGGTCGACAAGATCGCCCGCGGCATCCCGCTGCGCCGCCTCGGCACCCCCGCCGACGTCGCCGGGCTGGTCGCCTACCTGTGCACGGAGCGCGCCGCGTACATCACCGGGCAGATCCTGTCGGTGAGCGGCGGCGTGACCATGCACTGACCCCCGCCATGCGCCTACACCGAGTCGTAGACGGCCTGGACCAGCCGCATCCCGCGCAGGTTGCCGGTCAGGGCGTCGGCCATCCTGTTCATCACGTAGCCGATCGCGAGGCCGCGCTCGGGATCGCCGAGCCCGATCGCGCCGCCCATCCCGGAGTGGCCGAACGCGGTCTTGGACGGCATCAGGAACGTCAGGGACGGCCGCATGAACCCGAGCCCGAACGACGTGTTCAGCAGCAGCACCTTGTCGGGGCCGTGCACGCGGGGGCGCAGCGCGTCCCGCAGCGTCTCGGGGCGCAGCAGGTCACCGGCGATGAGCCCCCGGTAGAACCCGGCCAGGCCCCGCGCGGTGGTGACGAGCCCCGCCGCCGGCCATCCGGCGCGCAGGATCACCGGATGGTTCGCGCCGCCCTTGAGCCGGTGCATGGCGGGGTTGCCGAGCGCCCTGTTCATCAGGCTCGCGGGGTCGAGCGCGGCCCGCTGCACCTCGGCCAGCACGTCCTGCGTCCGGTTCCCGGTCTCGACGATCCGCATCCCGGTCCTGGGCTCGGGCTGTGCGGCGGGCTTGGGCTGTGCGGCGGGCTCGGTCTGGGCGGGCTGCTCGGCGGGCTGCTCGGCGGGGTCGCGGCGGGGGCGTTCGCCGGCCTGGAGGCGCGCCGTACGCTCGATCACCGCATCGGGCGCGCCCACCCACAGCTCCAGGTCCAGCGGCCCCGCGATCTCGGCCGCCACCAGCTCGCCCACGGACTTGCCCGTCACCCGCCTGACCACCTCGCCGAGCAGGAACCCGTACGTCAGCGCGTGGTACCCGTGCGCCGTCCCCGGCTCCCACAGCGGCCGCTGCCCGGCCAGCCGCGCCGCGATCGCCGGCTGGTCCTCGAACTCCTCCACCGGCACCTCCTCCTCCACCACCGGCAGGCCGGCCTGGTGGCTGAGCAGGTGCTCGACCGTCACGGACCCCTTGCCCTCGGCGGCGAACTCGGGCCACACGTCCGCGACCGGCGCGGTCAGGTCGAGGCGGCCCTGCTCGGCCAGCCGCAGCAGCACGGCCGCGGTGACCGCCTTGGTGCAGGAGTAGGCGAAGACGGGGGTGCCGCGCTCCCAGGGGCGCCCGGTGTGCCGGTCGGCGACGCCGTCCCACAGGTCCACCACCGGCTCGCCGTGCAGGTGGACGGCGAAGGCCGCGCCCAGCTCCTCGCCGTCGGCGAAGTGCCGCTCGAACACCTCGCGTACGCGGGCGAAGCGCGGGTCGCAGTACATCGGACCTCCAGCGGGGGGAAAGGGAGTGCTTACGTGATCCACGAGCCTAACAATTGGGGACGATTCGGCCCAGACGATCAGCGCGGCACCCTCAACCTGCTCACCCCCTCCGTGGTGCTCGACGCCCTGCGCAGCGCCACCACCGGCGAGGTGCTGAACCTGGCCCTGCCGATCAGGGGCGCCACCTCATCGCCCGCGCCCGCCACCGTCGCGCACCTGCCGGGCCGCCCGCTGCCGCAGCACTTCATGAGCGTGGACGGCGGCGACTACGCGGCCGGCGCCCGCCCCATCGGCCCCGGCCTGCGGGTGGCCGACGACGCCCTGCTCGTCAGCCACCACGGCACCACCACCCACATGGACGCGCTGTGCCACATGTGGTCGGGCGACGAGCTCTACAACGGCCACCCGGCCGCCCGCGTCCGCTCGTACGGCGCCACGAGGTGCGGCATCGAGCACGCGGGCGGCGTGGTGGCGAGGGGCGTGCTCTACGACGTGCCCCGTCACCTCGGGCTCGGCCACCTGCCCGCCGAGCACCGCGTCTCGGCCGCCGAACTGGCCGCCATCGCCACACCGCGCCCCGGTGACGTGGCGGTCGTGCGTACGGGCTGGCCGCTGGTGTGGGAGCGGTCGCGCGAGGAGTACTGGTCGGGACAGCCTGGCCTGTCCGCCGAGGCGGGCCGCTGGCTGGCCGGGCACGACGTGGCCGCCGTGGCCTGCGACAACGCCGCCGTCGGCGGGCTCGACGGGCGCGGCATGTCGCAGGAGCCCGTCGAGGACGACCTGCACCTGCTGCTCCTGCACCGGCACGGCATCCACCTGATCGAGATGGTGTGGCTGGAGGAGCTGGCGGCGAGGGAGCGTACGGAGTTCGTGTTCGTCGCGGCGCCGCTGCGGATCGAGGGCGGCACCGGCAGCCCGCTCAGCCCGCTGGCGATCCTGTGACCCAGGTGACGGGCAGGCTCGCGACGCCGTACACGGCCGCGTCGGTGCGCAGCGGCACCTCGGTGGCGGGCACGGCCAGCCGCAGATCGGGGAACCTGCCGAACAGCGCCCGGTAGCCGATCCGCATCTCGATCCTGGCGAGCTGCTGGCCCAGGCACTGGTGCACGCCGTGGCGAACGCCCCCGGCCCCGACCGACAGGCTCCGCCTAGCCGCCCGCCCCCGCACGGGCACCGTCCGGCCACTCCCACCACCTACCGACCCCTGTGCCGTGGCTGGGCCGGCACGTCGGCAGCCCTCCTCCGGGCGGGCGGCTCAGGTGCCCGGGTAGTTGCCGCCGCCGTGTGCCTCGTCCAGGGCGTCGTAGTCGGGGGTGAAGCCGCGTTTCGGGATCGTGTCCGCGAACGCCACGTGGCGCGGGCGCTTGTACGCCGCCAGCAGGCCCCTGACGTGCGCGATCAGGTCGTCCTCCGTGGCGGTGGCGTCCGGTTTCAGGGACACGACGGCCTTGACCGTCTGGTGCCAGTCGGGGTCGGGGACGCCGATGACGGCGGCGTCGGCCACGGCCGGGTGGGCCTTGAGCGCGCGCTCGACCTCGGCGGGGTAGATGTTCTCGGCGCCCGACTTGATCATGCGCAGCTTCGGGCCGATGAAGGTGATCGTGCCGTCGGGTTCGCGGCGGCCGAGGTCGCCGGTGTGGTGCCAGCCGTACCGCGACTTTTCCGCATTTAAGTCGGGGCGGGCGAAATATCCGGAAAAGAGGGTCTTGCCGCGGGCGCAGATCTCCCCGACCTCACCGACCGGCACCTCGATCCCGTCCGGCGCCAGAATCCGCACCTGCGCCAGCGGCGAAGGCCGCCCCGCGAGCCCCGCCCCGCCCTCCGCCAGCCCGAGAAAGGTCAGCATCCCGCCCACCTCGGTCTGCCCGTACCCGCCCATCTTCGAGCGGCACCACGGCGAGTCGTCCACGCTGATCATGTCGTCCCACTCGGCGGAGTGGGCGACGAAGCGCAGCGAGGACAGGTCGTACTTGCCGCCCGCGTTCGCCTTCGCGACGGCATCGATCATCGGCCCGAACAGGAACGCCTGCGTCACCCGCTCGGCGTCGATCAGCCGGCACGCCTCCTCGGGGTCGAAGGCGGGGGTGAAGACGTTCGTGCCGCCGATCTGGAACGTGGCCAGGCAGAACATCATCGTCCCGACGTGGAAGAGCGGCCCGTTGTTGAGGAAGGTGAAGCCGGGCTCCATCCGCCGGACCACGAGCAGGGTGGTGGCGTGCGCGAGCAGCGCGGCGCTGCTGAGCAGGGCGGCGCTCGGACGTCCGGAGAAGGCCGCCGTGTAGAGGGCCAGGGCCGGCTCGCCATCACCGACCTGCGCGAACTCCCTCGGCTCGGCGCCCGCGATCAGCCGCTCGTACTCCTCGCCCGCGCGCACCCACGCGCCGCCCGCCTCGTCGCGCAGCGCCATGGTGACGTCCGACGGTTCCCACACGACCGCGGCCGGCGTCAGGTCGCCGAGCACGAACCGCAGCTCGTCGAGCGACTGCCGCCAGTTCGCCGGGCACAGCACCGCGCCCAGCCGGGAGCAGGCGAGCAGCAGCTCCAGCACCGCGTACGCGTTCTGCCCGAGCCACACCACCCGGTCACCGGCCCCGACGCCGAGACCGTCGAGCGCCGCCGCCAGCCGGGAGACGCGCTCGTCCAGCTCCGGGTAGGTGAGCCGGACCTCGCCGTCCACCACGGCCGTGACCTGTGGCCTGCCGCGGGCGTGCTCGGCGAGGACGTCGGACAGGGTCAGGCTGTGGATCATCGTCCGCCTCCAAAGGCCGGCATGACTTCGGTCGCGAAGAAGCGCATGACCCGCTTCATGTCCTCCAGTGGCATCGGCCGGGTGCTGCCGAAGTCGCACAGGAGGTTGCCGAACCCGGCGTCGCGAAGCAGCGCGACCTGCTCGATGACCCGGGCCGGGTCGCCGATCACCTCCAGCTGCTCCCAGCGGAAGTCCGGCGAGACGGCGCCGCCCTTGAGGTAGCGGTCCTGGTAGTACTCGAAGCCCTGCGCGGCCCGTCCGGTGCGCGGGTCGATGGGGGCGCTGCGCTCGTTGAAGATGCGCGAACGGTCGAACGACGCCTCGAACCTCTCCTGGTCGGCGCGGGCCTGCTCCAGGGTCGGGGCGACGTACACGCTGCGCGCCACCACCAGCTCGGCCTCCGCCGCAGGATGCCCGGCCCGCGCGGCCGTCTCCCGCCAGGTCCCGGCCGCCTTGACGACTTTCCGGAACGGGGCCGCGGGGTCGGCCAGGATGGGCAGGCCGCGCTCGGCGTACATGGTGACGGTCTCCGGCGAGACGGCCGCGACGTGCAGCGGCGGATGCGGGTCCTGCAGCGGGCGCGGCACCAGCGAGACCTCGGTGCCGGTCCGGTAGAACTTCCCCTCATGCTGGTACGACTCCCGCGTCCAGAGCCCGACGACGACTTCCAGCGCCTCGTTGAACCGGTCCCGCGCCTCCGCCAGGTCGATCCCGAACCCCTCGAACTCGTGGCTCTGGTACCCCCGCCCGATCCCGAGTTCGAGCCGGCCGCCGGACAGCACGTCCACCTGCGCCGCCTCCTCGGCGACGTGCACGGGGTTGCGCAGGGGCAGCACCACGATCCCGGTGCCGAGCCGCAGCCGCTCGGTGCGGGCGGCGGCGTGGGCGAGCACGGTGAACAGGTTGGGCGCGACGCCGTAGTCGCGGAAGTGGTGCTCGGCCAGCCGCACCCCGTCGAACCCCAGCTCCTCGGCCAACTCGATGAGCTCCAGGTGGTAGTCGTAGACGTCCTTGAAGCTCTGCCCGTCGAAGCGGTGGAAGAGGTGGAAGGTCGAGAACTTCATACGGCGGCCGCCCCTCAACGGAAAACCAAGCGCTCGCTTGGGAGCGTATCACAGGGGCTGTGGGCGGACCTGCCGCGAAAGAGGAGAGCTACGCCAGGGCGGTGATCAGGCCCATGGTGAGGGCGGTGCGGTCCGGGATGTGCTCGACCAGGACGTGCTCGTGCCGTGCGTGGGCCCCGTCGCCGACGGCGCCCATGCCGTCGAGGACCGGGCGGCCCAGGGCCGAGACGAAGTTGCCGTCGCTGGCCCCGCCCACCGACGCCTGGTCGAGGGCCCAGCCGAAACCGGTCGCCACCCCCTGCGCCTCCTTGAACAGCCGCTGCGAGGCGGCGTTCTGGACCATCGGAGGCCGGTTCCACTCGCCGGTGGCGGAGATCGTGACGCGTGGGTCTGAGGCGCGCAGCCCGGCGAACACATCGTCGATGCGGCCCATCTCGGCCGGGTCGGTGACGCGGACGTCGATGCCGCACGTGGCGCGGCCCGCGGTGACGTTGCGGCCGGTGCCGCCGCTGATGAGGCCGACGTTCACGGTGGTGCCGCGCTCGCGCGAGCCGGCACCGGCGAGCGTGGTGACCAGCTCGGCGAGCGCGTGGATGGCGTTGGCCCCCGCGTACGGGTCCAGCCCCGCGTGCGCCTCCAGCCCGGTGACGCTCACGTTGAACAGCCCGACGCCCTTGCGCGCGGTCTTGAGCGCCCCGTCCAGCGACGCCTCGAAGACGAGGGTGGCGAGCGCGTCCTCGCTGGCTGCCTCGATGTGCTCGCGGGAGGCCGGGCTGCCGATCTCCTCGTCGCCGTTGAACAGGAAGCGCACGCTGGGGTGCGGCAGGCCCAGCTCGCGCAGGCCGCGCAGCGCCCAGATCGACTGCACGAGCCCGGTCTTCATGTCGAAGACGCCGGGCCCGGTCGCCTTGCCTTCGACGACGGTGAACGGCCAGCTCTTGAGCGTGCCGGTGGGCCAGACCGTGTCGTAGTGGCTGAGCATGAGGATCGTGCCGGGCGCGGTGCCCTCGTAGAACAGCTCGAGGATGTCGCCGTGCCGGCCGCCCTCGTGCAGGATCTCGTCGTCCGGTGTCCCCAGGTGGCCGACCACCCGCGCCCTGATCGCCCGCAGCCCCTTGACCAGCATGGCCTTGTCGTAGCTGTTGGTCTCCAGCTCCACCACGGCCCTGAGGTCGTCGAGCATGGCCGGCAGGGCCTGCCGGGTCCAGTCGGTGATCAACACGAGAATCCTTCCAACGGGTGTGCTAGGGGACGGGGGCTCCGGGGCCGAGCGGCACGCTCAGCCACCAGAAGACGTAGAACAGCAGCGTCCAGACGACGAGCAGGGTGAGCGCGAGCGGGATCGTCATCGAGGCCAGCGTGCCGATGCCGGCCGAGCGGCGGTAACGCTGCAGGAAGCCGAGCGCCATCACGAAATAGGGGCTCATCGGGGTGATCGCGTTGGTGCAGGAGTCGGCGATGCGGTAGAGGGCCTGGGTGTACTCGGGCGGGATGTCCAGCAGCATCAGCATCGGCACGAACACCGGGCCGACGAGCGCCCACTGGGCCGACCCGCTGGTCACCACGAGGTTGATCACGGTGACCACGAGCAGGATGCCGAGGAAGACGACCGGTCCGCTCACCCCGGCCGACTTCAGCAGCCCGGCGCCGTCGATGGCGAGGATCTGGCCGATGCCGGTCCACTTGAAGTAGGCGAGGAACTGCGAGATCGCGAAGAACAGCACGAGGATCGGCGCCATCTCGCGTACGCCGTGCACCATGAAGCCGGGGATGTCGCCGCTGCGGGTGACGGTGCCGGCGGCCTTGCCGTACGCCCAGCCGACGGCCAGGAACGCGAGACCGAGGAAGATGGCGATCGAGGTGAGCAGCGGCGACTGCACGATGCTGCCGCCCTCGCCGCGCAGCGGCGACCCGGAGGGCAGGACGGCGGCCGTCAGCGCGGCGGCGAACACCACGAGCGTGATCAGCGCGGCCCGCAGCCCTCGCCGCTCCTCGGGGGGCAGCTTGAGCGAGCCGAGGTCGTCCTCGTCGGCGTCGGGGTCCACGGGGATCGACTCGACGCGGCGGGCCAGCACCCGCTCGGTCACCAGCGTGATGACGGCGGCCAGCACGACGGACGACACGAGCGAGAAGAAGTAGTTCGCCAGCGGCGTGACCGTGTAGCCGGGGTCGATCGTGTGGGCGGCGGCGGTGGTCAGGCCGGACAGGATGGCGTCCACGGGGGTGACGACGGGGCTGGCGTCGTAACCGGCCGAGATCGACACGAACGCCACCACGATGCCGAGGATCGGGCTGCGCCCGACGGCCCGGAAGGCCAGCGCGCCGAGCGGGATGAGCACCACGTACGCGGCGTCGGAGGCCACGTGCGCGACCATCCCGGTGAACGACAGCGCGAACGTCACCCACCGCGGCGACACCCGCGACACGCCGGAGCGGAGCACCGCGGCCAGCAGCCCCGACCGCTCCGCGACCGCGACGCCGAGCATGACGACGAGGATCGTGCCGAGCGGCGGGAACGAGGTGTAGTTCTCGATCGCGTCGCCGACCATCATCCGCACGCCCTCGACGGACAGCAGGTTCCTGGCGGCGACGGTCTCGCCCGTGGCCGGATTGACGGCCGAAACCCCGGCCGCCGCGAGCGCCCAGCTCAGCAGCGACAGCAGCACGCTCAGGATGACGAACAGCCAGAACGGATGCGGCAGCCGGTTCCCCAGCCGCTCGATCCCCCCGAGCATCTTGAGCAGCGCGTTCAGCGAACGCGATCCCGTCATCGTCTCGGGGGTCGCCACCGGGTCATCTCCTTTCCGCATTTCGGTCACCCATTACATGCGGTCAGAAGACATCCTGACAAGTCAGGGTAAAAACTCAGCCAGTGGCGGCGGGCTCACGCAGCGGCAGGCGTACCTCGAACCACGTGTCGCCCGGCGCCGAACGGACCTTGATCTCGCCGCCGTGCCGGCCCGCCACGATCCGGTACGAGATGTCCAGCCCCAGCCCCGTGCCCTCGCCCACGGTCTTGGTCGTGAAGAAGGGCTCGAAGATGCGGTCCTTGATCGCCTCGGCCACGCCGTGACCGGTGTCGCCGATCTCCACGATGGCCTCGTCCTCGTCGTACGCCGTGCGGATCGTCAGCGTGCCGTCCTGCCCCATCGCGTCGAGCGCGTTCTGGATGAGGTTCGTCCACACCTGGTTGAGCTCGCCCGCGTAGCAGGGGATCTCCGGCAGCGTGCGGTCGTAGTCGGTGACCACGGTGATGCCGGGCGGGATCTTGCCGCGGAAGATCGCGACCGTGCTGTCGAGCAGCTCGTGCACGTCGGCCTGCTGGAACGGAGCCCGGTCCATCTGGGAGTACTGCTTGGCCGAGCGGATGAGCGTGGTGATGCGCTCGGTCGCCTCGGCCACCTCGTTGAGCATCTGCGCGATCTCCACGGCCTCCGACAGCCAGTGCAGCGCCTTCGGGGTGTGCTCCTCGCCGACCTTCGTGCGCACCTTCTGCAGGTCTTCGCCGGAGAAGCCCGCACTGACCAGGGCGGGAGCGAGGTCCCACGCGTCCTCGACACCGATCTCCTCAAGGGCCTCGCCCAGCTCGTCCTCGGCGTCGGAGATCTCCAGCGGTGAGCGCTGCGGCTGCTCGCCCAGCTTGCTCGTGCACGCCTCCTGCGCCTCGATCAGCGCCCGCAGCTTCTCCGGCGGGATGCCGTCCTCGGCGAGCTGGGCGAGCTGCAGCCGCGAGCCGGCGATCAGCGAGCGCAGCTCGCCCACCGCCCGCACGGCGGCCGCGGCCGGGTTGTTCAGCTCGTGGGTGAGCCCGGCGGTGATCGTGCCGAGCGCGGTCAGCCGCTGCCGTCTGTCGATGATCTCCCGCTGCATCCGCCCGCCCGACATCAGCCCGTCGAGCAGGTGCATCGCCATCGGGAACCACTCGGCCACGATGTAGGCGAACTTCTTGGCCGGCAGCATGAACATCCGCGACGGCGCCGTGGCGCGCAGCGTGTGCTGGTAGGTGAGCGGGGCGCGGTCGCCGAGGTAGGCGGCGGTGGCGCCGCCGTAGACGCCGGGCTGGGAGGTGCGGGGCATCGCGACGGTGCCGGCGCTGACCGTCTCGCTGATCATCTGGATCTCGCCCTCCAGCAGCACCGCGAAGCACTCGGCGGGCTCGCCCTGCCGGACGACGTCCTCGTCCTGGGCGTAGGTCTGCACGCGGCCGCTGGCCGCGAGCTTGGAGAGCTGCTCGTCGCTGAGGCGCTCGAACAGGAACAGCTTGCGGAGCTCGTCGATGTCGATCATTGCTTCTCCAGGTAGCGGTGCACGAGCGCGACGGCCATGGCGCCCTCGCCGACGGCGGAGGCCACTCTCTTGATCGACTCGGCGCGCACGTCGCCCGCGGCCAGCACCCCGGGCACGTTGGTCTCCAGGAAGTACGGCTCCCGCCGCAGCGGCCAGTTGCGCGGCCGCCTGCCGCCCTGCACCAGGTCTGGCCCCGTCAGCACGAACCCGCGCGCGTCCCGCTCGATCGTCTCGCCCAGCCAGTCGGTGTACGGCCGGGCCCCGATGAACACGAACAACCACTGCGCGTCCACCGTGCGCTCCTCGCCCTTGGTGGACAGCGTGAGCCGCTCCAGGTGCCCGTCGCCGGCCGCGCCGGCGACCTGCGTCTGCAGATGCACCTCGACGTTGGGGAGCGCGGCGATCTGCTCGATGAGGTAGTGGGACATGGACTTCTCCAGACCGTCACCCCGCACCACCAAGTGGACCTTGCTCGCGAATCCCGACAGGTAGACGGCGGCCTGCCCGGCCGAGTTGGCCGCACCGACGATGAACACCTCGGTGTCCTTGCACGACGGGGCCTCGGTCAGCGCGGCGCCGTAGTAGACGCCGCGGCCCACGAAGTCCTCAAGGCCCGGGGCCTCCAGCCGCCGGTAGGTGACGCCGGTGGCCAGGATCACCGCGTGCGCCGCGATCTCCCCGCCGTCCTTGAACCCGACCACCCGCGCCTGCCCGCGCGCCTCCAGGCTGCTCACCTTGCGCGGGGTCAGCAGCTCGGCCCCGAACTTCAGCGCCTGCCTGCGCGCCCGGTCGGCCAGCTGCTGCCCTGAGACGCCGTCGGGGAAGCCCAGGTAGTTCTCGATGCGGGAGCTCTGGCCCGCCTGCCCGCCCGACGAGTACGCCTCCACCAGCACGGTGTTGAGCCCCTCCGAGGCGCCGTAGACGGCCGCCCCGAGCCCGGCCGGCCCGCCGCCCACCACGATCAGGTCGTAGAAGTCGGTCGCCGGCGTCGTGGACAGCCCCACCGCCGCGGCCAGCGTCGCCTGGTCGGGCGACTCCAGCGTGGTGCCGTCGGCCGTCACCACCAGCGGCAGGTGACGGTCGTCGCCCGCCGCCTTCACCAGCTGCGCGCCCTCCGGGTCCTCGGCCAGCAGCCACTGGTACGGCACGTGGTTGCGGGCCAGGAAGTCGCGCACCTTGTACGACGGCGCCGACCACCGGTCGCCCACCACCCGCAGCTCAGAGCGCTCGATCCGGTCGGTGCGCAGCCAGGCGTCGAGCTGCCCGTCGATCACCGGGTAGAACTTCTCCTCCGGCGGGTCCCACGGCTTGAGCAGGTAGTGGTCGAGGTCGACCACGTTGATCGCCTGGATGGCCGCGTCGGTGTCGGCGTAGGCGGTCAGCAGCACGCGGCGCGCGTAGGGATAGAGGTCCATGGCGGCTTCGAGGAACTGCACGCCGTTCATCTGGGGCATGCGGTAGTCGGCCAGGATCGCCGCGATCTCGTCGCCGCGCAGCCGCATCTCGCGTACGGCGTCGATGCCGTCCCTCGCCGTCTCGGCGCGGACGATCCGGTATTCCTGCCCGTAACGGCGTCTCAGGTCACGGGCGACCGCCCGCGAGACGCCTGGATCGTCATCCACCGTCACGATGACCGGCTTGTCCATGCGATTCGCCCTTTCCTGCGCTCCTACTAGGAAGGATGTCATGTGCTCGGGTATGGGCGAGACACCGCTCATATCATGGGCGGATGAGCACCCGCGAACGCATCATCGACGCCGCTGAGCAGGCGATTCAGGAGTTCGGCATCTCGGGGGCCACCACCAAGCGCATCGCGAAACAGGCGGAGTGCTCCGAGGCGCTGCTCTACAAGCACTTCGCCGGCAAGGAGGAGCTGTTCCTCGCCGTGGTGCTGGAGCGCATGCCGGCGCTGGGCCCGGCGCTGGAGGAGCTGCGCGCCGGTGTCGGCCGGGGCGACCTGCGCGCGAACCTCGTCACGTTCACGCTGGCCGCGCTGGCCTTCTACACCCGCGCCCAGGCCATCGCCGGCGGCCTGCTCGGCGACCCGGCGCTGATCACCGGATTCCGCGCCATGCTGGCCGAGAGGGGCACCGGGCCGCACGTGCCGATCCAGGTGCTGGCCGGCATCCTGCGGGACGAGCAGCGCGCCGGCCGCGTCGACGGCGGTCTCGACGCGGACGCGGCGGCGTCGATGCTCATGGGCGCCTGCTTCCACCGGGCCAACCTCGCGCGCTTCGCGGACCTGCCCGGCCATGGCGACGAGGAGTGGGCCGCCGCCGTCGTCGGCACCCTGCTCAGGCGATGACCCTGGCCTCACCGCCGTCCACCAGCAGCGACACCCCGTTCACGTACGACGCCCGCTCGCTGGCCAGGAACGCCACCACGTCGCCCACCTCCTCGGGCCGCCCGACCCGCCCCACCGGCACGCCCGCGCCGCGCTCGCTCAGCGCCGCCTCGTCGCCGGCGAGCTGACGCAGCCGCTCGGTCTCGATGGGCCCCGGCATCACGTTGTTGACCAGCACCCCCTCGCCGCCCACCTCGCGGGCCAGGGTGCGCACCACGCCCGCGACAGCCGTACGCATGGCGTTGGACAGCGCGAGCCCGTCGATCACCTCGCGGGCCGACCTGCCGGTGATGGTGACGATCCGGCCCCAGCCGCGCGAGCGCATCTCCGGCAGCACCGCGTGCATCAGCCGGACCATGCCGAGCAGGTTGCGCTGGACGGCGGCGTCCCAGTCGTCCAGGCCGACCTCGTCGAACCGGCCCGGTTTGGGCCCGCCCGCGTTGGCGACCAGGATGTCGACGGGACCGAGCACGTCGCGTGTCTCCTCGACCACCCGCCGGGCGGCGGCCGGATCCTCCACGTCGGCCAGCACCGCGTGCACGACCTTGCCGAACTCCTGCAGCTCCACCACCGCGTCCGCGAGCTTCTCCGGGTCGCGGGCGCTGACGCACACGTCGCAGCCCTCCCGCGCGAGGCTCTTGGCCGCCGCGAGGCCGAGGCCCGCGCTGCCACCGGTGACGAGGGCGACCTTGCCCGAGATGCCGAGATCCATACGGCCGACTATAGATCGTGCGGGCCGGGCCGCTCGTACGGTGGCGCTGTACGGGTGGTAATGGCGCGGCAGGCATGATGGGCTGGGCGGGTGGCGAGAAATCTCATCCTTTCTGGAGGCCTGTTCCACGACTTCGCCGCCACATCGGCCGCGCTCGCGGAGGTGCTCGCCGAGGTGGGGGTCGAGTCGGAGATCACCGAGGACATCGCGGGAGCGCTCAGCGAGCCGTCGGAGTTCCAGCTCATCACGGTCAACGCGCTGCGCTGGCAGATGACCCAGGACCGCTTCGCCGGCCTGCGCGACCAGTGGCGCTTCTCCCTGCCGGCCGGCGCGCGGGCCACCCTGCTCGACCACCTCGACCAGGGCGGCGGGCTGCTGTGCATGCACTCGGCGGCGATCTGCTTCGACGACTGGCAGGGCTGGCCGCGCGTGCTCGGCGGCTGCTGGGTCTGGCCCAAGTCGCACCACCCGCCGCTCGGCTGGACGGGCGTGCGGGTGCACGGCGGGCATCCGGTCGTGGACGGCCTGCGCGACTTCGACGTGGTGGACGAGGTCTACAGCGACCTCGACGTGCTCCCCGACGTCCGGCCGCTGGCCTCGTCGGCGAGCGGCCAGCCTCTGGTGTGGGCCAGGCCGGTGCGCAGGGGGCGGGTCCTGTACGACGCGCTCGGCCACGACACCAGGTCCTACGACAACGAGGTGCACAGGACGCTGCTCCAGCGCGCCGCCCTGTGGCTGCTGAAACGCCCGGTCACGGTCAGGGACTAGCCGCCCACGCGCTCCAGCGGGTCACCTCGACGCGGATGACGGCGCCGGCGGGCGGGCGCTCCCGATATTGGGCGTACTTGGCGGCGAGGGCTGCCAGCGCCCTTTCGCGGGTTCCCGGGTCGTCCGCTTCTCCGGCCGTGCCGTCGGCGCGCACCCACCACAGCCGTGCCCAGTCGTCCTCGTAGTGATCGGCCAGCACACTGACGGCGGGGTCGCGCGCGATGTCGCGCAGCCGTCCGAGCCTCATGGTCGTCTTGGGCTTGTGATCGACGGCCGTCACGATGGCGCCGTCGAGCAGCGCGAACGTGATGGGCACGATCCGCGGCGTCCCGTCTTCTGCCAGCCGCGCCATCCTGGCCACCGGCTGCCCCGCGAACATCTCCCGCGCCCGCTCTTCCCGCATGCCCCCATGCTCGCATCGGCGGCGTGTCCGATACCTACAAGACCGGGCGGCGGCGGTCTGGGCACGATGACAGGCATGAACGTGAACCTGTCCGCGGTCCCCGGCTTCATGGCCGGGCACGCCCGCGTCCTCGACCGCCGCCGCTACGGCCTGCTCATGGGCGAGGAGGACGCGACGGGCGCACTCGCCGCACTCGACGCCTACCGCAACCCCGACGGCGGCTACGGCTGGGGCCTCGAGCCCGACCTGCGCTCGCCGGAGAGCCAGCCGGGCGCGGCCCTGCACGCCTTCGAGGTCTTCGAGGAGGCCGGTCCCGTCACCTCGCCGCACGCCGCGGCCCTGTGCGACTGGCTGGAGTCCGTGACGCTGCCCGACGGCGGCCTGCCCTTCGCCCTGCCGGTCGGGGTCTCCACCGCCACCGCGACGTGGTGGGCGGGCGCCGACCCTACCTCCTCGTCGCTGCAGATCACCGCCGTCACCGCCGCCGTCGCCCACCGGGTGGCCGCCCACGACCGGGCGGTGGCCGAGCACCCCTGGCTGGAGCGGGCCACCCGCTACTGCATCGACGCCATCCGCGCCATGGAGGAGCGCCCGCACGCGTACGTGCTGTCCTTCGCCGTCCGCTTCCTCGACGCCGTCCACGACCGCCATCCCGCCGCCGCCGACCTGCTCAAACGGCTCGGCGCGTACATCCCGGAGGACGGCAGGGTGCCCGTCGAGGGCGGCACCGAGAACGAGGCCCTGCGCCCCCTCGACTTCGCCCCCTACCCGGGCAGCGCGGCCCGCGCCCTGTTCGACCCCGCCGTGATCGCCGCCGACCTGGTCAGGCTGGCCGGTGAGCAGCAGGACGACGGCGGCTGGGTGGTCGACTACGCCCGCTTCTCACCCGCCGGCTCCATGGAGTGGCGCGGCGCGGCCACCGTGCACGCCGTCCAGGTGCTGCGCGCCAACGAGCTGATCTAGCCTCGGCCGATCAGGTGGTCCGGCGTGTCCAGCGTTGTCGCTTCCCGTAATCGTCAGGCGACTGTCTGCAGGACGACACGATGCTCGGCTAGGGAGTGAGTCGGCGGGCGGATTCTGATTCGTGGGCCATGCGGCGCAAGGTGTCGAGCACGCGGCCGTACAGGACCGTGCCCAGCACCATGGCCTCCACGGCGGCGTCGCGGGGGCCGTCGAAGGGGATCGCGTCCATCTCCACCTCGGCCACCAGGCGGCGGGCCGCCTCCACGTACGGGGCCAGGTCGACGGACAGGCCGAGCTGGCGCATCCTGACGATGGTCTGGGCCAGTTCGTCGCGGGTGGGGGCCTCCTCCGTGATGTCCCAGCCGAGCTCGGTGATCAGGTCGTCCACCAGGGCGCGGGCCGAGCGCCACTCCTCGGTCTGCTCAGGGTCCACGGCGGGGCTGAGGGCGTAGTGGGCGGTGCCGAGGACGCGGTGGGTGGGCAGGGACTCGTCCTCGACGGCGGCGATGACCTGCTTGATGGAGGCGACGGAGAGCCGGCCGACCTCGAGGAGGGCCCGGATCATGCGGAGCCTGCGCAGGTGCGTCTCGTCGTACTCGGCCCTGGTCGCGGCGGTCTGCTCGCCCTGGTGCAGCATGCCCTCGCGCAGGTAGTACTTGATCGTCGGGATCGCCACGCGGGACTTGGCGCTGAGTTCGGAGATGCGCATTATTGGATAATAGTACTATCCAGATCGGGCGAGATGCCGTGCGGCGCTCACCAGCTCGTGCACGTCGGCCTGGCGGTTCCAGAGGAAGACCACCTCGATGGGCGGCGTGTCCTCCTTGACCGGGACGAACGTCACCGAGTCCGGCACGGTGGTGCCCTCATGGACGCAGAGCGCGTAACCGGCGCCCTCCCCGACCATCGTGATCACCAGGTCGTGGGTGGCGGCGGCGGGGCCCAGGCGGGGATGCAGGCCGTGGCGGACGAAGCCCTCCAGGAAGCGGCGGGCCCCGGCCACCGCGTCCGACTCCGGCATCAGCAGCGGCTCACCGGCGAGGTCGGCCAGCGACACGGCGTCGTACTCGGCCAGGTGGTGCCCGCGGGGGAGCAGGGCGTGTACGGGGAAGCGGTGGACCAGCATGCGCGCCACGCCCCGGGGCAGCGAGCCGGGCGCGTACCCGAGCCCGGCCTGCAGGGTGCCGTCGGCGATGGAGACGATCTGCTCGGCGGTGCCCATCGGCGCGACGCGCAAGCGGCCGGTGTGCAGCTGGGACAGCAGCCGGGCGACGACGTCGGCGAGCCCGTCGGCGACGCCCAGGCGGGCCGTCGTGCCCTTGCCGCGCGCGGCGACGACCGCGCGCTCGAAGGCGTCGAGGGCGACCGTGGCCTGCGCCAGGAACGCCTCGCCCGCCTCGGTCAGCTGCACCCCGCTCGACGAGCGGCTGAACAGCTCGACCCCGATCTCCTTCTCCAGTGCCCTGAGCTGCTCGGACAGCGTGGGTTGAGCGATGTGCAGGGCGGCGGCGGCCCGTCGGAGGCTGCCCGCCCGTGCGATCGCCATGGCATACCGGACATAGCGTAGATCCATCGCTCACCTCGGCGTGATGATGATGAGCTATCGGTAGATCGCACCTCCGTATTACAAGACCGGACAGCTTTCGTGAAGTTCCGCAGTCATCTCTTTTCGCTGCCCCAAGCAAGCGCTAGTCTGGCGGAGTCGGACCGGAGGAGGGTGGATGCGGCCCTTCGCGGGACGCGCGGCCGTGGCGGGCGTCGGGATGACGGCGCTGAGCAGGCGGTCGGGGCGGAGCGAGCGCGAGCTGGCCGCGGCGGCGTGCCGGGCGGCCTGCGCGGACGCGGGCATCGCGCCGCGCGAGGTGGACGCGCTGCTCAGCTACCACATGAACGACTCCGCGCCCGTCGTCCAGGTCGCCAGGGCGCTCGGGATCGAGCGGCTCGGCTGGCACAACGACATCGCGGGCGGCGGCACGCAGGCGGCCTCGATCCTGGGGGACGCGGCGCTGCTCATCGAGGCGGGCCTGGCCCGTCACGTGCTCGTCTACCGGGCGCTCAACGGCCGCTCAGGCAGGCGCATGAATGTGGTCAGCACCGGGCCGCAGGAGGAGTTCACGTACGGGATGGCCGGCCCGATCCCGATGTTCGCCCTGGCCGCCACCCGGTACCTGCACGACACCGGCCTGACCGCCGAGCACCTGCACGCCGTCGTGGGCCAGTCCAGGCGGAACGCCGCGGGCAACCCCAGGGCGCTGCGCCGCGAGCCGCTCACCCTCGACGACTACCTCGCCCGCCCGTACGTCTGCACGCCCCTGCGCACGGCCGACTGCTGCCAGGAGACCGACGGCGCCTGCGCCCTGCTGGTCAGCGGCGCGCTCGGGGGGCCCAGGGTGCGGGCCGTGGTGCGCGGGGGAGGGCCGGGCTGTTCCGCGATGGACCACGCCGCCGACGTGACGGCGATCTTCTCCGCGTACGTGGCCCCCATGCTCTGGGAGGCGTCCGGCATGAAGCCGCGCGACGTGGACGCAATGCTGCCCTACGACGCGTACTCGTGGCTGGTGCCCCGCCAGCTTGAGGACTTCGGGCTGGTCGAACGGCGGGAGCTGGGGGCGTACCTGCTGGAGCGCCGGCACGCCTGGGTGAACCCGCACGGCGGCCTGCTGTCGGAGGGTTACGTGCACGGCCTGAACAACGTGGCCCAGGCCGTACGTGAGCTGCGCGCGGGCGCCGGGACCGCGCTCGTGACCGGCTTCGGCGGCAGCTACGGAAGCGCCGCGCTGCTCGCCTGGTGACAAGAATTATCACCCGATGGCCTTGACGGAGGCGGGTGATGAGCATAATTATCACCGCGTGGACCTCCTCAACCGCATCAGAGCCGACCGGCACGACCTGCCCGAGGCGCTGCGCAAGGTGGCGGACGCCGTCCTCGAGGCGCCGGGCGAGACCGTCCGGCTGACCATCGTCGACCTCGCCGAGCGCAGCGGGACGTCCACCGCCACGATCACCCGTTTCTGCCGGGCGCTCGGCTTCGCCGGGTACGCCGAGCTGCGGGTGGCCATCGCCACCGAGTCGGGCCGGGTCGCGCAGCAGACGTGGGAGACCGACATCGGCCAGGAGATCCTGCCCGACGACAGCCTCGAACGCGTGCTCGGCGTGGTCTCCGGCAACGACATCCGCCTCATCCAGGAGACCCGCGACCAGCTCGACCTGGCCGTGGTCGAGAAGGTCGCGCAGGCCGTGGCCAGGGCGGGGCGGGTGCTGCTGTTCGGGGTGTCGAGCAGCGCGGCGGTGGCCAGCGAGATGGAGTACCGGCTGCAGCGGATGCGCGTACCGACGTGGAGCAGGTCCGACGCGCACGCCGCGCTGACAGACGCGGCGCTGCTCGGCCAGGGCGACGTGGCGATCGGCATCTCCCACAGCGGCAGGACACGCGAGGTCATCGAGGTGCTGGCGGAGGCCGGCAGCCACGGCGCGATCACCGTCGCCGTCACCTCGCAGCCGCGCTCCCCGCTCGCCGAGGTGGCCGAGCTGGTGCTCACCACGGCCAGCAGGGCGACCAGCTTCCGCTCCGAGGGGTTCGCCGCGATCCACTCGCAGCTGCTGGTGCTGGACGTCGTGTACGTGTCGGTGGCGCAGCGCACCTATGAACGGACGAAGCAGGCGTTCGACGTGACCGTCCGCGCGGTCGCCGGACACCGCCTGCCAGAAGGGGATATATGACTGTCAATCCGCAGGACTTCGTGGAGCACGTCGCCCGCCTCGTACGGACGATCCCCGAAGACCCCGAGATCTCCCGCGCCGCCGACCTGTTCACCAAGGCGCTGACCGGCGGCGGCGTCATCCAGGCGTTCGGCTCAGGCCACTCCGAGGCCGTGGCCATGGAGATCGCCGGGCGCGCGGGCGGCCTCGTGCCCACCAACCGGCTCGCGCTCCGAGACATCGTCCGTTACGGCGACGCGCCCGCCTCCGAGCTGGACCGCTACGACCTCGAACGCGACCCCGCCGTCGCCCGCCAGATCCTCGACCTGGCCCCCGTCCAGCAGCAGGACCTGTTCGTCATCATCTCCAACTCCGGCGTGAACGGCGTCGTCGTCGAGCTCGCCACCCTCGTCAAGGAGCGCGGTCACGACCTGATCGCGATCACCTCGCGCACCCACAGCGAAGCCGTCGCGTCCCGTCACCCCTCGGGGCGCAAGCTCGCCGACCTGGCCGACGTCGTCCTGGACAACCACGCGCCCTACGGCGACGCCGTGCTGCCCCTGCCCGACGGAGGCGCCACCGGTGCCGTCTCCACGATCACCTCCGCGCTGCTGGCCCAGCTCGTGGTCACGCAGACCGTACGCAACCTGCTCGAAGCCGGCGAGGTGCCGCCCGTCTACCTGTCGGCGAACGTCCCCGAAGGCGACGAGCACAACCTCCGCCTGGAGGCGCTGTACGCGGGCCGCATCCGCCGCGGCGCCTGACCCCCGGCCAACCCACCCACCCGTTCCGGCGCCTGACCCCCACCGACCACCCGACCGCCGCGGCGCCTGCCTCCACCGCTTCGGACGCCGGCTCGGCGCCGCGACCTGTCTTCAGCATGTCCGCACGTCTCTCGGGAGCCGCACAACCGCAAGGAGCCCACCCCCCATGTCCAGATATTTCGGCAAACATCTTGTCTCCTTAGCCCTCCCCGCCGTCCTCATCGCGGTCACCCTGATCGCCTCACCCGCAGCGGCCGCCCAAGCCGTCCGCCTCCAGTACCGCACCAGCGCCCCCGGCGCCACGACCGCCCAGGCCGAGCCGTGGCTGCGCCTGTTCAACACCGGCACGACGACGATCCCGCTCGGCCAGGTCAAGATCCGCTACTACCTCACCGGTACGGAGACCTACCGCTTCGCCTGCTCCTGGGCCGTGATCGGCTGCTCCACCATCACCGGCAGGCTCGCCCCGCAGGAGGGCGGCAAGCAGTACCTGGAGGTCGGCTTCACCTCCGGCAGCCTGAGCCCCGGCCAGAACACCGGCGACATGCAGCTGCGCTTCTACCGCGCGGACTGGCAGTCGTTCCAGCAGAGCGACGACTACTCCTACGGGCCGAACACCTCCTACGCCGACTGGGACAAGGTCACCGTCCATGTGGACGGCCGGCTCGCCTGGGGCACCCCGACCGGCAGCGAGCCCGACCCCGACCCGGATCCCGACCCTGACCCAGGCGCCACCGGTGAGCTGTTCGACGACTTCACCTACACGAGCTCGACCGACCCCCGGCTGGCCCAGCGCGGCTGGACCGTGCGCTCGGCGTCGGGCGGCCCCGGCGTGCCAGGGGCGACCTGGTCGCCCTCGGCCGTCTCGTTCCCCGGCGGCCTCCTGACGCTCGACTCCTCCACGAACGGCACCGCCGGCGGCACCGTACAGACCGAGCTGTCCACCGCCCAGCGCAAGTTCCGCGAGGGCACCTACGCCGCCCGCGTGCGCTTCAGCGACGCCCCCACCAGCGGCCCCGACGGCGAGCACGTGGTGCAGACGTTCTTCACCATCACCCCGCTGCGCTACGACCTCGACCCCGACTACGGCGAGCTGGACTTCGAGTACCTGCCGAACGGCGGCTGGGGCGAGCCGTCGAACATCCTCTACGCCACCAGCTGGGAGACCTACAGGAACGACCCCTGGCTGGCCGTGAACACCCACACCGAGGAGCGCACGAGCTTCGCCGGCTGGCACGACCTGGTCATCCAGGTCTCGGGCGGCCGGATCAAGTACTACGTGGACGGCCGCCTGTTCGCCGACCACGGCGGCGACCACTACCCCGAGACGCCCATGTGGATCATGTTCAACCAGTGGTTCATCGATCTTCAGGGTGCGGGCGGGACGCGGACGTACCGGCAGCAGGCGGACTACGTCTACTTCAGCGCGAACGAGGTCGTCGCGCCCGCCACGGTGACCTCCCGCGTCGCCGCGCTGCGGACGGCGGGCACCGCCTTCAAGGACACCGTCCCCAACCCGTGACCGACACCCCGCGCCCGCCCGGTGCGGGCGCGGGGCACCCCCCCAGTGGACAAGGAACGTCATGAAGAACCGCATCCTGGCCCTCGCGGCCGTGTTCGCGCTCGGGGCGTGCGGCACGGCCCAGGAGCCGCAGGCGGCCACGCCGGACGCCCCCGCCGAGCTGACCGTCTGGATCATGGACGGCAGCGTCACGCAGGAGCTGCTGAAGAAGTTCGAGACCGAGTACGAGGCCGCGCACCAGGACGTGGACCTCGACATCCAGATCCAGCAGTGGGACGGCATCGGCGAGCGCGTCACCGCGGCCCTGGCCAGCACCGACGCCCCCGACGTGATCGAGGTCGGCAACACCCAGGTCGCCCAGTACAGCGCCAGCGGCGGCGTGACCGACCTGACCGCGAAGGTGGCCGACCTCAAGGGCGAGGACTGGCTGCCGGGCCTGGCGCAGCCGGGCAACGTGGACGGCAAGCAGTACGGCATCCCGTGGTACGCCGCCAACCGCGTGGTCGTCTACAACAAGGAGCTGTTCGAGAAGGCCGGGATCAAGGAGCCGCCCGCCACCCGCGACGAGTGGCTGGACATCACCTCAAAGCTCAACAAAGACGGCAATCAGGGCATATACCTGACCGGCCAGACCTGGTACGCCCTCGCCGGCTTCGTCTGGGACGAGGGCGGCGACCTCGCCGTCCAGGAGGGCGGCCGGTGGAAGGGCGCGCTCGACACCCCGCAGGCGCTCGCCGCCATGGACTTCTACAAGCGGCTCCAGGCGCTCGGCAAGGGCCCCAAGGACGCCGACGAGGCCAACCCGCCGCAGCACGAGGTGTTCGCGCAGGGCAAGGTCGCCCAGATCATCGCCGTGCCGGGCATCGCCGCCCGCGTGCTGGAGGTGGATGCCGGGCTCAAGGACGAGATCGGCTTCTTCACCATCCCCGGCAAGACGGCCGACAAGCCGGGCACCGTCTTCACCGGCGGCTCCGACCTCGTCATCCCGGCCGCCTCCCGGCGTCAGGAGCAGGCGTACGAGGTGGTCAAGGCGCTGGCGGGGGAGCAGTTCCAGACCGAGCTGGCCAAGACCATGAGCTTCGTGCCGAACCGTACCTCCCTGGCCGGCGTGCTCGACGGCGACGAGGGCACCGCGGCCATGGCCAAGGCGGCCGCCAACGGCCGCGCCACCCCCAACACCCCCAACTGGGCCGCCGTCGAGGCCACTTCCGTGATCAAGCAGTACATGACCGCCGTGCTCACCGGCGGCGACCCGGCGGCCGAGGCGAAGAAGGTCTCCGAGTCGATCACCACGACCCTGAACAGCGGATCCTGAATGTGGTCGAGGAGCCGCTCGTACTGGCCCTACCTGCTCATCGCGCCCACGGTGGCGGGCGGGGCCTTCCTCCTGCTCTACCCGCTGCTCAAAGCGCTGCTGATCTCCCTGCAGCACTTCCGCATGGGGGAGCTGATCAGGGGCGGGGCCGCGTTCGTCGGCCTGGACAACTACGCCGAGCTGCTCGGCGGCGAGCAGTTCTGGCAGGTGCTGCTGCGCACGCTGGTGTGGACGGTGATCAACGTCGTGCTCATCGTGGGCCTGGCCACCGGCGTCGCGCTCATGCTCCAGCACCTGCGCCGCGGGCTGCGCCTCGCCCTGATGAGCGCGCTCGCCCTCGCCTGGGCCATGCCGATCATCGCGGCGACCACGGTGTTCCAGTGGTTGTTCCAGTCGGAGCTGGGCATCGTCAATTGGCTGCTGGTCACGCTCGGCTTCGACTCGTTCGCCGGCTACACCTGGTTCGCGAACGGCACCGCCACGTTCGCCGTGCTCGTGGCGCTCGTGGTGTGGCAGTCGGTGCCGTTCGCCGCGCTCACCCTGTACGCCGGCCTCACCACGATCCCCAGTGAGCTGTTCGAGTCGGCCAGGATCGACGGCGGCACCGGCCGGCAGGTGTTCCGCCACGTCACCTTCCCGATGCTCAGGTCGTTGTTCGCGCTCATCACCTCACTGGAGATCATCTGGGTGGCCAAGTGCTTCCCGCAGATCTGGGTGCTCAGCCAGGGCGGCCCCGGCGACGCCACGACCACCCTGCCCGTCTACGCGTTCAAGGTCGCCCGCGTGCTGCACCGCTACGACCTCGGCTCCGCGGTGGCCATCCTGCTGGTGCTCGTGCTCGCCGCAGCCCTGATCAGCAACCTGCGCCGGATGGTCCGCTCATGAGAAGAGTCCTGCTCAACACCACGGCCGTCGCCGTGCTCCTGACCACGATCTTCCCCGTCTATTGGATGTTCCTGACGGCCTTCAAGCCCACCCGCGACATCCAGTCGGCCACGCCCACCTTCTGGCCCGCGAACCCGACGCTCGACCACTTCGTCACGGCCGTCAACGCGCCGGGGTTCTGGACGTACTGGCGCAACAGCCTCCTGGTGACCGTGGGCGCGGTGCTGATCGCGCTCGTGGTGGCGCTGCTCGCGGCCTTCGCGGTGGCGCGGATGCGCTGGCGCGGGCGCGGCCCGTTCGTGGTGGCGGTCTTCGCCGCGCAGATGGCGCCCTGGGAGGCGCTGCTGGTGCCGGTGTTCGTCATCGCCCGCGACACCGACCTGCTCGACTCGCTCGCCATGCTGACCGGCGTCTACTTCATGTTCACCCTCCCCTTCACGATCGTGACGCTGCGCGGCTTCCTCGCCGCCATCCCGCCGGAGCTGGAGGAGGCCGCCCAGGTGGACGGGTGCAGCCGCATGACGGCCTTCCGCCGCGTGGTCTTCCCACTGCTGGCACCCGGCCTGATGGCGACCTCCCTGTTCGGCTTCATCACCGCGTGGAACGAGTTCGCGTTCGTGAACGTGCTGATCATCAAGGCTCAGGACAAGCGCACCCTGCCGGTGTGGCTCTCGTCCTTCAGGGACGTCTTCGGCACCGACTGGGGCGCCACCATGGCCGCCGCCAGCCTGTTCGCCTTGCCCGCCCTGCTGCTCTTCCTGTTCTTGCAACGCAACGTCGGCACAGGCATGACAGCGGGTGCCGTCAAAGGCTAGATGGCGCGGGCTCGGGTTCGCGGGGCCAGGCGGACGGGTCGGCCACGCGGATGCCGCGCGGGGGAGTCTCGATCGCCCAGCCCTGGCGTACCAGGAGGGCGACGGCCTGGCGGGCGGTGACCCTGGCGACGCCGTAGTGACGCGACAGCGTGCCCGCGTCGGGGACCGCGCGGCCGGGCCGCAGCTCGCCGCGCGTGATGCGGGCCGCGACCGCCGCCGCGATCGGCACGTACAGTGCCCTGCTCGGCTTCGCCCTGGGCACCCCCGCAGGACCGACGAACGTGCCCTCGCCGCGCACGGTGTGGGCCAGGCCGCGCCTGCGCAGCTCGCGGGCCGCGTTGCGGGCGGTCGTGCGCCCGATGCCGAACTCCTCCTCCAGCGCCGCCTCGCTCGGCAGCGCGTCGCCGACCCTGAACTCCCCGCCCGCGATCCGCTCGCGCAGCACCTCGGCCACCTGGACGTAGAGGGGGACGGGACCGTCACGGTCGAGCATGCTCGTATCGTAGACGTCTGCCTACGGCCGGACAGGCATGATCAGTCCTTCGGCCACTTCTCCTCGGGTGACACATAGCTGCCCCGCTGCGGCACGGTGTAGATCCAGCCCTGCTCGCGCAGCAGCGCCATCGCCCTGCGGACGGTCTCGCGCGCCACGTCGTGCTCCTTCACGAGCGCCGTCTCGCCGGGGATGGGACGCCTGGGACGGTATTTCCCCGCTTTGATGTCGCCCGCGATCTCCGTGGCGATCTGCTGGTAGAGCGGCACTTTGCGCTTCTTGCGCGGTCCGCCCGCCGGCGGCCCGACGAAGGCGCCCTCCCCTTGGACGGTGTAGATGAGCCCTTCCTCGCGCAGCACGTGGATCGCGCGCCGGGCCGTCGTCCTGGCGACGCCGAACTCGTACTGGATGTCCGCCTCGCTCGGCACCGGGTCGCCCGCCGACAGATTCTTCAGCCGCTCTCTGAGGATGTTGGCGATCTGGATGTAGACGTGCGTGTCGCCTTCGTAGTCGAGCACGTAGGCAACATAGGCCAACGCGGGCAAGAGTGCCCATATCGCTCTGTCTATCTAGACAGAGTTTCCTGTGCAACCAGACAAGCGCAGACGACCAGAGCTATGGTTCAGGCATGACGATCTGCCCCGTCCCAGATGACGACAGGTGTCTGTCGACACACCTCCCGCCCGCCAACCCCGACTACAAGAAACTGGTGTGGACCCCCATCCGGCCGATGGGCCACTCCGTCCGCGTACGCGACTTCACCTGCCCGTACCAGTCGATCAGCTACGAGCTGTGCGACTACGGCGGCGAGAGCTTCATCCGCAGGACCCGCAGGCACGGCGACGCCTTCTTCGTCGACGAGGCCGCCCGTGGCCGCCGCGCCATCACCACGGCGATGTGGGAACAACTCCGCACGGGCGACGCCAGGTGACGACACGTCCTCAGCACGAGTCGGCTTTGTTCCACGGATCGTCAAGAAGCCGGCTCATCGATGCGTCCGAGGGCCGCCGAGTACGCGTCGATCGTCCTGGCGCGCCAAGGCCGGGCGGGTGTCCTGCGCGTCGGACGCCCGCCCGGGCGGCGCGTCTGCTTACTTCAGTGCTCCCGAGGTGAGGCCGGCCTGGATCTGGCGTTGGAAGGCCGTGTAGACGATCAGCATCGGAAGGATGGCCAGGGTCAGGGCGGCGAAGAGGGCGGACCAGTCCTGGTCGTAGCCGGCGGCCGTGGAGATGTCGGCGATGCCCATGGTCAGGACCCACTTGTCGCGCTCCTGCAGAAGGATGAGCGGGAGCTGGTACTGGTTCCACTGGCCCAGGATGTTGAAGATCGTGATGCTGATGATCCCTGGCCGGGCCATCGGCAGCATGATCTGGAAGAAGACGCGGGTGTGCGAGGCCCCGTCCACCATCGCGGCCTCGCCCACGGCGGTCGGCAGCGTCCTGAAGAACGCCGACAGGAAGAAGACCGTGAAGGGCATCGAGTACGCGATGTAGACCAGCACCACCCCCGCGTGCGTGTTCAGGCCGATGAACGGCCCGATCAGGGGGAGGTTGCCCATGTTCTGCACGACGAAGAACAGCGGCGTCAGCGCCAGATAGACGGGGAACGCCAGCCCCGAGACGAACAGCAGGTAGATGGCCCGGTTCCCGCGGAAGGGATACCGGGCCAGCACGTACGCCGCCATCGATCCGATGAGCATCGTCCCGAACGTACTGAACGACACGACGATGACGCTGTTGAGCATGTACTGCCCGATGTGCGCCTGCTCCCAGGCCCGCGCGAAGTTGTCCCAGCGCAGCGAGGCGGGCAGCGACCAGGCGTCGCCGAAGATCTCGTCCTCGCTCTTGACCGAGGCGAGGAACGTCCACACGATCGGGACCATCACGAGCAGCGTCCAGATCAGCAGGGCCAGGTGCGTCAGCACCCCGAGCGGCCCCAGCCGGTTCCTGCGCTCGGCGCGCGCGAGCTTGCGCGAGTTGGCCGCGGTCCACGAGGTCATCGTCGTCACCTAGTACTCGATTCGTTCGCGCCGGGACAGGCGCAGCGACAAGATCGCGAAGCCGACCGTGAAGAAGAACATCACCACGCCCAGAGCCGAGGCATAGCCGAAGCGGAAGTACTCGAAGGCGTTGCGGTAGATCTCGGCGGCCATGACCGTCGTCGAGCGGTCGGGGCCGCCGTGCTGCAGGGTCATCACCCAGACGATGGCGAACACGTCCAGGGCGAGGATGCCGAGATAGACCCAGGCGACCTGCACGGTGTCCCACAGCAGCGGCAGCGTGATGCGGAAGAACAGGCTGATCCGGCTCGCCCCGTCGATCTGCGCCGCCTCGAACATGTCCTTCGGGATGCTCGCGAGGCCGGCGGAGAACAGCACGACGTAGAAGCCGACCGCCTGCCACACCATGACGCTCAGCACCGACCAGAACGCCACGTCGGGGTCGGACAGGAAGCCGACGGGTTCGAGCCCGAGCGCCATCAGCGGCCCGTTCAGCATGCCGCTGCCGTCGGGCCTGAACACCTGCTGGAACAGCACCGCGACCACGGCCACGGCCAGCACCTGCGGGAAGAAGAAGACCACCCGGTAGAACTTCGAGCCGCGGATGCCCGACGTGCCCTGCCGGCCGCCCACGTTCAGCAGGAACGCGAAGAACAGCGCGATCACGATCGTGATCAGTGGCAGCAGCACGAGCAGGGCCGCGTTGTGGGTGACGGCCTTCCAGAACGCGGTGTCGGCGAACAGCCGCTGGAAGTTCTCCAGGCCGATGAACCGCGGCGCGGCCGTCACGCCGCGCCAGTCCGTCATCGCGATGTAGAACGCCTGGACGTACGGGGCGATCACGTACACCAGGTAGAGAATCACCGGGGCTGCCAGGAACGAGGTGATGAACAGCCCGCGGCGATACCTGTTGAAGGTCATCAGCGCTTGTACTTCTTGATCGAGGAGTCGTTCTTGATCTCGTCGGCCTTCTTCTGGATGCGCTCAAGGTACTTGTCGGCGGTGAGGTTGCCGGACATCAGCTCGCCGGTGGCGGCGATGGCCTCGTCCTTGAGCGGGCCGTACCAGTTGAACCAGCGGTAGTAGACGGTGTTGTCGCCGGCGTCCGCGACCGCCTTCGAGGCGCTGGTGACGCCGGGGGAGATGTCGCGGCCCTCGGTGGCGCCCTTGACCACGGTCATCGTGCGTACGAGCGCGCTGAAGTCACCGGCGGCCTTCTTCGACAGCATGGCCCGCAGGTACTCCAGGCCCGCCTGCGGGTGCGCGCTGCGCGAGGAGACGATGAAGTTCTCGCCCGGCTGGGTGTGCAGGGTGCCGTACGGCAGCTTGTCGGAGCCGGTGACGTCGGGGATGGGGAACATGCCGTACTCGAAGTCGTCCGGCGTGGTGGTCTTCTGCTCGTTCTCCAGCCACGAGCCGGACGGCAGCATGGCCACCTTGTACTTGTTCTGGGCGGTCTGCGTCTGTACGTGGTCGAGGCCGGTCGTGCCCTGCATGAGATACTTGGCGCCCACCTCGGCCCAGGCCGCGGCGGCGGTCTTCATGGCCTCCGTCGTCCAGGCGCCGTCCTCCAGGTTGTCGATGTTCACCAGCACCTCGTTGCCGCCGATCTTGGCGGCCATGGTGAGCAGCGGCTCGTAGAGGTATTGGGGGAACTTGCCGGCGTAGGTGAAGGGCGCCATCTTGCCGGACTTCTTGATGGTCTCGCACAGCGCGAGGAACGCGTCCCAGGTCTTCGGCACCTCCCACGCGTTCTCCCTGAAGACCTTCTGCGAGTACCAGATGCCGTGGATGTAGTTGACGTAGCCCAGCACGCTGAACCTGCCGTCGTACATGCCGATGTCGACGACCGACTGGTCGATGGTGTCGCGGACCTTGACGTTCGGGTCGTCCCAGCTCGGCGCGTCCAGCAGCGGGGTCAGGTCCTGGAGCTGGCCGTCCTGGGAGAGCGCGCCGAAGTCCATGAAGTTCGCGCCCGAGTTGTCGATGACCTCGGGCGGGTTGCCGCCGGCGAAGCGCGGCTGCAGGATCTTCGTGATCTCCTTGGTGGAGTTGTGCTTGATCTCCACGCTCGGATACTTCGACTTGAACAGCGGCTGGTGGATGTTCGTGGCGTACTCCTGGCCGAAGCCGCCGTCGAAGATCCACACCTCCAGCGGCTTGTCGTTGGCCACGCCGAACGGGTTCGCCGCGCTGGTCGCCGCGGGGGCGGCCGAGCTGGACTGCGCCGGCTGGGCGGCCGGGGTGGCGCAGGCGGCCAGCGCGCCCGCCACGGGCACGAGCGCCGCGCCGCGGAGGAGTTCGCGCCTGCTGATACGGGGGGTGTGAGGCATGGTGGCTATTCCTGACCTTTCATGGTCCGCTGTGGTGGAGCCCCGTCCGGTGGCAGGGGCTTGAGTGATCGCCTGAGGGGGGGGCCAGGACGCCGGTCGTGGGCGGCCTCGCGCGGGGAGCGTCATTCAGCCTCTCTCCACCCGGTGGCCCTCGACGGCCCTGATCGTGCGTTCGAAGGCCTCGTTCGTCCGCTCGTACGTGAGCTGCGCGACCGCCACGTACACCGCGTCCAGCACGAACAGCTGCGAGTGGACGGCCGCGAGCCCGCCGAGCCTGAACGTGGTCTCCCTGCTCGCGGTGGTCAGCACCAGGTCGGCCAGCTCGGCGAGGGGGGAGCGGGCGAAGGAGGTGACGGCGACGGTCAGCGCGCCGTGGCCGCCCGCCTCGGCGAGCGCCTCCATGACCTCCCTGGTACGCCCGCGGTGGCTGATCCCGATGGCCACGTCGCCCGCCTTCATCAGCGCCGCCTCCGACAGCGCCACGTGGGCGTCGCCCGCGCTCCAGACGGGGATGCCGATGCGGCGCAGCCGCCCTTCGAGCATGGTGGCGACGTTCCCGCTGGTGGAGACGCCGACCAGGAGCACGCGCGGCGCGGCCACGATCGCGGCGGCCACCCGGCCCACCACGTCGAGGTCGAGCTGGGCCGCGGTGTCCTGGATGAGCCGGGTGTCGGCGGCGGCCATCACCACGATGGCCGCGTCGAGCGGGTCGTCGGGGCCGATCTCGTGGCCGACGCCCGCGCCCCAGCCGGCCTGCGCGGCGCGGCCGGTCTCGGTGGCCAGCGCGACCCGCAGCTCGGCGTAGCCGGAGAACCCGAAGGCCCGGCAGAACCTGGTCACGGTGGCGGGCGAGCTGCCCGCGCGTTCGGCCAGCGCGATGATGGTCGAGCGCGCGGCCTCGGCCGGATCGCCGAGGATCACCTCGCCGACCCTGCGTAGGGCCTCCGGCAAGCCGGGTAGTTCTGTTTCGACGCGCCCGAGCGCTCCTGAAGTCACGAATATTCCTTCCGAATACTCGGTCTTCTGGCGAAAATTATTCTTGCTTACCGGTCGCGTCAACCCCCAGACTCGTTCCGTGACTGAATCGCTAGTGGTCGGTGTCGATGCCGGCGCCACCTCCACGCGGGTGTCCGTGCACACGCTCGACGGCCGGAGGGTGGGCTACGCGCGGGCCGCCGCCGGCAACCCGACCGCCCACGGGCTCGCCAGGGCCGTCGCGGCGATCGGCGCCGCGCTGAAGGAGGCGCTGGACTCGCTCGACGGGAGCCGCGTCGCCGCCTCGCTGGCGGGTGTCGCGGGACACACCGCCGCGATGGTGCCCGAGCTGGCCGCGCTCTGGGCCGCGCACGGCATCCCTCAGCCGCCGGTCTATGTCCGGGACGTGACCATCGCGTACGCCGCCGGCTCCGCCGAGCCCGACGGCTCGCTGCTGCTGTCGGGGACGGGCGCGGTCGCCACCCGGGTGGCGGGCTTCGAGGTGGCGCGGATCGCGGACGGGCTCGGGTGGCTGCTCGGCGACCAGGGCTCCGGCTTCTGGATCGGCCGCGAGGCCGCCAAGGCGGTCATCGCGTCCCTCGACCGGGGCCGCCTCCCGGTTCCCGGCGACCTCCTGACCGACCTGGTCCTCACCCACGTCCTCGGTCAGGAACGCCCCGAGACCCCGCGTGCCATCGCCGATCGGGTCGTGCGGGTGGCGCAGGCCGATCACATGGGGCTGGCCGCCCTGGCGGCGCCGGTCAGCAAGGCCGCCGCGGCCGGTGACCCGGTGGCGGAGGGGATCGTCAGGCGGGCGGCCGGGCATCTGGTGGCCACGCTGCGGCGGGTGCACGTGTCCGGGCCCGTGGTGCTCGCGGGCAGCGTGCTGACCAACGACGGGCCCGTCCGTGACGCGGTCACGGAGCTGCTGGCCGGTGAGCGGGTCGCGACGGCCAGGGACGGCGCGGGGGCGGCGGCCTGGCTCGCCGCCCGGCCGCTGCTCACCGAACCGGAAGCCGCCTCCCGCCACGCCGCCTTCACCACCGCCCCCTAAAGTTCCGCGCGGAGGCGGCGGGTGGCGGTGATCACATTGGTCAGCGACGCCTCCACCTCCTCGTACGTCCTCGTCTTCAGGCCGCAGTCCGGGTTGACCCACACGCGCTCGACCGGAAGCGCCTCGACGGTCCGGCGCAGGAGAGCCTCGACCTCGTCCACGGCGGGGACACGGGGTGAGTGGATGTCGTAGACGCCGGGGCCGAGACCGCGCCCGAACCCCGGGACCGAGCCGAGGATCCGGCCGCCGGAACGGGCGGACTCGATGGTGGTGACGTCGGCGTCCAGGCCGTCGATGGCGGCGAGGATCTGGTCGGCGTCGGAGTAGCACAGGTGGGTGTGGATCTGGGTGTGGTCGCTCGCCCCCGACGTGGCCCGCCGGTACGCCGCCACCGCCCACTCCAGGTAGTCGGACTGGGCGGCGCGGCGCAGCGGCAGCAGCTCGCGCAGGGCGGGTTCGTCCACCTGGATGATCCGCACGCCGGCCGCCTCCAGGTCGCGCACCTCGTCCCTGATCGCGTCGGCCACCTGGAACACCACGTCGCGCAGCGGCAGGTCGTCCCGGATGAACGACCAGGCCACGATCGTGACGGGCCCGGTGAGCATCCCCTTGACCGGCCGGTCCGTCAGCGACTGCGCGTACGTGGCCCACCGCACGGTGATCGGGGCGGGCCTGGCGACGTCGCCGTGCAGGATCGGGGGCCGCGTGCAACGAGAGCCGTACGACTGCACCCAGCCGTTCCTGGTGACCGCGAACCCGTCGAGGTGCTCGGCGAAGTACTGCACCATGTCGTTGCGCTCCGGCTCGCCGTGCACGAGGACGTCGAGCCCGAGCCGTTCCTGCAGCCGGATCACCCGCTCGATCTCGGCCTCGACCCGCCGTTCGTAGTCCGCCTGCGACAGCGTCCCGGCCACCACCGCCGCGCGGGCCGCGCGCAGCTCGCCGGTCTGCGGGAACGAGCCGATCGTGGTGGTCGGCAGCGGCGGCAGCCCCAGGCGGGCGGCCTGCGCGGCGGCCCGCACCGCGTACGGCCCGCGCTCCTCGCGCGCGACCGGGGTGCCGAGCGGGGCGCCGAGCGGCGGGGACGTCTCGGCCACGGACCCAGGCGCGGGGCGGTCCGCCGCGGCGAGTGCCACCACCTCGGCCACCTTCTCCTCGGCGAAGGCCAGCCGCTCCTTCAGCGCCGGGTCCAGGCCGGGCTCGGCGGCCAGCGTGTAGGGGACGTGCAGCAGAGAGCACGAGGTGGAGACGGTGACCCGGGAGGCCCGGACGGCCGCGAGGGCCGCCAGTGCGCGCTCCTGCGAGGTCCGCCACACCTCGCGCCCCGACACCACCCCGGCGACCACCGTCTTGCCGGTCAGATCGACAGCGGGGACGCCGCCGCGTACCAGGTCGAGCCCGACGGCCTCCACGGGCGTGCCGGCCAGCACCGGCAGCGCCTCCCCGAGGTCGCCGTAGGGGGCGGCCACCAGCAGCGCGGGCCGCGCCGTCACGGCGCCCAGCCGCTCGTACGCCCGCCGCACCGCGTCGAGCTCCTCCGGCGTCCGGTCACCGACCAGCGCGGGCTCGTCGAGCTGCACCCAGGCGACCCCTTCGGCGGCGAGCGCCGCCAGCAGTTCCTCGTAGGGCCCGAGCACGTCGTCCAGCCGCTCCAGCGCCCCGCCCAGCAGCAGGAAGGTGACCGGCCCCACCACCACGGGCCGCGTCTCGTGCCCCAGGGCCCGCGCCTCGCGCACCTCGCCCAGGGGTTTGGCCGCGTCCAGCTCGAACACCGTCTCAGGCCCGATCTCCGGCACGATGTAGTGGTAGTTCGTGTCGAACCACTTGGTCATCCGCAGCGGCGCCAGCTCCTCGGTGCCCCTGGCCATCGCGAAATAGGGGTCGGCCGCGTCGCGATACCGCTTCGGCACCGCCCCCAGCAGCACCGCCGTGTCCAGCACGTGGTCGTACAAGGAGAAGGTGTTGGACGGCAGCCCGTCGAGCCCCAGCTCGGCCAGCCGCCGCCAGGTGCGCTCGCGCAGCTCGGCGCCCACCCGGTCGAGCTCGGCCCGGGTGGACCGCCCGGCCCAGTACGACTCCAGCGCCCGCTTCAGCTCCCTGCGCGGCCCGATCCTCGGGTAACCGAGCACCGTGGAGGCGGGGAAGACGGCGGTTGGGGACATGGGTTTCGACTCCCTCAGCAAGGACGATCAGGTCGCTCGCATCGTGCCGACTCGTCGCCACGTCGTGCACCATGTATTGGTGTTGCTTATGCTCAGGGAGATCCAGTGCTTCACGCGGGTGGCCGAGCGGCTGAGCTTCTCGGCTGCGGCGGCCGACCTGGGGATGTCCCAGCCGGCGATGAGCCAGGCCGTCACCCGGCTCGAACGCGCCACCGGCACCAGGCTGTTCGAGCGCAGCGCCCGCGAGGTGCGGCTCACCGCCCAGGGCAAGGCGCTGCTCGCGTACGCGGAGCAGGTGATCGAGTCGGTACGCGCGTTCGGCGACGAGGCGGCCAGGCTGGCCAGACCGACCATTCACCTGGCTTATCCACCGCTCGTCGGCGCACTGGCGGCCAGGATCGCCAGACGGCTCGCGAGCCGCACCCCGTCCATCGGGGTCGAGCTGCGCGCCGCGGGACGGGCGGCCGCGGCACGGGCGCTGGCCGATCACGAGGTGTCGGCCGCGATCCTGGCGACGCCGGCGCCCGCCCAGTTCGTCACGGCGGCCAGGTTCCACGTCACGGTGGACCACCTGGCCGTGCCCGCCGGGCACCGGCTGGCCGCGCGCACGAAGGCGAGCGCCGCCGACCTGACCGCCGAGGTGCTGCTGACCCCGGCGAGCCGCCCGTGGCAGGGGCTGCCGGGCAGGCCGCGGCTGGTGGCCGACGACGACTTCGCCGCCGCGCTCGACCTGGTGGCGGCCGGCGCCGGGCTGCTGCCCATCCCGCACCTGCTGGTGCGCACGGTCCGGCGCGACGACGTGCGGTTCGTGCCGCTGGACGCGGGCGGGCTGCGCATCACGTACGCGCTGGCCTGGTCGAGGGAGCGGGTCACCCCTGAGCTGATGGCCCTCGTGCAGGCCGTGCAGGACGCGCTGTGGACCCGCTAGGTGACGGGCACGTTCCTCAGCGCCTCGCGCTTGCTGAGCCCCGTCAGGCCCTTCGCCCGGACGTAGCGGACGACCTCGGCGGGGTTGACCTTGGCATATTCGCGTAACGCCCAGCCGATCGCCTTACGGGCGAAGAACTCGTTGTCGGACAGGCTCGGCTCGATGCACGCGTAGAGCAGGGCCGTGTCGGTGCGCTCCTTGAAGCGGTTCTGGCACAGGATGGCCGTGCGCCGCTTCCACAGGTCGGCGTCGTGGGCCCACTCGAGCATCATCGGGCGCATGGACTCGGGGTAGGTGGCGAGCAGGTGGCCGATGCGGTGCGTGGCCAGCTCGTCGACCAGGTCCCACCAGGCGCCGGTGACGATCATCTCCTCGTACATGGGGACCGTGTAGAGGGTCTGGTAGTCCCGGTAGAGGCGGTGGCCGGACAGCTCGATGGCGGCGTAGCGCTCCTCGCGGTATTCGGCCTCCCGCCACAGCGACAGCACCGCGCGCCGCCACTCGGGCGCGCTCTCCAGCCGGTGCTCGGAGAACACCACCCGCAGCACCGACCGTCTGGGCACCGCCTTCACGCCGAGGAACGGCATCTCCGACTTCATGTAGGCCCGCATCGTCTCGGCCTTGCCGGGCTCGGCCACTTCCTGCAGTGCCAGCCGCACCGCCTTGCCGAGGCTCATCCCTTGTGCGTGGTGCGGTCGCCCGTGGCGATGCCGTCGAAGAGCACGGTGATGTAGTGCTCGGCCAGCCCGGCCGTGTTGAGCCTGCCGCCTGGACGGAACCAGCGCACCGCCACCCAGATCGTGTCGCGGATCATCCGGTAGGTCAGCTTGGGGTCGACGTCGGCCCGCAGCAGCCCGGCCGCCTGCCCGGCCTTGATCTGCGAGACCCAGATCTGCTCGACCTCGTCCTCGGCCTTGACAAGGTAGTTGAAGCGCTCGAACTGGCGCAGGTAGTTCCAGTCGTTCTGCATCACGGTGATGGCCGAGCGGTGGGGCTCCAGCGTGCCGAAGCCGATGCGGACCATCTCCTCCAGCACCGCGCGCGGGTCGGGGCTCGAGTCGAGCGCGGCGCGGTAGCGGGCGAGCAGGTCGTCGAGGAAGGTGGACAGCACCTCGTCGACGATCGTCTCCTTGGAGTCGAAGTGGTGGTAAAGACTGCCGGAGAGGATGCCGGCCTCGTTGGCGATCTCGCGTACGGTCGTGGCCTGGAAGCCCTTGCGCGCGAAGAGCTCCGCGGCGAGCTTGACGAGGTGGTCACGGCGCTCTGACGCGGACCCCGATGAGGTCGCGCGCTGGCGCTTCGCCGGGGCGGTGGTGGTGCCGGAGTTCTTTCGCGTCGTCACGTCACCATTATGAGCCCTCAGACAATCGCTTGTTCACACAACAGTGCCAGCTCATACGGCGTTCCCGGCTCGACCAAGCGCTTGTTACGATACGGAGATGAGCGAGGCGTACATCGTCGGCGCCGTCCGCACCCCGGTCGGGCGCAGGAACGGCGGCCTGTCCGCGGCCCACCCCGCCGATCTCGGGGCCCACGTGCTGAAGGAGCTGATGGCCCGCACGGGCGCCGATCCGGCGGCCGTGGACGACGTGATCTTCGGCTGCGTGGACACGATCGGGCCGCAGGCGGGGGACGTCGCGCGTACCTGCTGGCTGGCCGCCGGGCTGCCGGAGCAGGTGCCGGGCGTCACCGTGGACCGGCAGTGCGGCTCCTCGCAGCAGGCGCTGCACTTCGCCGCCCAGGCGGTGCTGTCCGGCACCGCCGACCTGGTGGTGGCGGGCGGCGTGCAGAACATGTCCATGGTGCCCATCTCCGCCGCCATGCTCGCGGGCCGGCCGCTCGGGCACGAGACGCCGTACTCGGGCTCCAAGGGCTGGACCGAGCGGTACGGCACCCGCGAGGTCTCCCAGTTCGCCGGCGCGGAGATGATCGCCGAGCGCTGGGAGCTGTCGCGCGAGGAGATGGAGCGGTACGCGTACGCCTCGCACCGCCGGGCCCTGGACGCCATCGACGCCGGACGCTTCGGCCGCGAGATCGCCCCGTACGAGGGGGTCACCACCGACGAGGGCCCGCGCAGGGACACCACTCCGGACAAGATGGCCACGCTCAAACCCCTGACCGAGGGCGGCCGCCTGACCGCCGCGCTGGCCTCGCAGATCTCCGACGGCGCCGCCGCCCTGCTCGTCGCCTCGCCCCGAGCCGTACGCGAGCACGGCCTGGCCCCGCGCGCCCGCGTCCACCACCTGTCGGCCCGCGGCGACGACCCGATCATGATGCTGTCGGCCCCCATCCCGGCCACCGCGCACGCCCTGCGCGCCACCGGCATGGAGATCGGCGACTTCGACGTCATCGAGATCAACGAGGCGTTCGCGTCCGTCGTGGCGGCCTGGATCAAGGAGACCGGCGCCGACCCCGGCCGCGTCAACCCCAACGGCGGCGCCATCGCGCTCGGCCACCCGCTCGGCGCGACCGGCGCGGTGCTGGCCGTCAAGCTGCTGCACGAGCTGGAGCGCACCGGCGGCAGGTACGGCCTGCAGGTGATGTGCGAGGGCGGGGGACAGGCGAACGTCACCGTCGTCGAACGCCTCCCGGAGCTCCGCGCTGATGGGAGTGGGTTGACGTCAGAAAATGCCTCTAGCAAATAGGAAACTTTCCTATTAGATTGCGGTGCATGTCCCTCAGCGGTGACCTGCTTCGCCTCGCCGACGCCGTGCTCTTCCCCGGCTTCACCGGCCACACCCCGCCCGACTGGCTGCGCCGCCGGCTCGGCGCCGGGCTGGCCGGCGTCGCGCTGTTCTCCCGCAACATCGCCGACCCCGGCGGGCTCGCCCGGCTCACCGCCGAGCTGCGCGCGGAGAACCCCTCGGTGCTCATCGGCACCGACGAGGAGTCGGGCGAGGTCACCAGGCTGGAGGTGGCCACCGGCAGCAGCAGGCCCGGCGGGTACGCGCTCGGCGTCGTGGACGACGTACGGCTCACCGAAGCCCTGGCCCGCGACCTCGGCCACGACCTGGCCAGGGCCGGCATCGACATCGACTTCGCCCCCTCGGCCGACGTCAACTCCAACCCCGACAACCCCGTCATCGGCCTGCGCGCCTTCGGCGCCGACCCGTCCCTGGTCGCCCGGCACACCCGCGCGTTCGTCCGCGGCCTGCAGTCCGCCGGGGTGGCGGCCACCGCCAAGCACTTCCCCGGGCACGGCGACACCACGGTCGACTCCCACCACGGCGTGCCCGTCGTCGCCGAGAGCGGGATCCAGGACGCGCTGCACCCGTTCCGCGAGGCCATCGACGAGGGCGTCAAGGTGATCATGACCGGGCACCTGCTCGTGCCGTCGTACGACGCCGAGCGGCCCGCCACGCTCAGCCCCAAGGTGCTCACCGGGCTGCTGCGCGAGGAGCTCGGGTTCGACGGGCTGATCATCACCGACGGCATCGAGATGGCGGCCGTGTCGGAGGCGTACGGGATCGGCGGCGCCTCCGCCCGAGCCCTGGCCGCCGGGGCCGACGCCATCTGCGTCGGCGGCGAGCACGCCGACGAGGCCACCGCCGACGGCGTCCGCGACGCGATCGCGACCGCCGTCACCACCGGACTGCTGCCCGAGGAGCGGCTGGCCGACGCCGCTCGAAGGGTCCGCGAGCTGGCCGGCTGGGCCGCCTCCTCGGGCAGCCGTGGCCACTCCGACGGCGGGACCGGCCTGGAGGCGGCCCGCCACTCCGACGGCGGGACGGGCCTGGAGGCGCCCCGCCATTCCGACGGCGGGGTCGGCTTGGAGGCGGCCCGCCGTGCCGTCCGCGTCACCCGCCGCTCCACCGCGACCGTGCTGCCCATCGGACCTGCGCCGCACGTCGTCGAGCTGGCCCCCGAGATGAACCTGGCCATCGACAAGGCCACCCCGTGGGGCGTCGGGGAGCCGCTCGCCCGCCTGCGGCCCGGCACCACCGCCACCCGCCTCACCGCCGGCTCGGCCACGGGGGCCGAGCTGGACCGCCTGCTCGTGCTCACCGGTGACCGCCCGCTGGTCGTGGTCGTCAGGGACGCGCACCGGCACCCCTGGCAGGCCGAGGCGCTGCGGCGCCTGCTCGGGGTCCGTCCCGACGCCGTCGTGGTCGAGATGGGGCTGCCCGTACGCTCCGACCTCGGCGCCGTGCACATCGCCACGTACGGGTCCGCCAGGGTCTGCGGACAGGCCGCCGCCGAGGTGCTGACTGGTAGCCTCTGACGGTGATCTTCGACGGCGCGGACCTCTCCCACCAGGCGCTGGCCGAGCGGCTCTCTCCCGACGAGACCCACGTCTTCCGCGAGTGCGACCTCACCGAGGCCGACCTGTGGGGCGCGCCGCTGGCCGGCGCCCGCTTCGAGTCGTGCGTCCTGGAGGGCGCCGACCTCCGCAAGGCCGACCTCGACGGGGCCGTGTTCACCGGCGGGGGCGGCATGCGCATCCGGTTCGCCGACGCCGACCTCATCGACGCCCGCTTCACCGACGTCGACCTGTCCTCCGCGCAGTTCGGCGGGGCGTTGCTGACCGACGCGTCGTTCACCGGCTGCCGCATGATCGGCGCGATGCTCACCGGCTCGCGCGGCACCGGCTTCACGCTGTCCCGCTGCAACCTGACCCTCGCCAACCTCGGCGGCTGCTCGCTGCGCGGCGAGACCATCGAAGGAGTCCGCTTCGACGACGCCGACCTGTCGGGCTGCGACTTCACCGAGGCGACCTTGGTGGACTGCCGCCTCCGAGGCACCCGCCTCCTGAGCGCCAAGTTCGCGAAGGCCGACCTGAGAGGCGCCGACCTCGGCGAACCAGACGACACCAGACTCCGCGCCTTCGCCGGCGCCGTCATCACCCAGTCGCAGGCCGCCGCCATCCTCGCCGCCCGCGGCATCACCGTTCTCTAGTCAAGGGAGACGGGCGAGGGTGGTCTTGGCCTCTGCCATGACGCGTTCGATCAGTTCCTGGCACGACGGCAGGTCGTCCAGCACCGAGACCACCTGCCCCGACGCCATCACTCCCAGGTCCGCCCGCCCCCCGACCATGGCCGCCCGCAGCAGCACCGGCGTGTTGGCGGCCTGGAGCACCTGGGCCCACGTCAGTTCCCGCCCGCGCCGCATACGCCGCCCCTCGCGCAGCAGCGACCCCCACGACAGCCCTGAGAGCCGCTTGAAGCGGGCCGCGTTGACCACCGCCCGCACGAGCCGCGACCGCTCAAGGGAGGCCACGAACGGCGTGTGCAGGACCCGGTGCGGGACCCCGTCCACGTTCCTGGTCACCACGGTCTCCCGGGCCGCCAGGTAGACCCGCTTCACCTCGCCGGGCACCGGCGAGTCGCTGGTCAGCAGGAAGCGGGTGCCCATGGCGATCCCGCAGGCCCCGTACGCGAGCGCCGCCACGAGCCCACGCCCGTCGAAGAACCCGCCGGCCGCGACGACCGGGATGTCCACCGCGTCCACCACCTGCGGGAGAAGCAGCGTGGTCGCGAGGGGCCCGGTGTGACCGCCGCCCTCGCCGCCCTGCACGATGACCGCGTCCGCCCCCCACTCCGCCACCTTCTCGGCGTGCCGCCGCGCCCCCACCGACGGGATCACCACGACCCCGGCGTCCTTGAGCCGGGAGATCAGCTCAGGGCGCGGCGCCAGCGCGAACGACGCCACCCGCACCCCCTCCCTGACCAGCACCTCCACCCGCTCGGCCGCGTCGTCGGCGTCGGCACGCAGGTTCACCCCGAAGGGCGCGTCGGTACGCTCCTTCACCCGCCTGACGGCCGCCGTCATCTCGGGCACCGACATGGTGGCCGCCCCGATGACGCCGAGCCCACCGGCCCGCGACGTGGCGGCGGCGAGCCGGGCGCCCGCGACGTACCCCATGCCGGTCTGCACGATCGGGTACCGGCAGCCGACGAGCGAGGTCAGCGCGGTCCTCACGCCGGCACCTCGCGCTCGCGCAGCCGGCCGGGGTCGAGGCGGCCGAGCACCCGCAGTTCCTCGGCGGCCGGCTCCCGCGTACGCGGCACATCCCCGTCGGCCCCGGACAGCTCGAACCCCGTCGCGGCCACCACGTCGGCCACGCTCACGCCAGGATGCACCGACACCAGCCGCATCGTCCCGCCGGGGCCGGAGAAGTCGAGGACGGCGAGGTTCGTCACGACGCGGCGCAGCTCGTACGCGCCCCGGTCGGTGCCGACGCCGCTCACCATGTCCACCTCGGGCACGAACACCCGCCGCCCGTGCCGGGGGATCCAATAGCTGGTCGGGTCGCAGCGCGTGTTGCCCGGCGCCCCGCGCACCCCCAGGAGCTGCGCCTTGGGACGCGCCCAGTCGCCGACGCAGGAGATGTTCGTGTTGCCGTACCGGTCGATCTGGCTCGCGCCGAGCATGACGTGCCGGCGTCCGTTCAGCACCAGCCACAGGTGGTCGCGGAACGGCAGCCACCCCTCCACCACCTCAGGCGCCGCCCCCAGCGCGGGCACGTCGCCGGTGAGCAGGCAGACGCCGTCGCTGGTGAGCAGGTCGGGCTCGAACGTCAGCCGCGCCAGCCGCGCCGCCAGCACCGTGACGGGCCCGCCGATCCCGGCCGCCAGGATCTCCCCGTCACCCCTGAACGCCTCCGCGCACGCCACCACGCACACGTCAGCCCGCGTCGTGGTCGCGGTCGTCGTCTCAGCCGAGCCGCTCACGGTAGTCCTCCCAAGGAGTCTCGGCGTACACCCGCTGCGCCGCCTCGTCGCGCCCGTAGTCGGGCTCGCACGAGGTGAACCCCGCACCGCCCGGCGCCTCCACCACCCCCGCCACCATCGACCGGCTGATCAGCAACGACTGCACAGGGCCCTCCTTGAGCAGGTCGGCCGGGTCCACCAGCCGCTCGCACGAGACGTAACACCGTGCCGCCGCCTTGGCGTAGAGGTCGTCGAAGTACGGATCGGGCCCCAGGTACTGGGCGTTGCCCCGCGGGTCGGCCCTGTTGAGGTGGACGAGGGCCACGTCCATGGTCAGCGCGGGCACCGCGACCAGCTCCTCCCCGTCCCCGTACGGCGACCGCACCGTCCGCAGCTCAGGGTTGACCCGCAGCACGTCGGAGCCGAGCCCCGCCCGCGTCGGCAGGAACGGCAGCCGGTACGCCCCCGCGAGCAGGCCGAACATGAACATGCCCTCGTCGTACTCGGTGAACGCGATCTCGCCGCGCTGCCTGGCCCGCCGGAAGTGCGGCTCCAGGGGGATGGTGTCGAGCGTGACGAACGGGGCCACCACCCTGCGCACCTTCCCCGCCGCGCAGAGCATGCCGACGTCGGGGCCGCCGCAGGAGACGATCGTGAGGTCGCGTACGGGGGAGCGGAGCAGGGCCGAGACCAGCGCCATGGGCTTGCGCCGGGACCCCCAGCCGCCGATCCCGACCGTCATGCCGCTCTCCACCTGGCCGGCCACGTCGCAGGCCGTCATCACCTTGCTCACGCGAACCGCTCCCGGTGCCGGTCGCCGACGCCCATCAGGTTCAGCTCGAAGGTGAAGCCCTGCTCGAAGCGGTAGCTGCGGTTGACGTCGATCGGGTCGATGCCGTTGAGCGACTCCTTGGCGCGGCGGATCACGTACGGGTCCTTGGCGGCGATCTTCCCGGCCACCTCCATGGCGGCGTCCCGCAGCTTGCCGCGCGGCACCACCTCCAGCACCGACCCGAACGCGTGCAGCTGCGCCGCCGTCGCGTTCCTGCACGTGTAGACCATCGCCCGCATCAGATGGCCGGGCACCAGCCTGGCCAGGTGGGTGGCGGCGCCGAGCGCGCCCCTGTCCACCTCGGGCAGCCCGAAGTAGGCGTCCTCGCTGGCCACCACCACATCCGCGTTGCCCGCCAGCCCGATGCCGCCGCCCAGGCAGTGACCGTGCACGGCGGCGATCACGGGGACGGCGCACTCGTAGACGGCGGCGAAGGCCGCGTGGCAGGCGCGGTTGGCCCCGACCAGGGCGGTGAAGCCGTCGGTGTCGCGCATCTCCTTGATGTCCACCCCGGCGTTGAACCCGCGGCCCTCGGCCCGCAGCACGACCACCCTGGTCGCGGGGTCGTCGCCGGCCGTGCGCAGAGCCCGCGCCAGCTCCTCCCAGTGGCGTACGGCCAGCGCGTTCACCGGCGGCACGTCCACGACCACCTCCGCGACGGGCCCGTCCAGCAGCGAGATCCCCATCCACTCTCCTCCACCTAACGCTTGCTTGGTACGGTAGCACCCGTGACCGTCTCTTACGACTACGCGGGCAAGCACGTCCTGGTGACGGGCGGCACCCGCGGCATCGGCGCCGGCATCGCCAGGGCCTTCCAAGCGGCCGGCGCCACCGTCACCATCTGCGCCCGCACCCCACCCCCAGCGAACGACTCGCGCCCCCCTCACGCAGCTCCGCAGCCCCCTCGCGCGGAACCAGAGGAAGGTTCGCGGCCTCTTCGCGCAGATCCAGGGGGAGACCCGCGGCCGCCCCGTGCGGATCCGCAGGGAGAGCTGCCGGCTCCTCGGTTCGTGCGGGCCGACGTGCGGGTGCCTGAGGACGTGGAGCGGCTGATATCCGGGTTCGAGCGGCTCGACGTGGTGGTCAACAACGCCGGTGGGTCGCCGCCCGCGCCACTGGCGGGCACCTCGCCGCGCCTGCACGCCAAGGTCATCGAGCTCAACCTGACGGCCCCGCTGCTGGTGGCGCAGCGCGCGTACCCGCTGCTCGCCGCCGTGGGCGGGGCCGTCGTGATGATCGGCAGCGCCGGCGGGGCCAGGCCGTCGCCGGGCACCGCCGCGTACGGCGCCGCCAAGGCCGGGCTGCACCACCTGGCCCGCTGCCTGGCCGCGGAATGGGCGCCCCACGTCCGCGTGAACACGGTCGTCGTCGGCCTGGCCGCCACCCCCGACGCGGCGGCCCACTACGGCGGCCGCGACGTGGACGCCTCCGCGATCCCGGCCGGCCGCCCGGCCACCCCCGAGGACGTCGCCGCCGCCTGCCTGTGGCTGGCCGCCCCGGGCTACGTGACCGGCGCCGAGGTCCGCGTGGACGGCGGCGGCGAAGTCCCCGCCTGGCACCTCCTCACCACCACCCCACCTTGACCGCCTGCTTCGGAGGGCGCTCACCCCGCTCCACGGGGAGCCGTGACTCGCCTTCGGAGGGTGGTTTCTGGGGGTGTTTGCTGATATTTGTGCTTGATCCTTCTCGGGAGGTCTGCGTGGGTATCTGTGCCGGGCGCGTGGTGGTCGTGACGGGTGCCGGTCGGGGCATCGGCAGGGAGCACGCGCTGGAGTTCGCCCGGCAGGGCGCTCGCGTCGTGGTGAACGATCTCGGCACCGGCCCCGGCGGCGAGGGCGGCTCGGCGGGGCCCGCGCTGGCGGTGGCGGAGGAGATCCGCGACCTCGGCGGGCAGGCGGTGCCCAGCAACGAGGACGTCGCCGACTGGGACGGCGCGGCGCGGCTGGTCAGGACCGCCGTCAGCGCGTACGGCCGGCTGGACGTGCTCGTCAACAACGCCGGCTTCGTACGGGACAGGATGCTGGTCTCGATGACCGAGCAGGAGTGGGACGACGTCGTACGCGTCCACCTCAAGGGTCACGCGGCGCCGTTGCGGCACGCGGCGGCGTACTGGCGGGAGCGGGCCAAGGCGGGCGACCGGGTCAGCGGCCGGGTGATCAACACCTCGTCGGGCGCGGGCCTGATGGGCAGCCTGGGGCAGGGCAACTACGCGGCGGCCAAGGCGGGCATCGCCGCGCTGACCCTGGTGGCCGCCGCCGAGCTGGCGCGGTACGGGGTGACGGTCAACGCGATCGCGCCCGCCGCCCGTACCAGGATGACCGAGCAGGTGTTCGCGGAGTCCATGGCCCGGCCCGCGTCCGGCTTCGACCCCATGGACCCCGCGAACGTCTCCCCCCTCGTCGTCTGGCTCGGCTCGGAGGAGTCGGCGCACGTGACGGGACGGGTGTTCGAGGTGGAGGGCGGGACGATCGCGCTGGCGACGGGCTGGCGCCACGGCCCGAAGGTGGACCGCGGCGCGCGCTGGGACCCGGCGGACATCGGCCCGGCCGTCACCGACCTCCTGGCCACGGCCCCACCCCCAGAACCCGTCTACGGCCAGCCCACCTGACCCGCCGGTAAGGTCCGACCTCTGAGATCAGCGCATGGTTGAGCGGGCCGTCGGGTGGAGTCCCAGGCGGAGTGAGGGGGCGGTGAGGTAGGGGGTGATCATCGGCAGATCCGCCTCCTGTTCCTTCTCGGGGCTGTCGAAGCGGGCGAACCACACGAAAACGTTCACCCCGGTCCGTACGGGCAGCCGCGGGTAGGTGTTCTCGGCGTGCTCGCTCTCGAAGCACGCGACGACGGGCACCCCCGCCTCGGCCAGCACGGGCGCGACCTCGCGAGCGAAGAACCCGGCGAAGCCGGCCCCGACGTGATGGACGGTGGCGACGTACAGGGCGGGCGGCAGGCCGGTGGCGCCGGCGGGCGGGCGCTCGGACAGGGGCGGCTCGGGCCCGGCGGGCCGCAGCAGCAGCACGTCGTCGGAGTCGTCGAGGGTGGCGTTGGCGGCGTCGCGGTGGGCCTGCCACACCGGCCCGCCGTAGAAGGACTCCAGCGAGGCGCGCCGCTCCTCCATGGAGGGAAAGGCTCGCAACCAGGGGAACGTGTCCGGCTCCCCGGCCTCGCGGAAGGAGCCGGGCACCCGCATGCCCGCCGCCTCCTGTCCTTCGACGAACTCCCGCTCGAACAGCGAGATCAGGGTGTCGCGCCGTCCCGGGCGCATGCGGTAGCGCCGCAGTTCGTAGATCATGCGCGGACGGTAAGCCCGGGTCACTGACACCCCTTGTCAGCGTATGCTCCGAACAATGTTCTGATCACTCCTCGCTACCATTCGACCACACATGGTTATATGCTCGCACTGACCTTGATCCCCTGAGGTCAAGGAAGCCCCAAAGGGGACGGCGGTGCCCATCGGGCCCGGTGGCCGCCGTCCCCGGCGGGCTTTCCCCTCGGATGGCGAAGGAGCAGATGTGATCAGAAGGGTGTGGACCGTCGCGGCCGTGCTCGCAACAGCCGCCGGCGGAGCGCTACTCGCAACTCCCGCTCACGCTGACGACGACTGGGCCCGGTGGACGGGCCCTTGGGCCGGTGGCAACTGGGCCGTCAACCGGAGTGCCAACACCGACTCGGCCCAGTCGGGAAACGCCTTCGGAGACGTCCTCGCCGGCAACGACGGCGACGGGCTCTCGACCAACGTCAACAACATCAACGGCATCGCACCCACCGCGACCAACGGCGGGATCACGGTGACCTACATCTTCCACTGACCGGCTGACGTCCGAGAAAACAGCACCTCGAAAGGACACATCATGATGAAGAAGCTCTGTGTGACCGGTGTCATCGCCGCCACCGCCGCCGGCGTCACCCTGCTGTCGGCCCCCGCCTACGCCGACACCAACGCGGGCAACTCCAGCCGTAACGCCAACTCCTCGCAGTCGGGCAACAACTTCGGCAACGTCTACAACGCCAACGTCAGCGGCGGTCGTGGCGCCACCAGCTTCAACAACGTCAACGGCAACGCCGTGACGGGCACCAACGGCAGCGACGTCGTCGTGGATGACGTGGTCGACTAGCACAGCCAGGGCCGCGCCGCGCGACCGCCGGACCGCGGCGCGGCCCGACCGTGGCGAGCCGGGCCGGAAATGGCCCGGCTTGCGGCGTATTAGCATCCCTGCGTGACTATCTGTGCTTATGCCACGTTTGACGGGCCGGACGACGAGCTCGCCCCGATGCTGGCGGCCTGGCGAGAGGCCGGCATCGAGGGGCGCGCCGAGCGCTGGGACGACTCTGACACCGACTGGAGCGCCTACGACGCCGTGGTGGTCCGCAGCGTCTGGGACTACGTGGACAGGCGCGAGGAGTTCGTCGGGTGGGCGCGCCACGTGGCCTCGCTCACGCGGCTGCTCAATCCGTACCCCGTGATCGACGCCAACACCGACAAGACCTACCTGCGCGAGCTGGGCGTGCCGATCGTGCCCACGCACTGGTCGTCGCGGGAGCTGCCCCACTGGCCGGAATACGTCGTCAAGCCGGCCGTCTCCGCCGGCGCCCGCGACACCACCAGGACCACCGACCGCGCCGAGGCCGCCCGGCTGGCCGCGGCGCTGGAGGCCGCGGGGCGCACGCCGATGGTCCAGCCCTACCTCGACATGGTCGAGTCGGAGGGCGAGACCTCCCTGCTCTACTTCAACCGCCGCTTCAGCCACGCCGTACGCCGCAGCCCCATGCTCGCCCCCGGTGCCACCACCGAGGACAACGAGCGGGCCGAGCTGCGCACACCAGCCCCGGACCAGGTCGAACTCGCCGAGAAGGTGCTCACCGCCGTACCCCATGACCTTCTCTATGCCAGGATCGACCTGGTCCGGCTACCCGGCGGCGAGCCGGTGCTGATCGAGCTGGAGCTGACCGAGCCGTACTTCTTCCTCAACCTCGACCCCGCCGCCCCCGCGCGGTTCGCGGTGGCGCTGCGCGAGCTGCTGGGCTAGCAGGTGATGCCGCCGTCCACGGGGATGACCGCCCCCGTGAGGTAGGCCCCCGCCCGCGACGACAGGTAGATGGCCGCGCCCGCCATGTCGTCGGGCCGGCCGATGCGCCCGAGCGGCACGCTCTGCGCGATGGCCTCGCGGGTGCCGGGGTCGTCGAGCGCGAACGCCATCATCTTCGAGTCGAAGGGCCCGGGGGCGATGGCGTTCACCGTGATGTGCTCCTTGGCCAGGCGCTGGGCGAGGTGGCGGGTCAGCATATGGACGGCCGACTTGGTCGAGGAGTAGGCGTAGCTCTCCAGCGCCGGCACCCTGATGCCGTCCACCGAGCCCACGTTGATCACCCGCGCGGGGTCGTCGGCGCCGGCCGCCTGCCGCAGCTGCGGCAGGAACTTCTGCGTCAGGTAGAAGACGCCTTTGACGTTGATGTTCCAGAGCTTGTCGAAGGCGTGCTCGGGGAACTCCTCCAGCGGCGCGCCCCAGGTGGCGCCGGCGTTGTTCACCAGCACGTGCAGCGGCCCCTCCACGGCCGACACCAGCCGGTCGATCCCGTCGGGCGTGGACAGGTCGGCGGGCACCGCCCGGCAGCCCAGCTCGGCGGCCGTCTTCTCGACCTCGGCCGTCTTGCGGGCGGAGATGTACACGTCCGCGCCGGCGGCCACGAACCCGGCCGCGATCATGCGCCCGATGCCGCGCGAGCCGCCGGTGACGACGACGGTCTTGCCTTCAACGGAGAACAGAGTCATGTTCTGGGAGCATGCCATACCAACTGGTCGGTCGCCAGGCGTCGCGCCGGTCAGGGATGCTGCGAGGAGACCGAGACCACCTCGCCCGTCATGTACGAGGAATAGTCGCTGGCCAGGAAGACGATCACATTGGCGACCTCCCACGGCTCCGCCGGCCGCCCGAACGCCTCCTTGGCCGCCAGCTCCGCCAGCAGCTCCTCGCTCGTCACCTTCGCGAGGAACGGGTGCACCGCCAGCGACGGCGCCACGGCGTTGACCCGGATCCCGTGCTCGGCGGCCTCTAGAGCGACGCACCTGGTCAGCGCCATGACCCCGGCCTTGGCCGCCGCGTAGTGCGCCTGCCCGCGCTGGGCCCGCCAGCCGATCACGGAGGCGTTGTTGACGATGACGCCGCCGCCCTGCGGGATCATGTGCCGCAGGGCCGCCCTGGTGCAGCGCATGGTGCCGGTCAGGGTGACGTCGATGACGGCGTGCCACTGCTCGTCGGTCATCTCGGCGAGCGGGGCCGTACCGCCGAGTCCGGCGTTGTTGACCACCACGTCCAGCCGCCCGTGCGCCTCCACCACCGCGTCGAACAGCGCGAGCACCTGCGCCTCCGAGGTCACGTCGCACGGCACGGCCAGCGGCTTGACGCCGGTCAGCTCGGTCAGCGCCTCGGCGGCGGCGGCCAGGCGGCGCTCGTGCCGGTCCGACAGCACGATCGTGGCGCCCTCCTCCGCGCAGCGCCGGGCCGTGGCGTAGCCGATGCCCGCGCCCGCGGCGGCGGTGACCAGCGTGACTCGGCCGTCGAGCAGGCCGTGCGCTCTGGGGTAGGACGTGGGCATGGGTGCGGCTCCGTTCAGCGGGGGAGTCCCAGCGTGCGCTCGGCGATGATGGTGCGCTGGATCTCGCTCGAACCGGCATAGATCGTGTCGGCCCTGCTGAACAGGTAGAGGCGCTGCAGCGCGTCGAGCTCTCCTACCAGCCCCGCCCGGCCCTGTACGGCCTGCGCCAGCTCGCCCAGCCTGCGGTGCCACTCCGACCAGTAGAGCTTGGCGATCGACGCTTCGGGGCCAGGCCGTCCGGAGCGCAGCATCCTGAGCGCGTTGAGCCGCATGATCTCCAGCTCCAGCCACGACCGGACGAGCCGGTCGCGCAGCACGGGGTCGCCGGCCGCCCCGGTGCGCTTCGCCGTCTCGATGACCTGCCGCAGCTCCCGGCGGAAGCCGATCTGCTGGCCGAGGGTGGAGGCGCCGCGTTCGTGGCCGAGCGTGGCCATCGCCACCCGCCAGCCGTCGCCAGGGGCGCCGAGCATGTTCCCCGCCGCCGTGCGGGCGCCGTCGAAGAACACCTCGTTGAACTCCGAGGTGCCGGTGAGCTGCACGATCGGCCGTACCTCGACTCCTGGCCGCTTCATGGGGACCAGCAGGTACGACAGCCCGCGATGCCGCTGCGAGCCCTCCTCCGTCCTGCACAGCACGAAGCACCAGTCGGCCACGTGCGCCAGCGACGTCCAGACCTTCTGCCCGGTGATCACCCACTCGCGGCCTTCGAGGCGGGCCCTGGTGCGGATGTTCGCCAGATCGGAGCCGGCGTCGGGCTCGGAGTAGCCCTGGCACCACAGCTCGTCGCCGCGCTGGATCGGCGGCAGGAAGCGCTCCTTCTGCTCCTCGGTGCCGAACTCCAGGATGGTCGGGCCGATCAGGCCCTCGCCGATGTGGCCGACCCGGGCGGGGGCGTCGGCCCTGGCGTACTCCTCGTGGAAGGCGACCTGGTCCTCCAGCGAGGCGGCGCGGCCGCCGTACCGCTCGGGCCAGGCCAGGCACGTCCAGCCGTGCTTGCCGAGGTGGCGCTCCCACGTTTGGCGCAGCTCGTGGCCCTCGTGCTCGCGCCCCGGACCGCCGAGCCCGCGCGCGCGGGCGAACGGGCCGCTCAGGCTCTCCTCCAGAAAGGCCCGCGCCTCCTCACGCAGGCTCAACGAACCCCCCGGCGAATCCTCCGTAGCCGCCGCGGAAGAACACCAGCGGGCCGGCGTCGGCGTGCGTGTCGAGCTGGAGCACCCGCGCCACCACGATCACGTGGTCGCCGGCCGGGTGCTCGGCCTCGACCGCGCAGTCCAGCCAGGCCAGCGCGCCGTCGAGCACGGGGTTGCCGCCGGGGGAGCCGGTCCAGGCCAGCCCGGCGAACTTGTCGCCGCCCTTGGCCGCCATCTGCACGCAGACGGCTTCCTGGGTCTCGGCCAGCACGTTGACGGTGACGACCTTGGCTCCGCGCACCCTGGGCCAGCTCGTGCTGGTGTGGGCCACGCAGAAGGCGATGAGGGGCGGGTCGAGCGAGACAGAGGTGAAGGAGTTGGCGGCCAGCCCGTACGGCCGGCCGTCCACCGGATCGACGGCGGTGATCGCCACCACCCCGGTCGCGAACCTGCCCAGCACCTGCCGGAAGCGGCGGCTGTCCAGCCGGCCGCTCTGGCCGTTCTGACCGCTTTGGACAGGCTGGGCTGGGCCCGTGGCCATGGCGGCTCCGTTGCGAATCCTGCGCTGATGGGGCGTGGGAAGGCCGCGGCAGCCGTCCGGTGCGATGAGCCGGGCAGCGTGTGTGCTCATGGTGGGCCTCCTCGTCCGCCTGTGCGCTCAATCTTACCAAGCGCTTGCTTGGACGCTAGGGGGAAGCCGAAACGGCTGTCAAGTCGTACCCTCCGACCTGCGTTGACAGCGGCGAGAGAGGCTGCCTACGGTGCCATTGTGCCCAAGCGCTTGCTTGAATTCCGCGACCGCACCGCCGTCGCGGGCGTCGGCTGGACCCCCTTCTCCAAGGACTCGGGAGTCAGCACGCTCACCCTGGCCTGCCGCGCCGTGCTCGCCGCCCTGGAGGACGCCGGGCTGCCGCCCGACGCCGTGGACGGCCTGGCCACCCACCGAGTCGGCGACTCCGCCCCGCCCACGCTCGTCGCGCCCGCGCTCGGACTCACCGGCGTCACCTGGCACCTCGACCAGTTCGGCGGCGGCAGCGTCTCGCACGCCGTCGTCGGCCAGGCCGCGCTGGCCGTCGCGACCGGGATGGCCGAGACCGTCGTCTGCTACCGCGCCGTCAACGCCCGCTCCGAGTTCCGCATGGGCGGCACGGGACGCGCCCTGCCGGTCAGCCCCGAGGTGCAGTACCAGGCCCCGTACGGCTACGTCGCCCCGCCCCAGCAGTACGCCATGTACGCCCGCGCCCACATGATCCGCTACGGCACCACGGCCGAGCACTTCGGCCACCTGGCCGTCACCCAGCGCGCCCACGCCGCCGCCAACCCGCGCGCCCTCATGCGCACCCCCATCACCCTGGACGACTACCTCGCCGCCCGATGGATCGCCGAGCCGTTCCGGCTGCTGGACTGCTGCCTGGAGACCGACGGCGCGTGCGCCGTCGTCGTCACCACGGCCGAGCGCGCCCGCGCGCTGCGCCGCCCGCCCGTCCTCATCTCTGCGGCGGCCTGGGGCGGCGGCACCTCGCACCTGTCGGGCGGCGCCGCCGACCCCACGGTGACGGCCGCCGCCGAGCTGGCGCCCCGCCTGTACGCCCAGGCCGGCCTCGGGCCCGCCGACATCGACGTGGCCGAGCTGTACGACTGCTTCACGTACTCGGTGATCGTGCAGCTGGAGGACTACGGCTTCTGCCCCAAGGGCGAGGGCGGCCCGTACGTGGCCTCCGGCGCCACCGCGCTCGGCGGCCCGCTGCCGGTCAACACGCACGGCGGCTTCCTGTCGGAGGGATACGTGCACGGCATCAACCACATCGCCGAGGCGGTCTCCCAGCTGCGCGGCGAGGCGGGGGAGCGGCAGGTGGCCGGGGCCGAGGTGGCGCTCTCGACGGCGCAGCCCGGCTACGTCCTGCCCGCCACCAGCGCCCTGATCCTGAGGAGCGACCGATGACCGGCTTTCGTGAGGAGCCTTCTGACCGGCCCCTCTGGAGGAGTGACCGATGACCGGTTACCTGCCCCAGCCCGACCGCGACTCGGCGCCCTGGTGGGAGCGGCTGGCGGACAGGCGGTTCGCGGTGCAGGAGTGCTGCTCCTGCGGCGCGCTCCGGTTCCCGCCGCGCGCGTTCTGCGCGGCCTGCCGTACGGAGGAGTGGCACTGGCGCGAGGTGGCGCCCGAGGGGACGGTGGAGAGCTGGATCGTCAGCCGTCAACCCTTCGTGCCGGGAAGACGCGACCCATACCTAGTGGTAATGGTCCGGCTGGCGGCGGTGCCGGGCTGCCTGGTGTACGGGAACTGGCGGGCGTCGCGGCCACCGGCGCCCTGGGAGCCGGTGACGGGAGAGTATGTCGAGGTCGCGGCGGGGGTGACGCTGCTGAACTGGGCGCCGGCCGGCGACGGGAGCGGGCCCGGGACGGGCGTCGCTGCGGGGGACGGCGCCGTAAATCCTCCCGGTTTCTGACCTTGAGCCGGAAATTGGATTGGTACCGGTAAATCCCACCAGTCCCACCGTCACGAAAGGTGTCCCCACGTTCGGCCCTGAGGGTTGATGATGAGGCAGTAGGCGTCGTCAACGCGGACGGCGCGGACTTGGGGCAGACGTGAGCGTTGCGTACGCGAAGGCTTGCGTGACCGCGAGGAGGTCACGCGGTGCTCGCATGCCCGCCCGCGCACCGCCCCCCGGCACATGGAAAGGCCCCCATCGGGAGATGGAGGCGTCGGTTCTGCCGGTCCCCTCGGAGGAAAGCGCGCCCTGGCGGGCGTGGGGGACCCGCCAGGACGCGCTTCCTGCCCCGTGTGCGACGACCCAGGACTCCGGCGAGGGATGGAGTCCTAAACCGTTGATCCGCACACGGAGTCGATGGGGGAGCGCGAAGGCTCCAGCTGCCGGATACGTGCGATGTGTCGAGCTGCTCCGACCGGGTCATCGATGGAATGCGCGACGGGGGCGCCAACCTCCTCGTTGCGGACTAAGGATCCGTCGGCGCATCTCGCGGTCAGCTCAGCCGACACCGTGTGCGCGGGCGTGCCGCCGCCCATGCTCTGGTAGGTGTGGGTTGACCGCAGGCGGAGCGACGCGTAACGCAGTGAACGCGTTGCTTCGCGAGGGTCCTGCCAGGGCAGGTATGGCGTACCCGCGCGGACCGGCAACACTGGCCTTCACCCCCTCACCGGCCTTTAGATGGATTTGTACCAACGAATGGATGATGGGCCGGTCAAGGGGGTTCGGTCAAGGGGTTGTGGCCTGCTAGAACCAGATCGTCTAAATTGTTGGAACAAAAGGGGTGAAAGTGGCAAGGTCGGTGCTGTATCAGCAGGTGGCTTCGGAGTTGCGTCGAGCCATCTACTCGGGTGTCCTCGGCCCCGGGGCACAGCTGCCGACCGAGGCGCAGCTCATGGAAGACCATGGGGTGAGCAGGAACACCGTGCGACTGGCCCTCGGCGAACTCGTCAACGAGGGGCTCGTCACGCGCACGCCGCGGCGCGGCACGGTGGTCAGAGACCGGCGCCCGTTACTGATCTATCCGCAACGGGAGCTGGAGCCACAACCCAGCGGGGAACTTCGCGAGGCCTTCGCCTACGCCGTCGCGCAGGAGGGCCGGGCGCCCAGCCAGTACATCGAGGTCCTGACGGTGTCTCCGGTCGAGGAGATCGCCAGCAGGCTCGAGCTGGCCGATGGGGAGCTGGCGGTGGTGAGACGCCGTCTGCGGTTCGTGGACGGACAGCCGTACAACACCAACGACTCCTACTTTCCCCGTGATCTAGTCGCAGATTCCGAGATCGCCAGGCCCGGTGACATCGCGCGAGGGGCGAACCGGGTGCTGGAGGAGCTGGGCCATGCGCAGGTGCGCGTCGTCGACGACATCTGGGCGCGCATGCCCAACCAGGAGGAGGCAGAGCGTCTCCAGCTCGAACTCGGTACACCAGTCATGGTGTACGTCAGAGTGGGGTACGACCGGGCTGACATGCCTGTGCGTGTCGCCGTGTCGGTTTTGCCAGCCGACAAACATCTGATCAGATACGAGCTCGATCGCCGCTGAGAGCTCGTGGGTGAAGGGGTGATCCCGCCGGCCGGGCGCAGCGAGAATTAGCCGCCTCGCTGGCCATGGGGAGTCGTGCATACTCCCCTAAATCGCCATTTATCCATATACATCGGGTATATGGCCCCATTTCGCCCCAGCGCACCATTGCGCCATTACGCATCGTGCCGCTGCGGACACCCACGGCATCGAAGGGTTTGTCTTATGCACACCACCACCCTCCTGCACCCGCTCTCCCTGCGCAGAGCGGAACCCGCGGACCTTCCCGGCGTACTCACGCTGCTCGCCGACACCGCCGAGTGGCTGTACATGCGGGGAGTGCGGCAGTGGCCGCGGGGAGGGTTCGGCCCCGAGCGGATCGAGCCGCTCATCGCCGAACGCGTGCTCTTCCTGCTCGATGACGAGCTCAGGTATCTCGACCCCGACGAATCGGCCCCGCCTGTGGCCACCATAGCCCTTGACGACCACGCCGACCCCGAGTTCTGGCAACCCGCCGACGACCCGGGGGCCGCGCTCTACATCCACAAGCTGGCCGTCGCCCGTCCCTGGTCCGGCTCCGGCCTCGGTGACGCCCTGCTGGACTGGGCCTGCTCCATGGCGTACGCGTCCGGCCTGCCCTGGCTGCGGCTCGACTGCGCCAAGAGCAACCCGCAACTGCAGGACTACTACCGCAGCCGCGGCTTCCGCCACGTCCGCACGGTGGACCTGCCGCATCGGTCGTCGGGCGCGCTCTTCCAGCGCCCCTCGGAGGACGTGCCGGCCACGGCCTTCCGTGACCTCACGATGGCGGAGCTGATCAGCGCCTGACCCACCGCCGGCCCCGGTCCCACCCCCCGCCGGGGTCCATGCGGAACGTCACATTCCGTACAGAAACGACAGCAAAGTCGATCTTGTCGGGTTGACGGTTGGCTAGTTACGCTTTGCCCGGTTCAGTCAGAGCTCCAGAGCCGCACGAGTCAGGCACGCGCCTGCCGGTGGGGTGGAGCGACGTCCGACGCCCTGGTCAGGGGCGTCCCTCGTTGTGGTTCGGAGTGTGACGCGCCGTGCGCAGATTCTTGTCGCATGCCTTCCTCTCCCGGACGGCGGCTCTCGTTCTGATCGCCGGGCTGCCGGGGCTGCTCCAGTTACCGGCGATGCCCGTCGCCGCCGAGGTGAGCGTCCAGCAGACCGGCTTCGTGACGCGGCAGGCACCGTTACGCGGCGCCGAGGCCCTGCCCGAGATGACGGGCCGGCCCGCCGGGGAAACCGCGTCGGACGACGCGCAGGACCCGTACGTGCCGGGCGCCCTGCCCCGCGACGCCGGCGGATGGCCGCGGACGGCGCTGAAACCGGACAAGGAACCCGAATCTGAGCTGCCTCCCGCGATCAGACGCGCGGAACAGCGGGACGTCGCGACCGCGGCCGACACGTTCCCTTTCATCGACGCGGTCTACCCGGTGGCGGGCTCGCTGGTCGGCACCACGACGCCGCTGTTCACCGTCCGTGCCTCGCGGCTGGGCGGGCCCTGGATCGAGATGCGCTATCGCTACAGCATCTGCGAGAAGCCGGAGGAGACCGACGAGGTCGTCTTCCCTCCGCCGCCCGACCCGCCCTGCTGGAACTCCTCCGACATGCTGGGCGCCGACACCTGGAAGGTGACCGCCGGCTGGCTGGAATGGGGCAAGCAGTACGAGTGGTGGGTCCGCGTCACGGACCCGGAGAGCCGGGCCACGGCGACGTCCGAGAAGCAGCTCATCGGCACGCAGTCGCCGCAGCCGTTCAACAGCCCGCACCTGGGTGAGCAGCTCGGTGACGGCAAGGAGTTCTCGCTCGCCTCCGGCAACTACACCACCACGGTGGTGGACGCGCAGGTGCAGGTGGCGGGGCCTGACCTGGCCGTGGTGCGCACGTACAACAGCCTGGACTCGCGGACCGACGGCATGTTCGGCCCCGGCTGGTCGGCCACCTGGGACATGAACATCGTGGCCGAGCGCTCGGGCTCGACGATCACCGGGCTGCTGGTCACGTACGCCAGCGGCCGCCGGGTCCGCTTCGCGCCGAAGGGCGACGGCACCTACCAGGCCCCGCCGGGCAGGAAGGACACGCTCGCCGACGTCGAGGGCGGCGGCTGGCGGCTCATGGACACGTACGCGACGACGTATGTCTTCAACGAGAACGGCCGGCTGACCAAGATCGAGGACAACCGTGGGCGGGCGCAGACGCTCACCTACAACGCCGACGGCACCTTCGACACGGTGAGCGGCCCCGGCGGCCGGGCGCTGCATTTCACCTGGGACGGCCACCGCGTGGCCACGGTCTCCACCGACCCGGTGGACGGCACGGCGCAGACCTGGACCTACTCCTACACCGACGGGAACCTCACCTCGGTCTGCTCACCGGCCGCCGCGCCGAACTGCACCGCCTACGCCTACGGCGACGGCTCCCGCTACAAGGGCCTCGTGCTCGACTCCGAGCCGCTCGGCTACTGGCGGCTGGGTGACGCGCGGCTCGAACCCGCGGCGAACCTGGGCAGCGAGGGCGGCGACGGCATCTACAAGAACGTCACCGTCGGGCAGCCGGGTGCCCTGGAGGGCACCGCCGACACCGCGGCCGCCTTCACCAAGTCCACGATGATGCTGCCCTTCGACATGCTGGACAAGGCTCAGAACTCGATGTCCGTCGAGGGCTGGATCAAGACCTCGCAGAACGGCATCGTCCTGTCCGCCGGCCAGTTCGGCTACGAGTTCGGCGCGACCGAGCCCGTGGTGTACGTGGGCACCGACGGCAAGCTGCGCGGCCAGCTCGGCTACGTCGACGGCAGCTACACCCCGATCACGTCCACCGGCGCCGTCAACGACGACCAGTGGCACCACGTGGTGCTCACCGTGGACGGGAACACGCAGAAGCTGTACCTGGACGGGCAACTCGTCGGTGAGCTGACCGGCACGCGCCCCACCGGCTACCTCGCGGAGGCGTTCCTGGGCAGCGGCGACCGCGCCACCTCCTGGCGGGACATCCCCGCCGGCCAGACCACGTCGGGCGCGTTCGCGTTCAAGGGCTCGATCGACGAGTTCGCCGTGTACGGCAAGCCGCTCACCGAGGCCGAGGTGCAGGCGCACTTCGCGGCCCGCGCCAAGGCCAGCCACAAGCTCGTCAAGACCACGCTGCCCTCCGGCCGGGTCTGGGCCAGCAACACCTACCACCCATCGACCGACGCGCTCCTGACGCACACCGACGGCGACGGTGGCACCTGGCGGCTCGGCGACTATGAGATCGACTGGGTCGAGGGGCTCTACAAGATCACGCTCACCGATCCGCGCGGCGAGACCCTGCAGTACGCCTACGACTCGCTGCGCAACAAGCGGCTGGCGTACACGGTCGACGAGGCGGGCGGCAAGACCACGTACTCGTACGACACCGGCGGGTTCGCCGTCAAGCAGACAGACCCCAACGGCACCGTCTCGCAGCAGTGGCACGACAAGCGTGGCAACGCCATCAGGATCAAGACCTGCCGCAGGGCCGGCGACTGCCAGTACGTCTACCGCGACTACTACTGGGACAAGGACAAGCCGCTCGACCCGCGCAACAACCGGCTGACCCACGAACGGGACGCCCGCTCGTCGAGCGAGACGGACAACCGCTACCTCACCACGATCGAGTACAACGAGTACGGCGAGCAGGTCAAGCAGACCACCCCGGCCACCCCCGACTTCCCCGACGGCCGCTCCACCACCGTGACCTACACCGACGGCACAGAACCGGCCGTCGGCGGCGGGACGACGCCCGCCGGCCTGGTGAAGACGGAGACCGACTTCCGGGGCAAGACGACCACCCACGCCTACACGGCGGCGGGCGACCACGCCGAGGTCCGGCTGCCGGCCGGGCTGGTGACCACGTACACTCACGACCCGCTGGGCCGGATGACCTCGAAGACGGAGGTGACGGAGGAACACCCGGACGGGGTGCGGACGACGTACACCTACGACGCCGTCGGCCGGCTGCTGTCCACCCGGGGACCCGGCATCAAGAACGAGGTCACGGACGTCACCCACACCTCCGAGGTGACCTACACCTACGACCCGGACGGCAACGCGCTCACCGAGACCGCCTCCGACCTCACCGGCGGCGACCCGCCGCGCACCATCACCTACACCTATGACGACTTCGGCCGGGTGGCCGCGGTGATGGGCCCCGAGGGCGGCACGGTCTCCTATGGCCACGACGCCATGGGCAACCAGACCCACATGGTGGACGAGCTGGGCAACCGCTTCGAGTACACCTACACCCGGCGCGGCGAGCTGCACAGCACGACGCTCAAGGGCTACACCGGCAGCCCGGTCTCGCCGCAGCCGGCCAAGGACGTGGTGCTGGAGGAGCTCACGTACGACCCGGGCGGGCGCCTGAGCCTGCGTTCGCTGCCAGAGGGCCGCAAGACCGAGTACGTCTACCACGGCGACAATCTGCTGCACCGGGTGGTCGCCAAGGGCGCCAAGCTGAACGGCTCGACCAGCACCCGCGACGTCGTGCTGGAGGAGAACACCTATGACGCGGCCGGCAACCTCGTCCACGTGGCCGCCGGCGGCACCCCCACGCAGAGCGCGAGCCGTATCGAGGAGATCAGCTACACGGTCGACGCCGCCGGGCGGGTGACGTCCGAGACCTTCGACCCGGCGGACCTGGCTCGCAAGACCGCCTACGTCTACGACGCCAACGGCAACGTCACGAAGATGACCAGGACCGGCGCGGGCACCAGCCGCGCCGAGTCGGTCGAGTTCGCCTACAACGACGACGACGTGCTCGTCCGGCGTACCGTCGAGAACGGCGACGAGGACGTCACCACGCGCTGGAAGGTCGACGAGCGCGGCCTGATCGTCGAGTCGGTCGACCCGCGCGGCAACGCCTCGGGCGCCGACGAGGCCGGCTTCACCACCCACTACCGCCACGACGCGGCGGGCCGGCTCGTCGAGGTCAAGGCGCCCGAGGTCGCGGTGGAGGAGTACGGCGCCGAGCCCAGGCGGGCCAGGCCGAGCGTGAAGTTCGGCTACGACAGCGCGGGGCGGGGTACGCACGAGGTGGACGAGGCCGGCGCGGTCACCACCTCCGCCTACGACCGGCTGGGACGTCTGGTGTCGATCACCGGGTTCCCGTACCAGCAGCCGGGCGGCCCGACGCTGACGCCGAAGGAGACCTTCGCCTACAACCCGGCGGGCCAGGTGACGAAGTACACCGACCCGCGCGGCTCGACCTGGGTGACGGAGTACGACGCGCTGGGCAACCGGGTCCGCGTGACCGAGCCCGCCGCCACCGGCCGGGCAGCCGGGCAGTGGGTGTACGAGTACAACCTAGCCGGGGAGCTGCGCGCCGCCGTCGACCCGACCGGGGCACGCGTCGAGAGCGACTACGACGGCCTGGGCCGGATGTACAAGACGACGGTGCTGGAGCGCAAACCGGCGGCCGAGGCGTTCACCACGCTGCTGACCTACAACGACGCCGGCGACCGGACGAAGGAAGTCGGCCCGCTGAACCGGACCACCTCGTGGGAGGTGAACGCGGCCGGTGAGATCACCGAGGAGACCGACCCGGCGGGCAACGCCGTCTCCTACGCCTACGATCCGGCCGGGCGGACGACCAAGGTCACCGACGCGCTGGGCAACTCCACGCTCAGCGAGTACGACCTCGCCGGCCGGCTCACCGCGCTCAAGGAGGCCGACGACACCGGGAAGGTCCTGCGGACGACCGGCTACGCCTACGACGCGGCGGGCAACGAGATCTCGGAGACCACGCCGGAAGGCCACACGGTCCGGAGCACGTACGACGCCACGGACCTGCTGACCAAGCTGGTCGAGCCGGTCTCGGCCGACAAGTCGATCACCACCACGTACGGCTACGACATCGCCGGCTCGCCGACCAGGGCCACCGATGGTCGCGGCAACGCGTTCTGGACGACGTACAACAGCCTCGGCCTGGCCGAGCGCACGATCGAGCCGGCCACCACCGCGCACCCGGACGAGGCCGACCGAACGTGGACCTACGTCTACGACGCCGGCGGCAACATGATCTCGGCGCGGTACCCCGGCGGGGTGCGCGTCGACCACGCCTATGACGCGCTCGGCCGCCTCACCGAGCAGAGCGGCACGGGCGCGGAGGTGGACACGCCGCGGTGGACGTTCGACTACGACGCGGCCGGCCGCAACACCGTCGTCGGCGACTACACCCTCGACTACAACGACCGGGGGCTGCTCACCAGGGTCGCCAAGGGCGGCACGCAGACGGCGGCCTTCACCTACGACGCCTACGGCAACGCCACCAGGAAGCAGGACGTCAACGGCGCCACGACGTACGGCTACGACGCCGCCGATCGACTGAAGACCTTCAGCGACGCGGTCAGCGGCCGCTCCCTGACCTACGACTACGACGCCGCCGACCGCCTCAGGACGCTCACCTCCGCCAGCCCCGGAGGCAAGCAGGAGTTCGGCTACGACGACCTCGACCGCATCACCAGCCACACCCTGCGCAACGCCGCCGGCAGCCAGCTGGCGAAGATCACCTACGGCTGGGACAAGAACGACAACCTGCGCTCCAAGGTCACCGCGGGCACGGCCGGTGCGGGCAGCAACACCTACACCTACGACCAGGCCGACCGGATGACCTCCTGGACGGCTCCCGACGGCACCACGACCACCTACGAGTGGGACGACTCGGGCAACCGGGTCAAGGTCGGGGACACGTCCTTCGTCTTCGACGAGCGCAACCGGCTGCTGTCGGGCGGCGGGACGGAGTACACGTACACGCCGCGCGGCACCCTCGCCACCGAGACCACGAACGGCGTCACCAAGCAGCTCAAGTTCGACGCCTTCGACAACCTGGTCTCCGACGGGGACGCCACCTACACCTACGACGGCCTCGGCCGCCTCGCCTCGCGCACCCAGGGCGGGCAGGAGGAGCGCTTCGTCTACACCGGCATCGAGAACGACATCGCCGCCGTCACCGACCCGGCCGGCACCGTCAAGGCCCGCTTCGGCCGCGACCCCGACGGCAGGCTGGTGAGCCTGGCGGAGAACGGCGTCCAGCTGGGCGTGCTGAGCGACCAGCACGACGACGTCGTGGCCACTTTCACCGGCGACGCGCTGGTGGACTCGACCGCGTACAACCCGTTCGGTGAGGTCATCGCGAGTAACGGTACCAAGCGGCGGCTGGGCTACCAGGGCGCTTACACCGACCCGAACACCGGCAAGGTCAACATGGCCTCCCGCTGGTACATCCCGGGCACGGGTGGCTTCGCCTCGCGCGACGACTTCTCGATCGATCCGTATCCGTCGATCAACCTCAACCGCTACACCTACGCCGGCGGCAACCCGCTCGCCTACACCGACCCTTCGGGTAATTGCCCGTTCTGCATCCCGATCCTGTTCGCGGTGGTGCGGGTGGCGGCCCAGGTGGCGATCAAGCAGTTCGCCAAGGCCGCCGTCAAGCAGGTGGTCAAGCAGGGCGTCAAGCAGGCGGTCAAGAAGACCGCTCAGACGGGCGGCAGAAAGGCCGCGCAGCAGGCCGCCAAGAAGGGTACCCAGCAGGCCGGGAAGAAGACCGCGCAGCAGGCGGGAAAGAAGGCCGGCCAGAAGGCGGCCAAGAAGGGCGGGAAACCGAAGAAGGCCACGAAGAAGAAGTCGACGACCAAGAAGCAGACGACCAGGGCGGGGGCGAAGAAGCCCACCAGGCCGGTCGCGAAGTCGCCGAAGGTCAAGACTCCCAAGGTCAAGAAGCCGCAGACCAAGACCCCCAAGGTCAAGAAGCCGAAGGCGAAGACCCCGAAGAAGACGACGAAGAAGCCCAAGAAGACCACGAAGAAGACGGCTTCGAAGCCGAAGAAGACCACGACGAAGAAGAAGAACGAGACCGCCAACGAGGCCACCGAGATGGTCTTGGAGGAGGCGGAGGTCGCCGACATCGCCACCGCGGGCGTCGACTACGAAGGGGTCGACTACGACGGTGACCTGCTGTGCCGCAGCCTGATCTCGTGCGCCAAGGACGTGGCCGAGGAGCTTGGAGAGAACGCCGCCGAGGACATCGCGGACAAGGTCATCGAAGAGGTCATCGACGCCACGATCCCGGACGTCCCGGTGGACCCGCCCGGCACGACCTGCGCATTGCCCAACAGCTTCGTCCCCGGCACCCCGGTGCTGATGGCCGACGGCTCGACCAAGCCGATCGAAAAGGTGGAGACCGGCGACGAGGTAGTGGCCACCGACCCGGCGACCGGCCGCACGGAAGCCCGCCCGGTCCTGGCTCTGATCAGCAGCAAGGGCCTCAAGAAACTGGTCGACATCACCGTCACGGTGGACGGCGCTAAGGACGTCATCACAGCGACGGACAACCACCCGTTCTGGGTCCCGAAGCGCAAGGCCTGGCTGACCGCCGGCGCCCTGCAGCCCGGCATGTGGCTGCAAACCTCAGCCGGCACGTACGTCCAGATCACCGCAGTCGCCCACCGCACCGCCACCCAACGCGTCCACAACCTGACCGTCGAGGACCTCCACACCTACCACGTGGTGGCCGGCAGTCAAGCGATCCTCGTTCACAACGATAGGATCAAGTGGCCGTCCTACGACCCGAAGAAGACGGCAGCGTACGTAGACGGTATCTTCACTCTCAGCGGTTATGCGGACACTGTCCCGGACGGATTTGAACGCCCCAGTCTAGAAGATGTCCTTAAAGTGCAGGACTCGATTGGTAAGGGCCGCGTTCCCGACTTTCGCGACAATAAAGCAGGAGCAGGCGCTTACTACCTGTCCCATGCAGAGAAGCAGGCAGCGACCCTCAGGCCGGGCGAGGAGGTAACGGTAACGAGGCCGATGTGTGATGACTGCTTCGATTTCTTCACGGATATGGCTCGTCATACCGGGCAATGTTTAGCAGTAAATGATCCCAGCGGACGTTATCAGTTCAAACCGTAAACTACGGTTGTTGCCGACCCCGGTTTCCAGTACCATGGGTAATCTTTGTGGGCCAGGGTAGGCGAGGTTTGACACGATGGCGAATCGATCCGGTAGTGATCTCTTCGAGTTGGCGGAGCAACTGCACGAGGCACTCGTGCGGGGGGATGCCGCAGCCGGCAAGCAACTGATGCGCATGCTTCCGCAGCTTGAGGAGATTGCTTCCGAGGGGCGAGCGGATGTCCAAGCTTTGGTTGCCGGGCTCTACCTGGAACGCCTTAGGGAGCCGGAGAAGGCGTACCGGCTATTCGTCGCCTCGGCCAAGGCTGGCCACCCGGCTGGCCAACGTGGGCTGGGCTCGATGCTCGCCAATGGTATAGGTGTAGAGCGGGATCTCGATGCGGCTCGCGAGCTGTTCGAGTCTGCGGCCCTCTCGGGCGACCTGTTCGCTCTCTTCAATCTGGCGATGATGTACCTACAGGGAGCTGGCGTCGAACAGGACGAAGTCAAGGGGCTGGAATTTTTGCGCCGGGCCGCCGACGAAGGACTGCCGGCCGCCAACGCTGTTCTGGGCGACCAGTTCGCGGCGCAGCAGGACTTCGCGCAGGCCCGCGTCCATTATGGCGTGGCAGCGTCAGGTGGCGTTTCAAGGGTCATCTACACGCTGGCGGAGTGGTATCGAGACGGAGTGGGCGGGCCGGTGGACAAGGTGCAGGCCGTGCGCTGGTTCCTCAAATTGCTCGACTTTGGCGATGGGGACGGCGTTCATGAGGCGATATCGCTGGCTCGCTCGATGTCCGATCAGGAGATCAGGATGGCGGCCGAGCTTGTAGACAGAAGCGCCGAGGCGGAAGCACTCATTCGCGTGGCGAGGAAATAGCTCTAGCAGCGACGGTTATCTTACGATCCTGTGAGTGCTTTTCATCCCGCCTCGCGGCGCTGAAGGACGAGGATCGCTCTGACGAGCTGACCTGCGAGGAGTGGGCAGCAGCGGAGTTTGCGCGGGGTACGCCAGGTCTTCAGCTGTGCTTTGGCCCATTCTCCCGGTCCGCCGAGTGCCGTCCTCGTTCACAACACCAGTCCGTGTCGATTTGAAGTAGACTCGCGAGCGTAACCACAGATCTGGATGCTGAAATGACACGGTGCGGGTAAGCCATTTACGCCCGCCGGCAAGCGTAAGGTCGTCGAGAAATCCCGGAATAACAATGGTAGGTTAACTGTCTGTGATGACTGCAGTGTTGAGACAATTCCTGCGCAGTCTTCACGTAAAAGCGTTTCTCCTGATCCTCGCGAAACGCGAACGATACATTTGGCCCGAGTCGCTAGGCGGTCCAGCATCTCCCTGGAATGGTCGGGTGATGTGTGCCCTGCAACGCTCGCTGGAGTAACACCCCCCAAAAAAGCCGCTGTAGTTTCGGATGCTAAGGCTCACGGAAAGCGTTACTGTCTCTACTTAGCGGCAATAGAAGTGCGAGGGTAGCATGTCTGCTTCAAGTGTTAGTTCTGTTCGTGTGGTTTTTCCGCTCGAACAGGACCCGGACGGCTGCCCTCCCTATACGAGAGGGAATCTGGGTCAGGCCGCTCGCTGACGGCGTGGGAGAAGTTCTCAGCGTCCCTTTATTTGTGGTTGGAATCAGCAAAGGGGATTTCGTCTCCTATCGCGCATCTGCCGGTGAGGGGCGGTTCTCCAAACTGCTGTCTGCGAGGGGTCATTCAACTCTCCGACTTATCTTCTTCCGGGAAGATGCCGAGGTCCGAGTTAGGCGAGAACTGGAGCAGCTTGGCTGTGAGGCCGAGGCCGGTCCAATCCAGTCTCTGCTTGCTGTCGATGTGCCGCCGGAGGTTGATTACAGGGTTGTTCATGGTCTCATCGACCGTGAGTCCGCAAAAGCTATCCTGGACTATGAAGAGGCGTGCGTTGCACGCGAACACAGATAAGCCTCGTCGCCCAAATCAGTGACCTCTTTTCGTGCGCCCAGCAGAGCAGGAGGTGAAGCCGTGACGTAGTGGCTGATCTTGTTGTTCGTAAGCTCGTCGACGCTTGCCGGTGAAAGTCCGGCCCGGGTAGCTGCCAGGAGGCCCGGTACAGAGGTTGAAAGTCTGAGGTGTCACCTGGCGGTTGCATGCGTACGGCGGGCTTCGGGAGTATGCCGGTGGTATGCGTTATCCGGATGGTGGTGAAGATCGACGATGAGCTGAAGGGACCGCGATGGACGGGCCGCCCCCGGTGCTGACCGACTCCGAGCTGGTGTGCGTCGCGGTCGCTCTGTCGCTGCTCGGGTTTTGTGTGATCGGGGCGTGAAGATGGTGTTCGAGTTACGCGGCGTGGGTGTCGGTGCCGCGCAGGATGTACAGGTCATCGCCGAACACGGCCGAGATCTGGAGTTGCCCGCCGAGGGCCTGCACGTAGCGGGCGATGGTCTCCACGGTGGACACCTCACCGCGTTCGATCTGGGAGACCCGGCTCTTGGTCACTCCCATCAGGTCAGCGACCTCGGTCTGTGACAGGCCCAGGCTCTTGCGCCGTTCGGCCAGCCGGTAGCCGTCGATGTAGGCCTGATTGCGCCGCCGGGCCTCGGCCACGGCCTCCTCGCCGCCGGAGGTGGCCACGATGTCGGCGCGGACGTCGTTCCACTTGGGAAAGTTCGTCATCGGTCCTTCTCCTCCGTCTCGCGTTCGGCCAGGTACTTCGCGTACAGCTCTTCGGCGCGGGGGATGGCCTGCCGATACCAGCCCGACCAGTCACCGGACTTATCCCCGCCGACCAGCAAGATGGCCGACCGCCACGGATCGAACACAAACAAGATCCGGATCTCGGAGCGGCCTGCCGAGCCGGGACGCAGTTCCTTCAGGTTGTGGACCTGGGAGCCTTCCAACTTGTCGACCAGCGGGCGGCCCAGGCTCGGGCCGGCCTCGGCCAGTCGGTCGATGGCATCGACGGCCTGCACCCGGGATCGTTCGTCCAGGGCGTTGATCCAGGCCAGGATCTCGTTGGTGACGCGGATCTCCCACTCCTCCACGCCCAGAAGTGTAGCAAATCCTTTACTTGGAGGAGCAGTGTCACGACGCCGAATCGCTGACGACCACATACGTCCTGACAGCTACGTTGACGGCAACAGCCTTCGACCGTGCTCAGTGATTAGCACGACGACGTCGTGGCCACTTTCACCGGCGACGCGCTGGTGGACTCGAGCGCGTACAACCCGTTCGGTGAGGTCATCGCGAGTAACGGTACCAAGCGGCGGCTGGGCTACCAGGGCGCCTACACCGACCCGAACACCGGCAAGGTCAACATGGCCTCCCGCTGGTACATCCCGGGCACGGGTGGCTTCGCCTCGCGCGACGACTTCACGATCGACCCGTACCCGTCGATCAACCTCAACCGCTACACCTACGCGGGCGGCAACCCGCTCGCCTACACCGACCCGTCCGGCAACTGCCCGTTCTGCATCCCGATCCTGTTCGCGGTGGTGCGGGTGGCGGCCCAGGTGGCGATCAAGCAGTTCGCCAAGGCCGCCGTCAAGCAGGTGGTCAAGCAGGGCGTCAAGCAGGCGGTCAAGAAGACCGCCCAGACAGGCGGCAGAAAGGCCACGCAGCAGGCCGCCAAGAATGGCGTCAAGAAGGCCACCCAGCGAGGCAAGAGTGGCAGCAAGCAGGCCACCAAGAAGGGCGGGAAACCGAAGAAGCCGACGACCAAGAAGAAGTCGACAACCAAGAAGAAGTCGACGACCAAGAAGCAGACGACCAGGGCGGCGGCGAAGAAGCCGACCAGGCCCGTGGCCAAGTCGCCGAAGGTCAAGACCCCCAAGGTCAAGAAGCCGAAGGCGAAGACCCCGAAGAAGACGACGAAGAAGCCAAAGAGCACGAAGAAGACGGCTTCGAAGCCGAAGACGAAGACCTCGACGACGAAGAAGAAGAACGAGACCGCCAACGAGGCCACCGAGATGGTCTTGGAGGAGGCGGAGGTCGCCGACATAGCCACCGCGGGCGTCGACTACGAAGGGGTCGACTATGACGGTGACATGCTGTGCCGCAGCCTGATCTCGTGCGCCAAGGACGTCGCCGAGGAGCTTGGAGAGAACGCCGCCGAGGACATCGCGGACAAGGTGATCGAGGACATCGTCGATGCCACGATCCCGGACGTCCCGGTGGACCCGCCGGGCACCACCTGCGCCCTCCCCAACAGCTTCGTCCCCGGCACCCCGGTCCTGATGGCCGACGGCTCGACCAAGCCGATCGAAAAGGTGGAGACCGGCGACGAGGTAGTGGCCACCGACCCGGCGACCGGCCGCACGGAAGCCCGCCCGGTCCTGGCTCTGATCAGCAGCAAGGGCCTCAAGAAACTGGTCGACATCACCGTCACGGTGGACGGCGCTAAGGACGTCATCACAGCGACGGACAACCACCCGTTCTGGGTCCCGAAGCGCAAGGCCTGGCTGACCGCCGGCGCCCTGCAGCCCGGCATGTGGCTGCAAACCTCAGCCGGCACGTACGTCCAGATCACCGCAGTCGCCCACCGCACAGCCACCCAACGCGTCCACAACCTGACAGTCGAGGACTTCCACACCTACCATGTGGCGGCCGGCAGCCAGGCCATCCTCGTCCACAACGATGGCCCACCCTACTCTGACGAACAATGCTGGGAGATCGCTGACCGGGCTCGCGATCAAGTGCGCGAGGAGATGTCGAACACGCAGCGAAGAAAGCATGTCATGATTGTCGGAGCGGTCGACTGCAAAACAGGCAGGGTCGCTGTAGGGGTGAAGCGATCTGAGCGAGGTGTGCCATCAACTCACTGCGCGGAGAATCTGGCTCGCGATGAGCTTGTCGCAGGCGGCTCAGATCCGGAGGATATTAGGTTCGGTCATCCTGCACATCCCGATTCGATGAAAGAGGCAGACTTCTGCGGCAGATGTAGGGGCTGGATAAAACCTTCGCAGGTTCCGCCGGACCGGCGCTGGTAATGCGGCAAGAAAGCGCGAGGAACATAGATGACATGGGACTGGCAGCAGCTCGAAATCCTGAATGGCGATGCTACCGGTGTTCCGCCAGTCCTCGACAAGCTTCTGCACGGCTCCAGAAGTCAGCGGGCGGAGGCATTTTCGGCGCTGGATGGCAAGGTTGTGAACCAAGGTGACCTCTTCAGCTCGGCTGCGGCGGTGACAGACGTGATTTTGGCTGAGCTGCGTCTGAAGAGGTACTTGCACGAAGAGGCGTGGTTGATACTGCACGAGATTTATCGCGGCTCCTCTTCCGGCCGTTCGTTGGTTGTCGATGATGAGCGCTATGAAGTTGAAGAGTATTGTCGTTGTTCCGTTCTCAGCGCTCTACCTGTTATCGATGAAGTAGTGATGCGGCTGGATGGAGAGGACTTCTCATATGCGGCCTTTTTGCTAGGCGACATAGGGGAGGACAGCGATAAGGCGATTGCGATCCTGGAGCGCGAGATAGCGAAGTCCAGCGGTCCTCGGCTTGACTCCGCCATGGATCAGCTGGAAGTTGCGGTTGACCTCGCCGAAGAGCGCAGGGCTCGGAATAAGACGACCTGAGAAGTGCCCCGGCAGTTTCTAAGGTGGACATCACATACTCGGTTTCCCCGGAATGCGGAGTGGCTTCATGAGGCGTTGGTGCGGGGATATGTGGTGAAGCGGTTCTCGTCCGAGGTGGAGCGAGTGTTACGGGTTTTCGAAGGCGTGCCCGGCCTGCGCGGTGTTCGCCACCCGGGTCAAGGAATGCGTAGTCACCTTTCCGCGCGACCTGTGCGTTGGCCGGGAGTCGATAAGCCTGCGCTGGCACAAGAGGCGCAGGTCTGCCGCGAGCGCGCCTGCCCGCGCGGCTCTCCGAGAGAGGACTCTCCGCTACGGCCATTCTATGTACCCCGATACAGGTCGAGTGGCTGAAGTATGCAATGTTCGTTGTCAGGACGACTACGAGAGAAGCCAGTTTCCCCCTGGCGCTGTACCAGAGCCTGGCGGATCTTGGGAAAGGTGATGTGATGGGGTGGGACTGGAGCTCCGTGCCAACTGCTACGGGGAGAGCTTCAGAGCTGGTGCCGTATCTCGACGCCCTGCTCGAAGGGGAAGAACCGAAGAGAGATGAGGCATTTCATCGCATTGTTGGAGAGGTGGTTAATCAAGGGGACTTGCATGCGGGGGCTGCGCCGGTTGTGGATAGAATCTTGGCCTTTTTGAGGGCGCAAGGTTCGTTGCCGGAGAATGCGTGGCTCGTACTTGATGAGATCTTTCGCGGCGCTTCGTACGGCCGCACGGTATCTGCTCCCGATGGGGAGTATGACATCGAGGAGTATTGCCGAAGGCAGATTCTCGGCGAGGTGGAAATGATCAGCCGGTGGGTGGCGGGACTGACCGGAAAAACCTTCTTCTACTATACGTTGCTCTTAGGCAGCATGGGCGTGTTCAGCGCTGAAGTCAGAGCGATCCTTGCGCGGGAGGTTGCGACGTCTACGGGCGAGCGGCGGTAGGTGGCGAGTGATGCCTTGGAAGTGGCGGTCGAGCTTGCGGCGGAGAGGGCGGCAGGGGTGAGGGAGCCGTCCGATGATCAGCAGTGATCGGCCGGCAGCAGGGTGGTCATAGTGGCGCAAAGGGACAGATAGCCCTATAACCTCTCCTCCATGACCGGATCCCTGCTTGAGGTGATCGCGCTCAACGTGCGCGACGCCGTGGCCGCGGAACAGGGCGGCGCCGACCGTCTGGAGGTCGTGGCCGACATGGCGGCCGATGGGCTGACTCCTTCCCCGGAGACGGTCGCCGCGATCGCCGCAGAGTGCCCCCTTCCGCAGATGGTGATGTTGCGGTGCGATGCCCACTTCGCCGCCGATCCCGACGTGCTCGATCGGCTCAGCCGCGATGCCAAGGCGCTCGCTCAGGCGGGGGCGGCCGGGTTCGTGTTCGGGTTTCTTGATGGTGGTGGGGCGGTGGATCTCGCGGCTACCGAGGCGCTGATTCATGCCGTCTCGCCGTTGCCGTGGACTTTTCACCGGGCCGTTGATCATGCGGCGGATGTGCATGCGGCGTGGCGGGCCGTGCGGCTGCTGCCGAATCTCGCCACCGTGCTGACGTCGGGGGCGCCGACCGGGGTGGGGGACGGGCTGCCCGTGCTCAAGGCGCGGGCCGACGCGGGTGACGCGTCGATCGTGCTGGCGGGTGGGGGGTTGCGGCCTGCGCACGTGCCGGCGCTGCTCGACTATGGCGTACGGGCCTTTCATGTCGGGTCCGCCGTACGGGCGAGCTGGTCCGATCCGGTGGAGTGGCGGCTCGTACGTCAGTGGCGGTCCCTGGTCGAGCGCGACTGACAAGCCCCGATCAGGGGAGGGCCTGGTCGGCGCGGCGCAGGGCGGCGGCCAGCGTGCGGATGGTGGCCGGTTCGTCCATCACGCCGCCCCCCGCATCCCGCCGCTCCTGCCAGGCCAGCACCCGTTCCCGGTACGCGTCGTAGCGGGCCAGGTGGAAGGCGTAGACGGTGGCGAAGCGGCTCACCAGGTGGGACGGGTGCATGTCCCAGCCCTGGTAGTAGCCGTGCCGCAACGAGTGGCGGACGAGGTCGGCGTGCCGCCGCCACAGCGCGTGGACGTCGGCCGTACGGTCCGAGGCGGGCGAGGCGGCCAGGGAGCCGTCGGACAGCTCGACCCCGGTGCCGGCGAACGCCGTCTGCATCACGTGCCGGGCATGATCGCAGGCGGGATGGTCGAGCCGCTGCTCGTGCGGCGGCAGCCCGATCGCGGCGGTGTAGTCGAACACCCCGAAGTGCGCGGCGGCCAGCCGCCCGCCCAGCGACTCGTTGAGGTCGCCGCGCAGGAACGGCAGCGTCTGCGGCGCCTCCACCTGCATCTCGAAGCGCAGTCGCGTCCCGAACTCACCCTCCAATTCACCACAAACCCCGACAAACTGCCCAAGGTACGCTTCCATCAACACCTTGGGAAATGTCACGACAAATCCGTCGGGCACCTCCCCGACCGCACCCACCACCCCGGCCAAGAAGACCCGCAACGTCCCCACCGACCGAGCAGGATCCCCATCGGCGAAGGACTTCACCCGCACCCCCCACCGCCTAGGCAAGGCCCCGGAGGCATGCAGGGCGGCGACAGCCTCGGCGGCCTGAGCGGCATGGGCATCCTCGACCGCATCACCGCGCACCCCGTATCCGTCCTCGAAGTCGATCCGAAGATCCTCGACGGGCTCGGTGGCGAGCTTGCGCAGCACCTTGTCATGCACGGCGGCCGCCAGAGCACTAGGCAGGTCGAAGACGGAAGCCACCTCGGCAGGGCCGGAAAGGTGCGCCTTCACTAGTGACGACGCCGTATCGCCCCAGTCAGCGACCGTCCCAGAAGAAAACCGGTCAGCAGGGACGTAGACGGTGTGGACAGGCTGCCAGGCAGGCTCCGAGGCAGAGGGGTAACGGGCCTGCTGCACCCGGTAAGTCTCCGAGAACCCCTCAGGGACGGCACGCACGGAGCATGGCCTCCAAGCCCACGAGCTTCACCCTCTCGCCCCGGCCCAAAGACCGGGCCAGCTCGGTCTCGGCCGCCTCGATGCCCAGCCACTCCTCGTACGTGACCGGCTGCACGCCCCGAGAGGCCAGCAGCGCCTCGAGGGCGCCCGACCCGGTCCGAGGCGACCCGGCAAGGTCGGAAAGCAACGTACGGACGGTCTCAGCGGCATCCGACTTGTTGGTGCCGATCACCCCGGTAGGCCCACGTTTGAGCCACCCGGCGACGTACTCCCGCTCCCGCACCCGCCCCGCCACATTGGGCACCGTCGAGGTGGCCTCGGAGAACGGCACGCCAGGCAACGGCACACTCTGATACCCGACCGACCGCAACACCATCCCGACGGGCAGCGTCTCGTACTCGCCGGTGCCGACCACCCGCCCCTCCGGCGACAGACGGGTGCGCTCAAGCCGCAGCCCTTCCACCCGAGAGGTGCCGAGGATCTCGACGGGCCGCAGCCAGAACCGCACGTCGAGCCGGCGCGCCCGCCCGACGGGCTCGCGCGCCGCCCACTCCTGCAGCACCTTGATGTTGCCCTGCACCTGACGCGGGAAGTCGGCGCCGAGCACGACGGCCTCATCCGGCCGCACGCACACGTCGGCGTTGGCCAGCTCGCCCAGCTCCCGCAGCTCCTTGAGGGTGAACTTGGCGTGCTCGGGCCCGCGCCGCCCGACCATGTGGATGGCCTTGACCTGGCTCTCGCCGAGCCGTTCGAGCACCTCGTGGGGCACGTCGGTGGCGCGCAGCTCCTCGGCGGTCTTGGCCAGCACGCGGACGACGTCGACCGCCACGTTGCCGACCCCGATGACCGCGACCTCGGAGGTGTCGAGCGTGAAGCGCGCGGGATCGACGTCGGGGTGCCCGCAGTACCAGTTGACGAAGTCGGTGGCGGCCACGCTGCCCGGCAGGTCCTCGCCGGGGATGCCGAGCTTCCTGTCGACCATCGCGCCCGTGCAGTAGACGACGGCGTCGTAGACGCCGAGCAGGTCGCCAACCGACAGGTGGGAGCCGAGCGTGACGCCGCCGAAGAAGCGCACCTGCGGCAGCTCCAGCACCCTGCGCAGGTAGTTGGCGATCGACTTGATGGACGTGTGGTCGGGCGCGACACCGTAGCGGACCAGCCCGTACGGCGTCGGCAGCCGCTCCAGCACATCGACCTGGACAGGTTCGGCCGCCTGCTTGACCAGCGCCTCGGCCGTGTAGATCCCGGCGGGGCCCGACCCGATGACCGCCACGTGCAACGTCACGCTGCCTCCCTATGCCGGTTGTGCGTGCGCCCGGGATGTGACCGATGTATCCCCGTTTGCCGCCACGGCTGAACCCGCATCCCCAGGCTACTCGCCGACCGGCCGATCACGCCGTAACGCGAGCTTGTCCACTTTGCCGTTGACGTTCACGGGCAGGGCGTCGACCACGACGACTCGCTTCGGCACCTTGTAACCGGCCATGTTGGCTTTGGCCCAGGCGATCAGCGCGGCGGGGTCGGGACGCACGCCCGGTCTGCCCACCACGTACGCCACCCCCGCCTCACCCGAGACGGGGTCGGGCACCCCGATCACCGCCGCCTGCGCCAGCGAGCCCTCCCGCAGCAGCAGCGACTCCACCTCGGCGGGCGAGACGTTGAACCCGTTGACGATGTAGAGCTCCTTCTTGCGGTCCACGATGGCGAGGTTGCCCGCCTCGTCCAGCACGCCGACGTCCCCGGTGTGCAGCCAGCCGCCGGCGTCCACCACCTCGGCCGTGCGCTCGGGCTCGCCCCAGTAGCCGCGCATCACGCCGTAGCCGCGCTGCAGGATCTCGCCGCGCTCGCCGGGCGCGACCTCCTTGCCGTCGTCGTCCACGACCTTGACCTCGATGCCGGGGACGGGCCTGCCGGTGGTGTTCGCGACGACGTCGATGGGGTCGCCGGCCCTGGTCATGGAGACGACCGTGCCCTCCATCAGCCCGTACGCGTTGATCATCCGTTCGAGACCGACCTCGCCGACCAGGCGGGTGATCAGAGCAGCCGGTACGGCCGCCGCCCCGCAGATCGCCACCCGCAGCGACGAGACGTCCCACGAGCCGCGCTCCAGCTCGTCCAGCACCCGGAAGAAGAGCGTGGGCGGCCCGGCCAGCACGCTCACCCGCTCACCCGCGATGAGCGACATCAGCGCGTCCGGCGCGAACGACGCGATCGGCAGCATGGTGGCGCGGCGCATGACACAGGCGATGAGCCCGGCGTTCAGCCCGAAACCATGGCTGAAGGGGGCGATCACCGGATAGCGGTCGTGCGGGCCGAGCGTGACGATCTCCGACCAGTCGAGGTAGCCGCGCAGGATCTGCGCGTGGTCGAGCATGACGCCCTTCGGCGTGCCGGTGGTGCCGGAGGTGGCCATGATCTCGCACAGGTCGGAGTCCCGTACGGCCAGCGCCCGTTCCTCGGCCTCCCGCGCCGGCGCCCGCGCGGCGAGCCCTCCCATGGGGACGACGCGCGTTCCCGGCAGCAACTCCGGGGAAGCCCCCGGCCCCGCGATCACCACCTCCGCGCCGGTCTTGGCGATGAGCTCACCCGCCTCGATGCCTTTGTAGCGGGGCGAGAGCGGCACGATCACCGCGCCCGCGTCCCAGATCCCAAAGGCGTGGACCACCCACGACGCGGAGTTCACCCCCCAGAGAGCCACCCGGTCGCCAGGCGAGACGCCGAGCGCGAGCAGCCCCCTGGCCACCTCGGACGCCGCCGCCCGCAGCTGCGCCAAGGTGAGGCGCGGGCCGCCGGGCTCGGCGATCACGACGTCATCGGGATGCCGTTCCGCCTGGTCGCGCAGCATGCGAGGAAGCGTTTCCCAGGTTTCCATGGGCTGCCCCTAGCTTTCAGGTGATGAGTGACCGGTCCCTTCCAAGGTGGTGGCCGCGCAGGTCGTTCACGGTGCCGGGCGCGGGGCTCTCGGAGACATTCGGCGCGATCTCGACGGCGACGGAGATCGGGGTGAGTGCGCGTACGGACTCCTCGATGCGCGCCTTCCACATGGGGTTGCCGATCAGGCTCTCGCGCCCGAACGTCACCGTCAGCGCCGCCGTGTCCAGCGTCCCCTGCCTGCTGACGGCCAGCTCCCAGCCCGTCACGCCGTCGATGCGCGCCAGCGCCTTCTCCAGCCGGGGCAGCGCCAGCCACAGCCCCCTGACCAGCACGTGCTCCCCGACGGTGTGCGCGGGGGCGTGGCCAGGCCCAAGAGCGACGAGACCCGTTCTGAGGACGGCGTCGGGCGTGGTGAGGACGAGCTCGGCGGGCCCCGACTCGGTCAGCACGTCCTCGGCGGGCGAGGCCAGGGCCAGCAGGTCGTCCGCGAGCGGCGTCAGCGGGTCCTGCTCGGCCGCCCGCCAGGCCAGCGCGCCCCCGCCGAACGGGCTCGCCAGCACCTCCGTCACCCGCGCCCCGAACTCGTGCGCCAGGTGCCCCATCGTGCGCTTGGAGGCGATCTCGCCGGTCAGCACGATGGTCCTGAGCCCGAGATCCAGCGGGTCCAGCAGGAACTCCAGGTGCAGGCGGGCCAGGAAGTCCATCGCGCCCGTCGGGGTGGCGACCAGCGTGGTGGCCCTGAGCGCGGTCAGCGCGTGGTGCAGCCGCATCCGGCCGCGCGGCCCGACGGCCGCGCCCGCCTCGGCCACCTCGGCCGCCGCCGCGGCCCACAACGAGCCCGCCGGCTCGGCCAGCGCCGCCACGACCCGGTCACGCTCGCCGACGCCCGCCGCGCGCAGCGCCCGCGCCGTACGCGCGTGGTCGTCGGGACCGAGCGGGACGGCGGTCGTGCCGTCGGGGGAGACGAGCAGCAGCCCGCAGGCGGAGCCGGCGGCGGCCCCGAGGTCGTCCCGGGTCGGCCAACGGCCCATCAGCGCATCACGTCCTTCAGCCTGCGATCGTCACGGGTCGGCCGGCGCCCCATCAGCGGATCACGTCCTTCATGAACAGCGTCATCGACGCGCACACGTGCTCGTGCGCGAGGCCGCCCACCTGCGCCTGGATGATCAGGTCCGTGGCGCCGGCCTCGGCGATCCTGGCCAGGGCCTTGCGCGAGCCCTCCACGTCGTCCACCACCACCATGAGGTGCTCGCGCAGCGTGGCCATCGACTCCTCGGGCGGCAGCCCGGCCGCGAGCTGCCCGAGCACGCGGTGGGTGGCGTGGCGGGCGTCGTAGTAGCCGGGCGGGGTGACGAGGTTGACCTGGCGGCGGATGTACCACAGCACGGGGTCGGCGGCGGTGGTGATGGCCTCGTCGCGGGTGGGGGCGACGTACCAGGGGATCATCAGCGCGACGCGCCGCGAGGCGGGGTCGAAGCCGTGCTCGGCCAGGCAGGCGCGGTAGGCCGCGATGTCGGCGGCGACGTCGTCGATGCCCTTGAGCATCGTCATGCCGAGCAGGTTGTAGCCGTGCCGCGCGGCTGCCAGGTAGCCCTCAAGCGAGGTGGAGGCGACCCAGACCGGCGGATGGGGCCGCTGCACCGGGCGCGGGTAGACGGCCACGTCGGGGATCTCGAAGAACTCGTTCGAGCGGCTGACCGGCTCGCCGTCGGCCTGCCAGATGGCCAGCGTGGCCTCGAGCGAGTCCTCCCAGATCTGCCGAGACCGCTCGAACGGCCGGCGGAACGCCTGGTACTCCAGCGGCGAGGCGCCCCGCCCCGTGCCGAACTCCACCCGGCCGCCGCTCAGCACGTCCAGCGTGGCGACGCGCTCGGCCGTGCGGATGGGGGACTGGAACGGCAGCAGCACCACCCCGAGCCCGAGCCTGATGCGCTCGGTGCGCTGCGAGATGGCGGCCAGGACCAGGTCGGGGGCCGAGGAGTGGGAGAAGCCCCGGGTGAAGTGGTGCTCGACGAACCAGGCGGCCTCGAAGCCGAGCCGGTCACCGAGCACGACCTGGTCCACCACGTTGCCGAACGCCTGCCGCTCCACGTCCCTGGAGCGCCCGCGCACCTCCAGCTCGTACCCCAGGCTGATCCGTAGGGACGTCATCGCGCCTCCGGAGAAGTAGGAAACCAAGCGCTCGCTTGGTAGAGCGTATCAGCGGCAAAGACTTGCGGGAAGGGCGCGGCGACGATCAGAGTGGGTGTTCGTGAAGCGAAAGCACGCGCTGCGGCGGACCAAGAGCGGCACGTCCACCTCCCCAGGCGACGAACTCTCGCTCACCGGCGCCCGCAGGTACGAAGCGTTCGGCCGGGTGATGGCCGCGCTCGCGACCGAGGCCGACTTCATCGAGTCCTGCCGCGACCTCACCTGGTGGCGCGGCGCCGACCACAGCTGGCACATCGAGTGGCGCGACGGGCCTTACGCGTCGGAGGTGGCCGCGCTGCTCGCCGAGCAGGTACGCGGCCGCGACGGCTCCCTGGTCACCCAGGCGGGGCCCGGCCGGCCCGGCTCGGCGGTGCTCGACGTGATGGGCGTGCGGTTCGAGCTGCGCGCCATCGACCCCATGGGCCGCGCCACCGTACGCGCCCGCCCCGGTCTCTGGCGGCTGGCCGAGGCGCTCGACACCACCCGCCGCACCAACACCCGCCACCCCTGGGAAGAGCTGCTCGGCGGTTAGTCCCCGAAGACGTGCGCGCCCAGGCGGGCGCGGTGCGCCTGCGGCGGGCCGAAGAGCTGGGCGTCGGAGGTGGCCCGCTTGAAGTAGCGGTGCGCGGGATGCTCCCAGGTGATGCCGATGCCGCCGTGCACCTGGATGTTCTCGCCCGCCGCCGTCAGATACGCCTCCGTGCAGTACGACCCCGCGATCGCCGCGCTCACCTCGCCCACGTCCGCCGCCGCCCCCAAGGCCGCCGAACGGGCCGACTCGACCAGCAGCAGCACGTCGGCCAGCTTGTGCTTGATCGCCTGGAAGGAGCCGATCGGCCGCCCGAACTGGTGTCGCCGCCCGGCGTGCTCCACCGCCATCTCCAGGCACCGGGCCGCCCCGCCGACCTGCTCGGCCGCCAGCGCCGTGATGCCGAGGTCGCGGACGCGGGCCCATGACCCGCCGTCGCCGAGCAGCCGTGCGGGGGCCGCATCGAAGCGCAGCCGCTGCAGCGGGCGGCTCTCGTCCATCGTCACGTACGTCTCGCGCTCCGCCGGCTCCGCCGTCACCAGCAGCCCGTTCACGTAGGCGAGCACCAGGTCGCCGGCCGGCGCGTACGGCACCTCGCCGGTCAGCAGGTCACCGTCGAGCCGCAGGTCACCGTCGCCGGGCAGCACCACGGTCGCGCTCGTCCCGCCTCCGGCGAGCGCCGCCAGCTCGTCGCCCGCCTCGCACGCGCGCAGCGCCGCGACCGCCATGACGGCGGACTGCAGGAACGGGTGGGGTGACAGGACGCGGCCCAGCTCCTCGGCGACGGCGGCCATCTCAAGGGGGCCGCAGCCGGCGCCGCCGTGCCGTTCGGGGATCATCAGGCCCGCGAGCCCGAGCTCGCGCGCGCACCCCTGCCAGGACGCTCCCGGGCGGCCGGCGAGATGGTCGCGGACGGCGGCGCGAAGGTCATCGGCGAGTGCCACGCGATTATGGTAACCAAGCACTTGCTAGTTTTGGCAGGGATATGACCGAAATTTGCCTTTTCGGGACGTATGCCTAATCTGGAGCTGGTCATCCCCAGACGCATCGGGGGGAGGGGTTGACCAGGGATGGACATGAACAACACCACGATCGAGTACGCCGACTTCGCCGAATACGACCGGCGCCAGCGCGCCATCGAACATCATCTGCTGGGCGCCTTCTTCGGGGGCCTCGCCGTCGGCATGCTCGGCATGCTCCTTTCCGGCGACGGCCCCCATTGGGCCGGCCAGATCTACGACCCTTACGCCTACCTCGCCCTGTCCCTGGTCGTCGGCGCCACCGCGTCCGGATTCGCCTGGGCGCTGCTGACCACGTTCCTCGCCTCGCTGTCCACCCTGGTCGCCGCCATCGGCGCGAGCGCGCTGCGCGGCGCCGACCCCTTCCACCTCACCGGCCCAGGCGCCGCCGGGCTCAACTGGACGCTCGCGCTGCTCGTCTGCCTCGGCCTGCTCGCCTACGCCACCCGCAGGGACGACGTCTGGGGCGACGTCGCGGCGGGCGCGGTCGGCGCCGCGCTGATCGCCGACGTGGTGGCCAGGGCGGCACCGGGCGTCGTGGAGAGCGAGCAGTCGTTCTGGCCCGGCCCCGCGGTGGTGATCGGGGTGCTCACCGTGGCCGCGGTGCTCGTCCTGCGCAGGAACGTACGAGGACGGGTACGCGCGCTCGCGCTGTCGGCCACGCTGGCCGGGCTGGTCACGGCCGGCATGACCGCCGCCATGGTCGGCTGGTTCCCCCTCGCCGGCTGAGCGCGGCCGAGCTGTGGATAAGCGCGAGCGCATCGCTCCTCCGACTCGATAGCCTGTAGTCCTCCACATCCAGCTTCGAGCAAGGAGTAGCCGTGTTGCTGCGCATGTCGTCGTTGTTTCTTCGCACCCTGCGGGACGACCCGGCAGACGCGGAAGTGCCGAGCCACAAGCTCCTGGTCCGTGCCGGCTACGTGCGCCGCGTCGCCCCCGGCATCTACACCTGGCTCCCGCTCGGCAAGTTGGTGCTGGAAAACGTCACCAAGATCGTCCGCGAGGAAATGAACCGCATGGGCGGCCAGGAAGTGCTCTTCCCCGCCCTGCTGCCGCGCGAATACTACGAGGCGACCGGTCGCTGGACCGAATACGGTGATCTGCTCTTCCGCCTGCACGATCGGAAAGGCGCCGACTATCTTCTCGGCCCCACCCACGAGGAGCTCTTCACCGACCTGGTCAAGGGCGAATACTCCTCCTACAAGGACTATCCGGTCACGCTTTACCAGATCCAGACCAAATATCGCGACGAGGCGCGGCCCAGGGCGGGCATCCTGCGCGGCCGTGAGTTCGTCATGAAGGACTCCTACTCCTTCGACCTCGACGACGACGGCCTCAAGCGCTCCTACGAGCAGCACCGCGAGACCTACATCAGGACCTTCGACCGCCTCGGCATCGACTACAAGATCGTCTTCGCGCAGTCGGGCGCCATGGGCGGCTCGGCCTCCGAGGAGTTCCTGGCGCCCACGCCCACCGGCGAGGACACCTTCGTCGCCTGCCGCTCCTGCGGCTACGCCGCCAACGCCGAAGCCGTCGTCACCACCGCGCCGCCCGCCAAGTCCCTCGACGACGCGCCGGCGCTCACGGTCATGGACACCCCCGACACGCCGACCATCGAGTCGCTGGTGTCCCACGTCAACGAGCACCACGGCCTGTCCATCACCGCCGCCGACACGCTCAAGAACGTCGTCGTCAAGGTCGTCACGCCCGGCTCCGACAAGGTGGAGACACTGGTCATCGGCGTGCCCGGCGACCGCGAGGTCGACTTCAAGCGCCTGGAGGCGGCGCTGTCGCCCGGCGAGCCCGCGATCTTCGAGGCCGAAGACTTCGCCAAGCACCCGGGCCTGGTCCGCGGCTACATCGGCCCGCAGGTCCTGCGCGAGCTCGGCGTCCGCTACCTCGTCGACCCCCGCGTCGTCACCGGCACCGCCTGGGTCACCGGCGCCAACGAGCCGGGCAAGCACGCCGCCGGCGTGGTCGCGGGCCGCGACTTCGTCCCCGACGGCACCATCGAGGCCGCCGAGGTCCGCGCCGGCGACCCCTGCCCGCGCTGCGGCTCCGAGCTGTCCATCGACCGCGGCATCGAGATCGGCCACATCTTCCAGCTCGGCCGCAAATACGCCGACGCGGCCGGCCTCGACGCGCTCGGCCCCGACGGCAAGCCCATCCGCATCACCATGGGCTCCTACGGCATCGGCGTCTCCCGCGCGGTGGCCGTGATCGCCGAGCAGGCCCATGACGAGCTGGGGCTGGTGTGGCCGCGCGAGGTCGCGCCCGCCGACGTCCACATCGTGGGCACCGGCAAGGAGAACCAGGTCGAGGCCGCCCTTGAGCTGGGGGCCGAGCTGGAGTCGCGCGGCCTGCGGGTGCTGGTCGACGACCGGCCGCAGGTCTCGCCCGGCGTCAAGTTCAAGGATTCCGAGCTGCTCGGCGTCCCCACGATCGTCATCGTCGGCCGCGGCCTCTCGCAGGGCGTGGTCGAGCTGCGCGACCGCGTCTCGGGCGAGAAGTCGGAGATCCCGCTGGCCGAGGCCGCCGACCGCATCGTGGCCGCCACCGGCGCTTAAGACAGCCACCGGCGCTTGACGACACAGGCGTGGAGCCCGCTCAGGCCGAGCGGGCTCCACTCACGCCACGGGCAGCGCCGTCTTCGTACGCCGGCGCACGATCACCGGGCCCACCAGGCAGACCGCCGCGATCAGCAGGATGACCAGCGACACCGGCCGGGTCACGAACACCGAAGGGTCTCCTTCGCTGAACGCCAGCGCCCTCCTGAACTGCACCTCCATCAGCGGCCCCAGCACCGCGCCCAGGATCAGCGGCGCCACCGGATAGCCCGCCCGGTGCAGCACCCACCCGAGCAGCCCGAACCCGTACGCGACCAGCACCTCGAACACGCTCTGCGAGATCGAGTAGACCCCGAGCGTGGCGAAGGTCAGGATCGCCGCCGTGAGCAGCGCGGCCGGCACGCTCAGCAGCTTCACCCACACCCGGATCAGCGGCAGGTTCAGCACCAGCAGCATCACGTTGCCGATGTAGAGGCTGGCGATCAGCGTCCACACCAGCACCGGCTGCTGGTCGAACAGCTGCGGCCCCGGTTGCACGTTGTAGATCTGGAACGCGATCAGCAACATGCTCGCCGTGGCCGACGTCGGGATGCCGAGGGTCAGCAGCGGCACCAGCACGCCGGAGAAGGCCGCGTTGTTGGCCGCCTCAGGCCCCGCCACCCCCTCGATGGCGCCGTGGCCGAACTCGTCCTGGTACTTCGACAGCCGCTTCTCCACGTTGTAGCTGAGGAACGTCGGCAGCTCGGCCCCACCCGCCGGCAGCGACCCGATCGGCAGCCCGAACAGGGTGCCGCGCAGCCACGGACGCCACGAGCGCCGCCAGTCCTCCCGCGTCATCCCGACCTTCCCGCCGAGCCGCGGCACCGGCGTGCCCGGACGACGCCTGGCGGCCGCCGTGGAGACCGCCTCCGCCACCGCGAACAGGCCCACCGCCACCGCCACCACCGACAGCCCCTCGTACAGCTCGGGCACGCCGAAGGCGAAGCGCGGCTGGCCGGTCATCTGGTCGATGCCGACCATGCCGATCGTCAACCCAAGGAACAGGCTGGACAGCCCGCGCACGATCGAGTCGCCCATCAGCGAGGTCACCGTGACGAACGCGAGCACCATGATCGAGAAGTACTCGGCGGGCTGGATCAGCTTGGCGATGTTCGACATGCCGGGGGCCAGGAACGTGATGACCACCGTGGAGATCGTCCCCGCCACGAAGGAGCCGATGGCCGCCGTCGCCAGCGCCGCGCCCGCCCGGCCCTTGCGGGCCATCGGATAGCCCTCCAGCGTCGTCGGGATGGACGCCGTCTCGCCCGGGATGTTGAGCAGGATCGCCGTGGTCGAGCCGCCGTACATGCCGCCGTAGTAGATGCCGGCGAACATGACGAACGCCCCCACCGGGTCGAACACGAACGTCAGCGGCAGCAGCAGTGCGATCGTGGTGGCGGGACCGAGCCCGGGCAGCACGCCCACCAGCGTGCCGACCGTGACGCCGAGCAGGCCGAGCAGCAGGTTCTGCAGGCTCAGCGCGTGGCCGAACCCGTCGAGCAGGTTGCTCAGCACGTCCATCTCAGATCGCCAATCTGATCAGGCCGGGCGGCAGCGTGATGCCGAGCAGCCGGTCGAACAGGAAGTACGTGGCCAGCCCCAGCACCAGCCCGACCAGCAGGTCGCGGACGAGCCGCCTGCTGCCCAGCACCCTCGCCACGGCCACGAAGAACGCGGTCGTGGCCTGCCAGTAGCCCGCCGGGACGAGCAGCAGCGCGTACGCGATGAGCGTCCCCAGCAACAGCAGCACCGACGGCCAGTGCGTCTCCTCGGCGCCCTCGGCGTCCCGAGTGCCCCCGGCGGGCGCCTTGAACGCCTGCACCACCCCGAGCACCGACACCACGGCCAGCCCGATCCCCACCAGCAGCGGGAACGCGCGCGGCCCCACCGCCTGATACCCCTCGCCGAGCGGGATCGCGAACGCCTGCGCCAGCACGAGCACGGCCACCGCGAGGAACCCGACGGAGACGATCCGCCTGCTCACTTGCCCAGCCCCAGCTCGCCCAGGATGGCCGTCACCTGCTCGCGCTGCTGGGCCAGCACCGTGCCGAACGCGTCGCCCGGCGTCCAGTCCTCGGTCCAGCTGTTGCGCTCCAGCACCTTCTTCCAGCACGACGACTGACGCACCTTGTCGATCAGGCCGATCACGTCCTGCTGCTGCTCCTTCGACAGCCCGGCCGGAGCCATGACGCCGGCCAGCGTCGAGACGGCCTCGTCGGCCAGGCCCAGCTCCTTGAGCGTGGGAGCGTCGATGCCGGAGATCCGCTCGTCGGAGTCCACCGCGAGCACGCGCAGCTCGCCCGCCTCGATCTGCGCGCGCAGCTCGGCCACCGTGTCGATGCCGGCCGTGGCGGCGCCGCTGAGCAGCAGGTTCAGGGACTCGCCGCCGCCCGCCGTGGGCACGAAGTTGATCTCCTTGGCCGCGACGCCCCTGGCCTTGGCGAGCCCCGCCACCGTCATCTGGCCGGGCCCGCCCAGCGAGCCGCCGGTCCACTTCACGCCGCGCGGCTCGGCCGCCAACTCGTCGAGCAGGCTCTTGAGGTCCTCGTACGGCGACTTCTTCGCGACCACGATCGCGCTCGGCCCCCTGCTCAGCCCGGCCACGGGCGTCAGCGAGGACAGGTCGACCGGCGACTTGTTGTTCACGATGCCGCCCAGCATGGTCACGCTGTCCATCACCATGAGCTGGTACGGGTCGCCCTCGTGCTTGGCGAACTGCGCCAGCCCGATCGTCCCGCCCGCGCCCGGCACGTTCGTGACCGTGGCGTCCACGTCCGCGACGCCGCACTCGCTCAGCGCGCTCGCGATGCCCCGCGCCCGGGTGTCCCACCCGCCTCCGGGGCTGCCCGGCGCCATGATGGACAGCGCCTTGCTCGGATAGTCGCCGCCCGCGCCGGCGCTCTCGCCCACGGCGCAACCGGTGAGCGAGACGGCCACCGCGACGGCGGCCAGCAGTTTGATTCTCATGATGACTCCCGGGGGGTGAGGATCGATGCGAAGAAGTCCTTGACGGGGTCGAGCACGAGCATCGGGTCGTGCCCCACGCCCGGCACGACGTCGAACCTGACGGCGATGCCGTGCGACTCGAAGTCGTCGCGCAATGCCATGAGCCGCTCCACGCGGGTCACGCCGTGCGCGTCGGCGCCGTCCATCCAGTTGGAGTCGCCCGGATTGTTGATCTCCCAGGTCTCCACGTCGGCGCTGCCCACGACCATCTGCACGGGAACGTCCCGGAGCTCCGCCACCCTGGGCGGCTGGCCGAACTCCTCCTCGAACCCCTTCAGCCCGATCCACCACGGACTGCTCGGATCGATGTACGTTATCCGCCCTGGTGCACCGATCGACAATCCGGCCAGCCGGTCCGGGTGCAGGTAGGCGAACCGGTGCACGAACTGGCCGCCGCCGGAGAAGCCGTGCAGCAGGAACCTGTCCGTCCGCACGTTGAAGCGCTCGCCGACCTCCTCGACGATGGCGAGCAGGGCCAGGTCGAAGCGGATGTCGCCGTACCGCAGGAACTTGAAGCCGTGCAGGTCCCGGGGATCGTCGCCGACGCCGGCCGGGAACAGCGGGGCCAGCACCAGGCAGCCGCGCTCCTCCGCCCACTCGGCGAAGTTGTCGCGGTACTGCGGGCCGCGCCGGCCCGTGCCGTGCTGCAGGACGGCCAGCGGCAGGGGAGCGCCGTCCGGGTCGTGGGCGGACGGCACGTACAGGCAGTAGGAGAACCTCTGATCATGTCTCGACGCGAAAACGGTCGTCGCCCCCGCCGAATAGAAGCCGGTCGGGTGCTTGACCACGTGCAGTGCCTCAGCCATGAGGCGACAGCCTGCGCAAACGCAGGACCGCCCACAAGAAGATTGACGGCAACGCGGTAATGTGCAGGGTGGCCGTCACGCTCCTCCTCGACTCATCCGGCACCTCCTCGGCCCCCGCGTCCATCGCGTCCATCGCCGTCCAGCGGTCGCCACTGGCCGAGCTGTGCGCCTGCCTGCACGCCCTCGACGAGCCAGGCCACCACCCCGCCAGCGCCGCCTGGGTGGCCAGGGCGCACGCCGAGCTGGACACCGCGCTGCTCACCACCGCCGCCGTCTGGGCGCCCCTCTACGGCGCCTTCCGCGCCCGCTACCTGCTCCCGCTGTCGGCCGGCCCGCGGCGCACGCTGGAGGAGGAGCTGCGCGAGGTGGCCGAGCTGCCCATCGGCGACTTCGTCGCCATGACCGTGCAGGCGCTGATCGGCAAGAACGACACCGAGCTGGCCCCCAGGCTCGGGGAGGACGTGCTGCACCGGCTGCGGCTCATCTCCTCCAGCCGCATGGAGATCGGCGCCCGGCTGCGCGCCGACCCCGAGGCGGTGCGCGCGGAGCTGCTCGACTTCCTCGCCGCCTTCGCCGCGGCGGCCTTCGACGCCGAGTGGCCCGCGCTGCGCCGCGCCCTCGACCACGACGCCGCGCTGCGCGAGCGCGACCTGCGCAGGAAGGGCGCGCTCGCGCTGGCCGACCTCCCGACCGCCGCCCACCCGTCGGGCACGCCGCCGCGCATCGTCTTCGACAAGCTCTACAACGCCACCGCCCGCGTCACCCCCGACCGGCCCTGCCTGCTCGTCCCCACCGTCCACGGACGGCCCCACTTCGTCATCAAGCACTATCCGGGCTATCCGGTCGTCATCCAGTACAGCGAGCCCGAAGGGGACGGCGCCCCCACCCTGGAGACCGCGCGCCGCCGCCTGGCCGCGCTCCAGGACCCGACCCGGCTGCGCCTGTGCTACGCGATCCTGCGCAACCCCGTCGCCACCGCGGAGCTGGCCACCCAGCTCGGCATGACCGCCCCGCAGGTCTCCCGACACCTGCGCAGGCTGCGCGAGGCGCAGCTCGTGCACACCCACCGGCGCGGCTCGGTCGTCTACTACCAGCTCGACGCCGACGCCCTCGAACGGCTCGGCCCCGACCTGCTCTCGGCGCTCTACCGCTGAGTGGCGTCAGCCGCCCGGGGGAGGCGAGGCGGGCGGGGTGGCCGCCTGCGGCATGCCGGGGAAGGCCGCCGGCTGGGCGGGGCGGAAGGCGTAGGAACGCGTGACCGACTCCTGCATGGCGAGCGCGGCGTAGCGGCGCAGCTTGACGTCCTGTGCGGCGGCCAGCTCCAGGTACGCCGCCGTCACCCCCGCCTCCAGCCGCACCGCCAGATCGGTGGCCAGCGTGGCGTTGGAGGGGATGAACGGCAGCTGATAGGACGCCTCCGGCTCGACCGGCCGACCGCCCCGCGAGGTGATGGAGGAGCGCAGCTGGTCGCGCCGCGCCCGGTGGGCGTCGTAGGCGGCGCTCATCCGGTCGCGCAGCCTGCCCGACGTGCGCGCCCCGAGCAGCCCGTACGCGAACAGCACGGCGTGCTCGGCCGCCAGCGCCTTGCCCAGCTTCTCCAGGTCGTCGCCCGCGGCCGTCACAGCGACCTCGGCAGGGCGATCGCATGGACGGCCTCGCAGGCCCCTATCCCGGCGATGAGCTGCGCGATGCCGGGCGAGACGGCGTCGAGCTGGCGGGCGCGCGAGGCGGCCGCCTCGCGCTCCAGGTCGCGCAGCCGTTTCAGCGACGGCTTGCGCGTAGTGGGCGAAGGGGTGGGCGAAGGAGAGGGCGAAGCGGAGGCGGCCGCTGTAAGGGATACGGCCGGGACGTGCTTGCGCAGCTCGTTCAGATGAGCCTGGTGACGGTCACGAAACGGCGCCAGCTTGCCGCCCCCGTCGGCGATCAGCGCCGAATAGAGCGCGAGGGTACGTTCCTTCTCCGCGATGAGCGCCTTCAGCAGCACGACCTCGGGAGAGTCGGGCGCCGGAGAGGGCGGCGGAGGCGGGCCGGAGGCGCTGCAGGCGGTCAGAGCGGCCGCCCCGCCCGCCAGCACGGTTCGCCGGGAGAGCTGACGCGGGCGCACGAACTCCAACCTCCACTTGTCACCTACCTGGCGGGCCTGGCTACCGGCCTCGATAGCATCGTACGGCCAGTGCCCGCGCTCGCCGTCCGGCGACGCTCCGCCATTCGACCACGACGAGTGGCGCTCTCTCCGTGCCCTCATACGGATAGGGTGTCAACTGTCGTCGCTGGCTGAGAGGTCAGACGGCGGGAGAGCCAGTGGCGAGGTCCGCCCGGCTGAGACATGACAATAGGGGAGGTCGATATGGGCAGCGCATCACCCCGCGACCACCTGATGAAGCTCCTGGAGCCCGTGGTCAGCGCGGAGGGCCTCGACCTGGAGGACATCACGGTCACCCAGGCGGGCAAGCGGCGGCTGCTGCGCGTGATCGTCGATCGCGACGGCGGCGTGAGCCTCGACGACGTGGCCGACGTCAGCCAGGCCGTCTCCACGGCGCTCGACGACACCGACGCGATGGGCCAGGCGGCTTACACGCTCGAGGTCTCCTCGCCGGGCGTCGACCGCCCGCTGACCGAGCCGCGCCACTGGCGGCGTGCGGCCAAGCGGCTGGTGAAGGCGGAGCTGAAGGACGGCACCGTGGTTGAGGGCCGTGTCAAGGCCGCCGACGAGAGCGGCGTCGACCTCGACGTCGCCGGCGAGCCGCGCAGGCTCGGTTATGAGGACCTGACCCGCGGACGGGTGCAGGTGGAGTTCCGCCGGATCGACGACGTCGACGGCGACGAAGGCTAAGGGGGAGCCGTCGTGGACATCGACATGAGCGTCCTGCGCAGCCTTGAGCGGGAGAAGGACATCTCCTTCGACCTGGTCGTCAAGGCGATCGAGGACGCGCTGCTCATCGCATACTTCCGCACCGACGGCGCCGCCGCCAAGGCGCGGGCGGAGCTCGACAGGGCCAGCGGCCACGTCACGATCTGGGCGGCGGAGCTCGGCGAGGACGGTGAGGTCGTCAGGGAGTACGACGACACTCCTTCCAACTTCAGCCGCATCGCCGCCACCACCGCCAAGCAGGTCATCCTGCAACAGCTGCGCGACGCCGAAGACGAGATCAACTTCGGCGAGTTCGCCAGCCGCGAGGGCGAGCTGGTCTCCGGCGTGATCCAGCAGGGCAAGGACCCGCGCGTGGTGCTGGTCGACCTCGGCAAGATCGAGGCCGTGCTGCCGCACGCCGAGCAGGTGCCCGGCGAGGAATACGTGCACGGCGAGCGCATCCGCGCCTACGTGGTGCAGGTGAAGAAGGGCCACAAGGGCCCCTCGGTCACGCTGTCGCGCACCCACCCGGGGCTGGTGAAGAAGCTGTTCGCGCTCGAGGTGCCGGAGATCGCCGACGGCACCGTCGAGATCGCGGCGGTGGCGCGCGAGGCGGGCCACCGTACGAAGATCGCCGTCAGGTCGCGCAAGCCCGGCGTCAACGCCAAGGGCGCGTGTATCGGCCCCATGGGCTCACGCGTCCGCAACGTGATGACCGAGCTGCACGGCGAGAAGATCGACATCATCGACTGGTCGGAAGATCCCGGCGAGTTCGTCGGGAATGCCCTGTCGCCGGCCCGTGTTTCCCACGTTGAGGTTCTCGACCTTGACGGGCGGGTGGCGCGGGTCACCGTGCCCGACTACCAGCTCTCGCTGGCCATCGGGAAAGAGGGGCAGAATGCCCGGCTCGCCGCCCGGCTCACGGGCTGGCGGATCGACATCAGGCCCGACACCCAAGCCGAGGATGCCGCCGGTTCCGTAGATGCGTCAACACGGTAAGCTGGAATATGGTGGCCAAGCGGTCCCACAGCGCACCTGTGTGGGCTGCAGGGTTCGCACGGCTAAGTCCGAGCTGCTCCGTCTGGTGCTGGTCGAGGATCACGTGGTCCCTGACCTGCGAGGACGGCTCTCTGGTCGCGGTGCATCACTGCATCCGTCCTTGAGCTGTCTGGAGCTCGCCGAGCGGCGCCGAGCGTTCCCGCGCGCGTTCCGCGTGCCGGGGCCGCTTGACGTGTCGCCCGTGCGGGCGCACTTGGAGGGAGACCACGAAATGTCATGTAGGACGCCGAGTTGATGGGCGGAGTCAGATTGCTATGAGCGCCTGATGAGCACGCGGCGATGAAGACGTCAAGGTAGCGACGGTCCGGACGGCACAGCCAGCCTCCCGGGCCGAGTAAGGGAGTGCAGTGGCGAAGGTCCGGGTATACGAGCTCGCTAAGGAGTTCGGCGTAGAGAGCAAGGTCGTCATGGCCAAGCTCCAAGAGATGGGAGAGTTCGTCCGTTCGGCGTCCTCGACCATCGAGGCGCCGGTGGTCCGCAGGCTCACCGAAGCGCTGGGGGCATCCAAGGGTGGCCCCTCTCGTGGCGGCGGTCAGCCGTCCAACAAGCCGCAGCCGCCAAGGGCTGCGCCCCGGCCGGCGGACAGCCAGGCCGGTAACGGCGCCGGGCAGGCGCCTGTTCCCGCCCCGCCGCGTCCCGGGCCCAAGCCCGGCCCGCGGCCAGGTCCCGCGGCCGGTGGTCCCAGTGGTGGACAGGGCGGCGGACAGGGCGGTCAGGGCGGCGGCCAGCCGCGCCCGCCGGTGCCCATGCCCCACCAGCAGCCGCAGCAGCCCGAGGCGGCGCGCGGCGAGACCTCTGGGGCTCCTCAGGCACGTTTCGAGAGCGGCGCGCCCGCTCGTCCCACGCCTGGCCCGCGTCCCGGCCCCGGCGCCCGTCCCGGGCCCAAGCCGGGTCCGCGTCCTGGCTATCGTGGACATCATGGATGCATGCGCATTCTCATGACGGGAGCCGCGGGAAAGGTCGGGACGTTGCTGCGGCCCCGGCTCGCCCGCGAAGGCCGCACGCTGC
>NZ_JBEXLH010000032.1:0-92110 GCF_040609855.1 Nonomuraea sp. NPDC004580 | reverse complement strand
CCTCGTCGCCGCCCCCGTGCCCGTCGGCCGCCGAGGGCCCGACGGTCTCGTCCAGGCTCAGGGTCTCCTCCGTGCCGGTGCGGAAGTCGACCACGCGCAAGGTGGTGCCGTCGCCGTCCATGTGGCCGTGGGTGCCGAACAGGCGGGTGCGGCGGTGCTCCATCGGGGTGAACGCGCTCATGGTGAACGAGCAGGTGCCGCCGTCGTCGAACTCCATCAGCACCTCCTGGTGGTCCACCACGTCGTTGTCGCAGGCGTAGACGCAGCGTCCGTACGGGCCGGTGCGCAGCGCGTCCAGCACGTCCTCCTCCGTACGGCCTGGCGTGACGGCGCCGAGCGGCCAGAACTCGCTGTCGGGGTCGCCGAGGCAGCCCAGGTAGAGGCGCTTGGCCGAGTACGGGCAGGCGGGTTCGAGCGGGCAGTCGAGACACCGGTCGGCGGCGCCCTCCGGCCGGTCCTCGGCGCGGAAGTGCGACAGCGAGCCGAACGACGACACCCGGGCCGGCGGCCGGCCGAACAGGTGCACCAGCCAGTCCACGTCGTGGCAGGCTTTCGCGAGCAGCATGGGCGCCGAGGTGTCCTGGCGCCGCCAGTGCCCGCGCACGAACGAGTGCGCCTGGTGCCACCAGCCCACCGGCTCCAGGTGCTGCACGCTGATGAGCCGCCCGATGCGCCCCTCGTCCAGCAGTCGCTTCACCAGGCCGGTGTAGGGGGTGTAGCGCAGCACGTGGCAGACGGCCAGCATGATGCCGTTGCGCTCGGCCGCCTCGGTGATCATGGCGGCCTCGCGCTCCGTGGTGGCCATCGGCTTCTCCAGGAGAATGTGGTAACCGAGGTCCGCCAGCGTCACGGCAGGGTCGGTGTGCATCCTGTCCTGGGTGGCGATCACCGCCGCGTCGGCCACCCGCCCGGCCGCCGCCAGCTCCTTCCAGCCCGGCAGCGCCAGCTCTGGAACGATCCCGAACTCCGCCGCGAACGCCGCCCTGCGCCCCGGATCCGGCTCGGCCACCGCCACCACGCGCCCGGCGCCCGTGGCGTGTGCGCGGCGCGCGTAGGTCAGCCCTCGCAGGCCGCCGCCGACGACGGCTAGAGTCACCTCAGTCATGGAACCTTCCCCGACTAAATATCATGGAGACCATCATTATTCGGCCTGGGAAAGCTGACAGCAAGGGGGGCGGATGGCCGCGGAGATGAGCGGCGGTGACCTGTCACGGCTCCGGCAGCTCAACGCGCTGGCCGTGATCAAGGCGTTGCAGGGCCAGGACTCGCTCACCCTCACCGAGGTCGCCAAACGCACGGGGCTGTCGCGCGCCTCGACCGAGGACGTCGTGCGCGAGCTGCTGCAGAAGGGCTGGGTGACCGAGGCGGGCGCCACCGCCGGCGGGGTCGGCCGCCCGGCCAGGCGCTACCGGTTCAGGGCCGAGGCGGGCCGGGTGCTCGGCATCGACATCGGCGGTCACAAGATCCGCGCGGTGGTCGCCGACCTCGACGGCACCGTGCTGCAGAGCGCCAGGGTGCCCGTCACTCCGGAGATGGGCCGGCTCGAACGCCTGGAGGCGGTCGACAGGGCCGCGGCCGAGTGCCTGGAGGGAGCGGGGCTGACCGGCGGCGAGATCTGGGCCTCGGGGGTCGGCACGACGGGCCTGGTGGACGGCGCCGGACGGGTGCTGCTGTCGGAGGCGCTGCCCGAGTGGACCGGCGTCGACCTGGCGGCCCACGTGCGCCGCCTGGCCCCCGCCCCCGTGCTGGTGGAGAACGACAGCAAGCTCGCCGCCCTGGCCGAGTGCTGGCGCGGCGTGGCCCGCTACGCCAAGGACATGGTGTTCCTGCTGGCCGGCCTGCGCACCGGCGCCGGGCTGGTGATCGACGGCAAGCTGCACAGGGGCTTCGCCAACGCCTCCGGCGAGATCGGCGCGCTGCCGGTGCTCGGCTGGATCAGGGCCCAGGAGCACCTGAGCGCCGCCAACGGGGGGGCGGGCGGGGAGGCGGGCGACGTCTTCGCGGCGGCACGCAACGGCGACAAGGCGGCGCTGGCCGCGGTCCGCCGCTACGTCAAGGACCTGGCGCTGGGCGCGTCGGCGCTGGTCCTGACCCTGGACCCGCAGATGGTGGTGGTCGGCGGCGGGTTCTCGCGCTCGGCGGACGTGCTGATCGAGCCGCTGAAGCGGGAGCTCGACCGCTGGTGCATCCGCACGCCCGAGGTGCGCATGTCGGCGCTGGGTGACGAGGCGGTGGTGCTCGGCGCCGTACGTCTCGCGCTCGACGACGTCGAGGACCGGGTGCTCGACGGCAGGAGCCCGCTCGTGAGCCATCTGTGACACGGCTTGCTCTTGAAAACAATTTCACTGGACTCCATGATTACTCCCACGTTCTAGGAGAGGACATGGGAGATGTGGAAGTCGGCACGGAGCGGTGCGGCCCTCCTCTGCGCGGCACTGCTCGCCTCCGCGTGTGGCGGCGGTGAGCAGGCCGGCGCGGGCGCGCAGTCGCAGGACAAGGTGACCCTCTCGTACGGCGTCTGGGACGCCACCCAGCAGGAGGTCATGAACGAACTGGCCGCGGAGTTCACCAAGACGCACCCGAACATCGCGGTCGACGTCCAGCTCACCCCCTGGGCCGACTACTGGACGAAGATGAAGGCCGCCGTCAGCGGCGGCGCCGCGCCCGACGTCTTCTGGATGAACGGCCCCAACTTCCAGCTCTACGCCTCCAACGGCGTCATCGCGCCCATCGAGGAGCAGGTCGACACCTCCGTCTACCCCAAGCCCCTGGTGGACCTCTACACCTACGAGGGCAAGCTGTACGGCCTGCCCAAGGACATGGACACCGTGGGCGTCTGGTACAACAAGACGCTCTTCGACGCCGCCAAGGTGAAGTATCCGGCCGACGACTGGACCTGGGACGACTTCAAGCAGGCCGCCGCCAAGCTGAGCGACCCCGCCAAGGGCGTCTACGCGATCGGCGCCCAGCTCACCAGCTTCCAGGAGTACCAGTACCCGACGATCTACCAGGCCGGCGGCCACGTGATCTCACCCGACGGCAAGAAGTCCGGCTACGACGACCCCAAGACGATCGCCGGCCTGAAGTTCTGGACCGACCTCATCGCCGCCAAGCAGTCGCCCGACCTCAAGACCATGACCGACACGGGCCCGCTGCAGCTCTTCGAGGCCGGCAAGCTCGCGATGTACTGGGGCGGGTCGTGGAACGTGGCCGAGTTCGGCAAGAACGAGTACACCAAGGACAAGGTGGACGTCGCCCCGCTGCCCAAGGGCGAGAGGCAGGCCACGATCATCCACGGCGTCGCCAACGTGATGTCGGCCAAGACCGAGCACCCCGAGCAGGCGTGGGAGTTCGTCAAGTTCCTCGGCTCCAAGCAGGCCGCCGACCTCCTCGGCAAGAAGGGCCCGATCCCGGCCTACAACGGCACCCAGGGCGACTGGGTCGCGGCGCACCCCGAGTGGAAGCTCCAGTCGTTCCTCGACGCGGTCTCCTACGCGGTGCCGTACCCCGTCTCCAAGAACACCGCCGCCTGGCAGGAGGCCGAGCTGACCCACCTGACCAAGGCGTGGACCGGCGAGGTGCCGGTCGACCAGGCCGCCACGGAGCTCGCGGCGGCGATGAACGACCTGCTGGCCAAGGAGTGACGTGACCACCACCGCCGAAACCCGGCGGCCCCCGCGGGCGGCACACGCGGCGAAGCGGCGCGGGCCCCGCGCCGAGGCCCTGTGGGGGTACGCGTTCATCGCCCCCACCGGGCTCGGCCTGGCGATCTTCTACCTGTGGCCCGTGCTGCAGACCGCCTACTTCTCCTTCACGGAGTGGGGCGCGTTCGGCGGGCACACGTGGACGGGGCTGGACAACTACACCCGCCTCTTCGCCGACCCCCAGGTGGGTCAGGCGGTGCTCAACACGCTCACGTACACCGTGCTCGGGCTGCTCGGGATCCCGCTCGCGATCGTGTTCGCCGCCCTGCTCAACCGGCCGGGCCTGCGCGGGGTCGCCCTCTACCGCACGGCGTTCTTCCTGCCCGTGGTGACCATGCCGGTCGCGGTCGCGATGCTCTGGCGCTGGCTCTACAACGGCGACTACGGCCTGGTGAACCAGGTGCTGGCGCTGGTGGGCATCGACGGGCCCAACTGGATCGCCGACCCCGCGACCGCCCTCTACGCGCTGGTCGTCGTGGGCGTGTGGAGCAGCGTCGGCTACAACCTGATCATCTTCCTGGCCGGCATGCAGGGCATCCCCAAGGAGCTGTACGAGGCCGCCTCACTCGACGGCGCCGGCCCGGTGCGGCAGTTCTTCAGGATCACCCTGCCGATGCTGTCGCCGACCGCGTTCTTCATCTCCATCGTGTCGGTGATCGGCTCGCTCCAGCTCTTCGACCTGGTCTTCGTCATGACCGGGTCCGGCCAGGCGGCGCGGGCCAACCCGGCGTACTCCCGGCTGCAGACCGTCGTCCAGCTCTTCTACGAGCGGGCCTTCGTCACCAACGACCGCGGCTACGCCGCCGCCATCGTGATCGCGCTGCTGGTGCTCATCGCGGCGCTGACGATCCTGCAGTTCAGGTTCCAGCGGAAGTGGGTGCACTATGTCTGAGCGGCGTCGCCCGCTGGGCCTGCACGCGGTGCTCATCGCCTCCTCGCTGGCGATGGTCGCGCCGTTCGTGTGGCAGGTCATCACCTCGCTCAAGACGCTGAGCAGCGCCACCGCCGTGCCGCCGACGTTCCTGCCCGAGGGCCGCTGGGACAACTACGCCAAGGTGTTCGACCTGCTGCCGTTCGGCGAGCAGTTCCTCAACACCGCCGTCATGGCGGCGGGCCGGGTCGCGGGGCAGGTGCTGTTCTGCTCGATGGCCGCCTACGCCTTCGCCCGGCTGCGCTTCCCCGGCAGGAACGTGCTGTTCGGGGTGTTCCTGTCGGTGCTCATGGTGCCGCCGCAGCTTTTCGTCATCCCGCAGTACCAGATCATGTCCTCGCTGGGCTGGCTGAACAGCCTCCAGGCGATCATCGTGCCCGGGCTGTTCAGCGCGTTCGGGGTGTTCCTGCTGCGGCAGTTCTTCCTCGCGCTGCCGCGTGAGATCGAGGAGGCGGCGCGGCTCGACGGCGCGGGGCCCGTCCGCATCTACTGGTCGGTCATGCTTCCGCTGGCCCGGCCCGGGCTCGTGGCGCTGGGCATCCTCACTCTGCTGTGGGCGTGGAACGACCTGTTCTGGCCGCTCGTCGTCAACACCGACCCCGAGAAGATGACGCTCTCGGCCGGGCTCGCCTCGCTCCAGGGGCAATACCAGACCGACTACCCCGTCCTCATGGCCGGCTCGCTGCTCGCCTCGGTGCCGGTGATCGCGGTGTTCGTCTTCCTGCAACGCCAGTTCATCCAGGGCATCGCGCACACGGGCAGCAAGGGCTGATCATCCGCCCGCCAGGATCCCCCGGCGGGCGGATGCCTCCGCAAGGTCAGCGAAGGACGATCGTGGTGAGGGCGCGCGGCGCGAGCGTCACCGCGTTCCCCTGCACGCTCACCGGGGTCATGGAGCGGGCCTCGTCCGTGACGTACGCGGCCGCCCGGCCCCGCACGCCCTTCCACGCGATCGGCGCGGTGCCCGTGTTGAGCGCGACGATCACCCGCGAGCCGTCGCGGTTGCGGAACGCTGAAACTTTCAGCGCCGGATCGGCCGCCCCCGCCTCCAGCCGGACCGCGCCGGGCCGGATGAACCGGCTGTAACCGGCCAGCGCCCACAGCCGCTTCGACACGTGGTACTCGCCGGCCGCGTCGTCGAGCTGCAGCAGCGCCCTGGTCGCGCCGCGCGAGCCGCCCAGCCAGTAGACGTACGCGCTGACGCCGCCCAGCGTGAGCGCGTCGTGCACGGCCTGGGCGATCGTGATGCCGTCATAGCCGCTGCCGTCGTCCCACGCCTCGTTCCAGGTGTCGCCGTTGGGGTTCCACTCCGACATCCACGTCTTCCTGGACGTCGGCAGCGGGCCGTCCACAGGACTGGCGTAGGTGTGGCCGGTGTGCGTCTTCACCCAGCGCCGCGCCTCGGGGTCGGCCTCGATGGCCGCCGTGTACGCCTTCGCCTCCCGCCAGCCGAACGAGTCGCAGCAGACCACGTTCGTGCCGCGGGCGATCGGCCCCAGCACCTTGACGAACGCGGCGGCCTGCTCGGGGGTGAAGCGCATGGACGCGTACGAGGCCGTGTAGTCGGGCTCGTTCGTGAAGCCCAGGTCGGTGATCCTGATGCCCTCCTTGGCGTAGAACTTCGTGTAGGCCGCCAGGTACTTCGCGTACGCGCGCTGCCACTCGGGCAGCAGCGTGCCGCCGTTCTTGTCGTCGCCGTTGTCCTTCATGTAGCCGGGGGCGCTCCAGGCGTCGGCGAAGAACCGCTCGACGCCGTACCGCTTGGCCTCCTTGGCCACCCAGACCTGGCTGTTGTCGTCGCCGTCCCACACGTAGCGGGGCTCGGCCTCCGGGCCGCCCGGGTCCTCGGGCTGGATCGAGACCATGTGGTCGTACGGGCTGCCGGCGGGGGAGGAGCCGATGCCGAGCCGCAAGATGCTGAGGCCCGCGCCCTTGCTCCGGTGGAACCACAGGTCGAGCACCTCGCGCTGCTGGGCCGGCGAGAGGGCCTTGAGCAGCTCGTTGCGGCGGAACGCCTGGGAGATGCCGAAGCCGTCGATCTCCTGGTGCCGGACGCGTTCGTTCAGGGTGATCGCCGGTTGCGGGGCCGGGTGGCCAGAGTGGACAGCGGGGTGGACGGCGGGGTGGACGGCGGGGTGGACGGCGGGGAGGCCGAGCAGGCTGATCGCGATGATCCCTCGTAACATGGCGCCTCCGAAAATTTCGGAATTGTGACGATACATTTCCTCGATCGCCGAGAAACGTAAGCGTTCATGGCGGGCTCGTCAACCATGCGTCAACCCGTGCGCAAAGCACGGCGGCCCCCGGGGTCGCGCCGGGGGGCCGCCCTGGCGCTCATCCACCAACCGGAATTCGCCCGTGGAACGGTTTCTGGTAAGACGAAAAGACCGGTGATCAGATCTGGCGCGCTTTCCACACGGTCAGGCCGTACTTTTTCGCGACCGGCCGCCACGTCCGCACGAATCGGGTCTTCGCCTCGTGAGCCGCCTTCGACCAGTCCAGGCCGCGCCGGTAATCGCGGTGGTCCCTGCCCACCCCCGGGCAGCCGTCCGCCGCCAGCTTCCTGGCCCAGCTCAGGAACGCCAGGTCGGCCTGGTACGAGGCGTCCAGCGCGGTCACCAGGGCGTCCCGCAGCTGCGCCCCGTCCGGCAGCGCCGACACCGTCAGTCTCCTGGCGGCGGTGAGCTGCCTGCGGCGGGCGTTCGTGATGTCCCTGATCGTGTCCAGGCCGGCGCGCTCGCACAGGACGGCTTCGTCGATGGCCCCGGTGAGGTCGGAGCGGGAGGAGTTGCTCCTGGACAGCAGCCTGTCCAGCTCCCGGGCCTGCCGCCTGGCCTCCTTGCCCGACCCGGCCCCTGCCTGCTCCTCTGCCTGCTCCTCTGCCTGCTCTTCAACAGGTTCTTCGGCCTGCTCGTCGGTCTCGTCGTCCGTCTGGGCGCCGGCGTCCGCGGCGGCGTCGCCGGTCGCCGAGGCGGGGTCGGCGTCGTCGGCAGGGGTGCTCTCCCAGAGGGGCGGGGCGACGTCGGCCTGGCTCGTGCCGGCGGGGCCGCCGGAGCCCGCCGCCGCGCCGCCCGCGTCGGTGCGGCCCACGACGAGCCACCCGGTCAGGGCGAGGACGAGCAGGGCCGCCACCACGCCGACCAGCACGGGCGCGCGCCGCCACGCCGGTGTCTCGGCGGGTGACCGCTCGGGCTCCCAGTCCAGGTACGGCGCGGGCGCCGGCCGGTCATCGGGCGTCACCTGCGGGGCCCGGCAGCGGGGGCATGGGGAGAGGGAGCCTGCGCGCGCTCCGCAACGCCCGCACAGGCGGCCCGACCCTGATCCGTACGCCACAGCACCCTCCCGGCAGTATCACGAGAAAACGGGACAAAAAGGGTGTGCTTGATTTGTCGGTGGTTCCGGCATTTCGTACTACGGACGAGAGACTATTTGATGACAACCTCCTTTCGCAGCATTCGCCGCCGACAAGATCTGCCGTCTTCGAGAAAGGCCGGCACCGCACCGTCCGCCATTTTCGACAGCGATTTCCGTTATCGCGTGAAGTGGAGGGTGCCGGCGCGCCAGGAGCTGTGCGTTGGCGGAACGGTCCATGGGCGGCCTGTCGAGGAATCCGCCCGCGCCGTCGGCGGCAGGATGGTCGCCCGCGTAACTCGCATATGGGGCACGCCGCTAGCGGTAGACGGCGACGGCGGCCTCCGCGACCAGGGTGTCCACGATCTCCACCAGCTCGCCCACGGGCGACGCGGCGGAGGCGGCGATCTCGCGCAGCCTGGCGACCAGCCGGGCGGCCGGCTGGTCGAGGTAGAGCTCGCTCTCCAGGCGGAGCACCGCGACCAGTCCGCACAGCCCGGCGCAGCGCGCGTCGGGCGGCTTCCAGCCCTCGACCGCCGAGCGCGCCCCGGAGGACGCGCGGACGACGGAGGCGATGTCGGCCAGCTCGTACCGGGTGTACGGCAGCATGCCGAGCCGCCGCCCGGTCACCCGCACGAGCACCCCGGAGCCCAGCAGCTCCTCCCTGGTGCGGTCGTAGATCCCGCCGGCCGCGGCCCCCTTGATGAGCGCGACGGGGCCGGGGTTGAGCAGCGGCTTGACCGGCCCGGTGAGCAGCCGGTCGAGCAGCGCGGCGCCGGCCAGCCCGAGCGCGAGCGAAGCCGGATGGACGTACGGTTTGCCGGTCTTGTCGTGGGCGATGAGATACAGGTCCTGGTGCAGCGGCAGCCGGTCCATGCAAGCCTCCTCAGCGGCGGTCGGATCCGGCGGGCACGCCGCGCAGCGTGGGGCGGCGGCCGAGCGCGTACAGGGTGATGAGCGCCAGCGCGCCGAGCCCGAGCCAGACCAGGCCGAGGAGCTGGGCCAGGAGGTTCGCGTTGATCACCACGAAGACCAGGATGCCCGCGCCGATCAGCGGCGAGATCAGGTGGGCCCAGATCCGGTCGGAGCCGGAGCGCAGCGCGTGGTGCACGATGACCGACACGTGCAGGACGATGAACGCGACCATCGCGCCCATGTTGATCAGGCTGCTGAGCAGGGCGACCCCGTCGGCGCGGGTGGCCGCCCAGATGCCGACGCCGATCGACAGCAGGCAGCTCAGCAGGATCGCGTTGGACGGCACCGAGTGCCGTACCGACACCTTGGCGAGGAACGAAGGGAGCTGCCGGTCGCGGGCCATCGCGTACAGCAGCCGCGACACCGACACCTGGGCGACCATGGTGTTGACCAGGCCCCAGGAGAGCGCGGTGGCGGCGGTGGTGACGTGCCTGAGCCACTCGCCGCCCGCGACGGCGGCGGCGTCGTAGAAGGCGGTGTCGCTGGGCTGGTCGAGCAGCCCAGCCGGGTCGGGCACGAGCAGCGCGGCCACCCAGACCTGCGTGATGAACAGCACGCCCGCCAGCAGCAGCGCGACCCGCATGGCCCGGCCGACCTGGGCGGAGCCGCCGGTCGACTCCTCCACCAGCATGGAGATGCCGTCGAAGCCGAGGAAGGACAGCACGGCCACCGACACCGCGGCGAACATCACCGGCCAGGCGAAGGTCTCGGCGTTGAACAGCGGCGTGAGGCTGAAGCCGCGGCCCGCGCCCCGCAGCAGCGCCCAGACGCCGACGAGCAGGAACAGGGCGAGCACGGCCAGCTCGATCGCGATGAGCACGCGGGTGAGCCGGACCGTCATCCTGATGCCGCGCAGGTTGATCGCCGTGTTGACGGCGACGAAGCCGATCAGCCAGGCCCAGACGGGGACGCCGGGCACGCTGTCGTTCATGGCGATCGAGGCCACCAGGTAGAGCAGGCAGGGCAGCAGGATGTAGTCGAGCAGGATCATCCAGCCGGTCATGAACCCGACGGGGGGAGCGATGCCGCGCCCGGCGTAGTTGTAGACCGAGCCGGACAGCGGGAACGCCTTCACCATCTGCGCGTACGAGGCGGCGGTGAACAGCAGCGCGATCATCCCGACGAGGTACGCCAGGACCGGCATACCACCGGATTCCGAATAAACACTCCCGAAAATCGCGAAAGGTGCGATCGGTACCATGTATGCCAAACCGTAGAAAATGAGGTCGGCGAGGCCGACCGTACGGTGCAACTCCTGGCGGTAGCCGAACTGCTCGATGTTCTGTTGTGCGCGCACGACAGGCGTCTCCAGTCGTCCTGCGAGGGGCTGGGGTCCGACTGGTGATCCTTTCGCAGCGTGGGTGCGCGTCGCAAGAGTGCGTGGAGTGAATCACGTTAATAGTGAAATGTCACGCCTGTAGCACATTACTTGCGCGTAACCCCGACAAATGCGGCCTTAATGGCTCATGTGGCGACTTCGGGGCGGAGCCTGGCCGTACCCGAGGACGCCCATCATCCCCTGCTCCTGATGGTAGAGATTGTGGCAGTGGAACATCCACTCGCCCGGGTTGTCGCACTCCACGTCCACGCTCAGCCGCTCGCGCGGCTTGATGTTCACCGTGTCCTTGCGCACCCCGCGCCGCTCGCCCACCCGCAGCTGGAAGGTGTGGCCGTGCAGGTGCATCGGATGCCACATGGGCGACTGGTTGTCCATGACGATCCTGATCGTCTCGCCCTTCTCCACCCGCACCCGCAGCGGGTCGGCGGCCAGCCGGTCGTTGAGCGTCCACTCGTTGCCCGACGGCCGCATGCCGAGCGTCACCGTGACGGTCCTGCTCGGGAGGGGTAGCGCGTCGGCCCTGCGCGGCCGCAGGTCGGCGTAGGCGAGCAGGCGCCGCTCCAGCTCCGGCACCTTGACCTCGCGCGGCGGCCGGCGCGCGCCCGGCGTCGTCCTGACGATCGCGAACGCCCGCGCCTGCTTCCCCTCGGCCAGCGCGACCAGCGGGAACGCGCCCGCGCCCAGCCGGGTGACGAAGTCGTAGCGCTCGCCCATGCCGATGAGGAACGTGTCCACGGTGGCGGGCGCGCACGGGAACCCGTCGGTGTGGGTGATCGTCATGCGGTGGCCGCCGAGCGCCACCCGGTACGCCGTGTCGGCCGCCGCGTTGATCACCCGGAACCGCACCGTCCGCCCAGGCCGGCTGGTGAACACCTCGGGCGCCTCCGCCATCCGGCCGTTGACCAGGTGGTACGGATGGCGCACCTCGCCGGTGACCCCGCCGAGCAGGTCGCTGCGCAGCGTGTCGTCGTGCTCGGTGCTGGCGTTGAGCCGCCTCAGCGCGTCGTCGGGCGTGCCGTCGATCCCGTCCAGCCAGTCGTCGAGCAGGACCACGAACTCCTCGTCGTAGCCGAGCGGCTCGCGCGGGTCGGCCACCACGAGCGGGCCGTACAGGCCGCGGTCGTTCTGCATGCCGACGTGCGAGTGGTAGAAGTACGTGCCGGGGTCGGGCACCCGGAACACGTAGTCGAAGGTGCGGCCCGGCTTGGTGGGCGCCTGGGTGTAGCCGGGGGCGCCGTCCATCCTCGGGTCGATCCTGATGCCGTGCCAGTGCACGGTGGTCTCGGCGGGCAGGTCGTTGACGAGCCTGGCGCGTATCATGCCGCCCGCCGTCGCGCGGATGATCGGCCCCGGCACCGTGCCGCCGTACGTCCAGGTCGCGACCTTGCGCCCGCCCAGCGAGACGGTCGCGGGCCGCGCCCGCAGCACCGTGCCTCGCACCGGCCGCCTCCGGTCGGCCGTGGCGGCTCCGGTCAGTGCGCCCGTCGCGACGGCGAACGTGCCGGTGAACAGCAGCCGGCGGGAAAGACCCCCGCCCGTACCCCATGCCGAACCATTCACTACAGATCCCCCCATCCACCTGGCAAGGTAACGGAGAGTGATCGCGAAAGCCCGCACGCCACGCTGACCGGGAGTCCCTGGCCGCGTGCCCCCTTGTCGGAGCGGCACGCCCGACCTAATGTGTTAATCGATTCACATCGGTCGAGCGCCGTACGGCGACCATCACCCCACCTCCGACCTGCTTGCCCAGATCCGCCGCCACTAAATACCCCATAAACCCGTAGGGAATGCTAGGTTATTCGACTAACATGAGACCCACAGCGCGACAAGTGGCCGAGCTGGCGAACGTGTCAGTGGCAACCGTCTCCTACGTGCTCAGTGGCCGCGACCGACCCGTGGCCGCCGAGACCAGGCAGCGGGTGCTCGACGCCGCCAGGCAGCTCGGCTACACCCCCGACCAGGCCGCGAGGAGCCTGCGCAGGCGCCGCACCCAGCGCGTCTGCCTGGTGCTGAGCACGTTCGGCGGCGTCCCGACCGACGAACGGCTGGCCACCGACCTGCACGAGATGGCCGACGCGCGCGGCTACTCCGTGGTCACGCTCGCCGTCTACTCCGAGGCGAGGGCGAAGGCCGCGATCGAGATGCTGCGCGGCGGCATCGCCGACGGCGCCCTGATCAACGTGGTCGGCGACCACCTCGCCCACGACCTGCTCGCCGGGCTGGCCGCCACCGGGCTGCCGATGGTGGTGCTGAGCAACGAGAGCGGGCTCGAAGGCTGCGACGTCGTCCGCACCCCGGAGACCGAGGCCAGCGCGGAGGCCGTCGAGCACCTGCTGGCCACCGGCCGGCGGCGCATCGCGTTCATGGGGCAGCGGCACGAGCTCTACCGCGACCGGCCGGCCGGGCGGCTGCTCGGCTACCTCACCGCCCTCGACCGGCACGGCGACACCGCCCCCGTCGTCACCGGGGGCGCCGACGACCGCGTGGCGGCGTACCAGACGGCGACCGAGCTGCTCGGCTCGCCCGACCGGCCCGACGCGATCTTCGCCGCCGCCGACCGGGCGGCGATCAGCGCCATCGCAGCCGCCAGGGACCTCGGGCTGAGCGTGCCGGGCGACGTCGCGATCGTCGGGGTCGGCAACATCGACGAGGGTCTCATCACCAATCCGCAGCTCAGCACCGTCGGCCCGCTGCGCCACGACTACACCGACGTCGTACGCCTGCTCTTCGACCGCCTCCAGGCCGATGAGCCGCCGCCCGCCCGCGAGATCGTCCGGTCGTGGACCTTCGTGCGGCGGGGCTCGTCCTAGAAGGGAAACCCCGATGCCCGCCCACCCCTCACGCCGTGACCTGATCCGGCTGCTCGGCGTGGCCGCCACCGCCGCAGCAGGCGTGCCGGCCCTGTCGTCGTGCGCGGGAGCGCCGGCCCCGCAGAGCGCCGCCCCCGGCACCTTCACCGTCTATTGGAACGCCGGCCACGACTACCAGGCCTACCGCAAGGTGATCGCCGCGTTCGAGCAGGCCCACAAGGTCACCGTCAACCTGCAGAAGTACCAGTGGCCGGACCTGCGCACCAGGCTGCTCGCCGACTTCGCCTCCGGCACCGTGCCCGACCTGGTGGAGGAGCCCGGCGGGTGGGTGCAGGAGTTCGCGCTGTCCGGCAACGCCCGCTCGCTGCAGGACTTCGTCGACCGCGACGGCGCCGCCATGGGCTTCCCCGCCGACTGGCAGCCGGTGACCGTCGAGCGCAACTCCTACCAGGGCAAGGTGTACGGCGTGCAGCTGCACCTGACCTGCAACACCCTGCTCTACGACAAGGGCATGCTCAGCGACGCCGGCGTCGAGGTGCCCACCACCTGGGAGGAGTTCCTCGCCGCCGCGAAGAAGCTGACCAAGGACGGCGTGTACGGCGTCGCGCTCAACCAGGACTACACCTACATGTGGCCCTGGATGACGCAGGCCGGCGTCACCCCGTACGACCCGGAGACCGGCAAGGTCATGACCCCGCTCGCCGACGCGATCGAGGCCCTGCAGTTCCAGGCCGACCTCATCCACAAGCACAAGGTCGCGCCCGTGCCCGTCGCGAGCACCGACTACTCCGGCCCGCAGAAGCTGTTCTCCGCCGGACGCGCCGCGATGATCCTCACCGGCCCCTGGGACCTCGACCCGATCAGGAAGACCAGCCCCGACATCGACCTCGGCGTCGCGCCGCCGCTGGAGCACAAGGTGCGGGCCACGCAGGCGGCCGGGGTCAGCATGTTCGTGCCGGCCAAGGCGAGCAGGCCCGAGCTGTCGTGGGACTTCATCAAGCGCATCACCGCCCTGGAGGTCGAGCAGGCCGCCACCAAGGAGACCGGCATGCTCATGCCCCGCGTGTCCTGGGCGAAGCTGCCCGAGGTGCAGGCCGACCCGGCGACCAAGGTGTTCGCCGACGCGCTGCCGCAGGCGAAGGACTCCTCCCAGGCGGTGCGGCTGACCGGGCGGTTCGGCAAGTGGGAGGAGCAGCTGAAGGTCATGTACCAGCAGGTGCTCATCCAGAACCGGCCCGCCGCCGACGTGCTGACGGAGTTCGCGAGGACGGCGGAGGGCTACCTGAAGTGAGGCCGCGCACGCTCTCCGGCCGCTACGCGAGGACCGCCTACCTCTTCCTGCTGCCGGCCATCCTGTTCTTCGCGGCGCTGTTCTACCTGCCCATCGGCAACGTGGTCGCCACCGGCTTCCGCACCGGGCCGATGGCCGACCAGTGGGCCGGGCTCGGCAACTACAGCCAGGCCCTGGCCGACCCCGCCGTGCGCCACTCGTTCCTCGTCACGGTGGTCTTCGCGGTGCTGGTCGTGGCCGGCTCGATCGTGCTCGGACTGGCCCTGGCGCTGGCCATCGACCAGCCGCTCAAGGGCCGGGTGGCCTTCCGGGTGCTGCTGCTGGTGCCGTACCTGACCTCGGTGGCGATCGTCGGGCTGCTGTGGCGCAACATCCTCGACCCCGACCTGGGCGTGCTCAACCGGGTGCTGCTCGCGCTCGGACTGCCCGGACAGCAGTGGCTCAACACCGCGCCGCTGCTCACCATCGCCGCCGTCACGCTGTGGCAGAGCGTCGGCTACACGATGGTGCTGTTCCTCGCCGGGCTGCAGGGCATCCCCGAGACCTACCACGAGGCCGCCAAGATCGACGGGGCGGACGCCTGGCGCCGGTTCTGGCGCATCACGCTGCCGCTGCTGGCCCCGACCACGCTGTTCGTCTCGGTCATGGCGGTGATCTCGGGGCTGCAGGCGTTCGGGCAGGCGTACATCATCACCGGCGGCGGGCCGGGCGACGCCACCGACCTGTCGGTCTTCCACATCTTCAACGTGGCCTTCCGCACCAGGGACTTCGGCTACTCCTCGGCACAGTCCGTGCTGCTGCTCCTTGTCATCGTCGCCTTCACCGTGATCCAGCTGAGGGCCGGGCGGCGGGGGGAGGTGACGTACTGATGAGCCGCAAGGTCCTGCTCTACACCGTGCTCACGCTGGCGAGCCTGGTGACGGTGCTGCCGCTGCTCTACATGGTCTCGCTGTCGCTGCAGACCGAGGCGGAGACGCTGGCGGCGAGCGCGGTGCTCTGGCCTGAGACGCCGCAGTGGGGCAACTACGCCGTGCTGTTCGCCCGCGCGCCGTTCGGCGACTTCATCGTCAACAGCCTCGTCGTGGCCGGCGCGATCACGCTGTCGCACCTGCTGTTCGACCCGCTCGTCGGGTACGTGTTCGCCAAGTTCCGCTTCCCGCTGCGCAACACGCTGTTCGTGGCGCTGCTGGCCACGCTCATGGTGCCGTTCTTCGTGCGGATGATCCCGCTGTACGTGCTCATGGCCAACCTCGGGTGGCTGAACACGTACCAAGGGCTCATCACCCCGTTCCTCATGGACGCGTTCGGGATCTTCCTGATGAGACAATTCATCCAGCCCATCCCGGACGACCTGATCAGCGCGGCCCGCATCGACGGGGCCTCCGAGCTGCGCATCTACCGCAGCGTCATCCTGCCGCAGACCAGGCCCGCGCTGGCCGTGCTCGCCCTGTTCACGTTCGTCTTCCAGTGGAACGAGTTCCTCTGGCCGCTGGTCGCCACCAGCACACCCGAGATGCGCACCATCCCGGTCGGGCTCACCCTGTTCAACCAGGAGTACTTCACGCTGTGGCACCTCACGGCGGCCGGCTCGGTGATCCTCTTCGTGCCCACCGCCGTCCTGTTCGTCCTCACCCAGAGATATTTCGTGCGGGGCATCGCCCTTACCGGCCTTCGATAGGAGTCTCCCTTTTGCGCCCGAACGTGATCGTCGTCTTCACCGACCAGCAGCGGTGGGACACCGTCGGCCCGCTCACCCCCAACCTCGACCGCATGGCCAGGCTCGGCACGCAGGCCACGGTCGCGCTCACGCCGCAGCCGGTGTGCGCGCCGGCCCGCGCGGCGCTGCAGACGGGCCGCTACGCGACCACGACGGGCGTGCACCGCAACGGCCGCGTCCTGCCGCGCGAGGAACGCACGCTCGCGCACCACTTCGGCGCGGCCGGCTACGCCACCGGCTACATCGGCAAGTGGCACCTGGCCGGCTCAGAGCCGGTGCCCGAGCACGAGCGCGGCGGCTACCAGAGCTGGCTGGCCGCCAACGCGCTCGAGCACACCTCCGACGCCTACCGCACGATCGTCTACGACGAGGCGAACGAGCCCGTCATGCTGCCCGGCTACCGCTCCGACGCGCTCGTGGACGCGGCCGTGCGGTTCGTGGCCGACCACGCCGCCGAGCCGTTCTACCTGTTCCTGTCGTTCCTGGAGCCGCACCACCAGAACGAGGTGGACAACTATCCCGCGCCCGACGGCTACGAGGAGCGCTGTCAGGGCATCTGGATGCCGCCCGACCTCGCCGCGCTCGGCGGCACCGCGCACCAGCACATGGGCGGCTATCTCGGCCAGGTCAAGCGCCTCGACGAAGGGCTCGGGCGGCTGCTCGACGCGCTGCGCAGCATGGACCTGCTGGACGACACGATCGTGGCGTACACCTCCGACCACGGCAACCACTTCAAGACCCGCAACGGCGAGTACAAGCGGTCCTGCCACGACGCCTCGCTGCGGGTGCCGCTGGCGCTGCGCGGGCCCGGCTTCGACGGGGGCGGCGCCATCGCGCGGCCCGTCAGCACGCTCGACCTGCCGCCCACCCTGCTGGAGGCGGCCGGGCTGCCGGTGCCCGGCGCGATGCAGGGGCGCTCGTTCCTGCCGCTGCTGCGCGACCCCCGTGCCGACTGGCCCGACGAGGTGTTCTTCCAGGTGAGCGAGTCCGAGGTGGGGCGCGGGATCAGGACGTCGCGGTGGAAGTACTACGCCGTCGCCGAAGGCGCCGACCCCTGGGACGACCCCGCCGCTCCCCGCTACCGCGAGCAGGCGCTGTACGACGTGGTCAACGACCCGTACGAGCTGGTCAACCTGGCCGGCCACCCCTCGCACGAGGCGGTCGCGGCGGAGCTGCGCGAGCGGCTGGTGCGGCGGATCGTGGCGGCCGGGGAGGCCGAGCCGGTGATAGAGCCCGCCGAGCCGGTCCCCGGCCGCACCCAGGCCATGCCCGACCCCGCAGTCCGCTCAAAGGCCCTGAAACCCACCCGCTTCGGCCACCAACCCCGCCCTTGAGGTCGGCCTCTCCACCCTCCTTCTGTGAAGGGTGGAGAGGCGCCTGGGTGGTCAGCTTGCTGCGTCGGCGGGCTTGTGGGGGTGCTTTTCCGCGGTGCGGGCCGCGCTCGCCGGGGCGGGCGGTGTGGTGCCTATCGTGCCGATGTCGAACGCGTACGTGCCCGCCAGCGTGGCGATGGCGTCGGAGTTCACGTCCAGGGCCCTGTCGTTGATGTTCCTGATCGTGTCGCAGACGCTGTGGTAGCACGGGTCGAGCGGGAGGCCGGCGGTGCCGCCGAAGATGGCCGCCTCCTCCTCGGTCTTGAGCTCCTCGGCGCCGGTGAACAGGCCGCCCGACGCGATGCCGACCGCGATGAACGGCCCGTAGTCGGAGCGCCCGGTGAACGCCGTGGCCGTGAACGGCAGCCGCCGCCCGGCGAAGAACCTCTCGAAGTCCTCCTCGATCCTGTCCGACCCGGGAGGCCCGGCGGTGCCGAACGCGTCGCCGTCACCGTCGTAGATCCCGAACGTGTAGTTCGGCGAGGCGATCATGTCGAAGTTCAGGTACAGCTTGATCTTGGCCCGCTCCTCCTCGCTCAGCGAGGCCACGTAGTGCTCGGAGCCGAGCAGCCCGAACTCCTCGGCGCCCCAGAAGGCGAAGCGCAGCTGGTTCTTGGGCTTGAGCTTGGCCGCCTGCAGCGCCACCTCCAGGACGCCCGCGCTGCCCGAGCCGTTGTCGTTGATGCCCGGCCCCTCCTGCACGCCGTCGAGGTGGGCGCCGAGCATGACGACCTTGTCCGGGTCGCCCTTCCTGCTCTGCGCGATCACGTTGTAGGTGGTCCTGGTCTCGACGATCGGGTCCCAGTTCATGGTGACCGTGGTGCCGGCCGCGGCCAGCTCCTCGCCGACCGAGAAGCGGGTGAAGAACGAGGGGATCGTCACGCCGGGCCCGCCGAGCACCGGGTTGAGGTCCACCTCCGTACGCCCCTCCTGGCCCTCGTTGAAGACGATGGCCCCGATCGCCCCGGCGGCCATCGCGTTGTCCACCTTCACCCGGAAGTTGCAGGTGCCGCGCTGCATGAGCGCGATGTTGCCGGCGGTGAACCCGGCGAAGTCCTCCGGCTCGCAGCCCGAGGTCGAGCTGTTCTCCGGCCCTGGCGGCAGCGTCACGTCCACGGGCTGGACGGTGCCGGTGACCGACCCGGCGGGCGAGTCGCCCATCGCCACGTAGTCGCTGAAGAACCCGTACTGGTACGTCTTGGGCGTCCCACCGGCGGTCTTCAGCATCGGCGGAGTGACGTAGCCGTCGAAGACGAACTCGAAGGGCTGGATCGTCACCTGGTAGCCGGCCCTGCGCAACTTGCCCGCCACGTAGTCGCGGGAGGCGTCGAAGCCGCGCGTACCGGAGACGCGGGTGCCGTTGTTGGCGTCGGCGATGGCCTGGAACGCCTTGAGGTGCTTCTTGACGTTCTTGCCCGAGACGGCCTTGACGAGCTTCTCGACTTCCTTCTTGTGCGGGTCCTTGGGCCCGTGCCCGCCGCCGTGCCCGCCACCGTGCCCGCCCCCGTGCCCGTGCCCGCCATGGGCGGCGGCGGTTCCGGTGAAGGCGAGGGGTGACAAGGCCACGGCCACGGCGGTGATGGCGCCGAGCATGCCTTTACGTAAGCGGTAAGACATGGTGCTCCTCGTACGTGGAGGGGTGAACCGGGTCATTTTGCGCACGTGTTCCGAAACGTATTCATCGGGCGGGTGATAGGGAAGATTTGTCCGCGTATCCGTTGCATCACGGACGTGGAACGTCGCATCCGAGACGAGGAACTGTCATGTCCATATCGCTCCCATCCACCGGCTCCATCACCGTCGGCGGCAAGACCGTGCACCGCCTGGGCTTCGGCGCCATGAGCCTGACCGGTCCAGGAGTCTGGGGACCGCCGTCCGACAGGGACGCCGCCGTCAAGGTTTTGCGCCGTGTCGTCGAGCTGGGGGTGAACCTCATCGACACGGCCGACTCCTACGGCCCGTACGTCAGCGAGGAGATCATCCGTGAGGCGCTGCACCCGTACCCCGAGGACCTGCTGATCGCCACCAAGGCCGGTTTCGTGCGCACCGGGCCCGGCCAGTGGCACGCCGTGGGCCGCCCCGAGTACCTCCGCCAGGAGGTCGAGATGAGCCTGCGCCGGCTCGGCCAGGACCGGCTCGACCTGCTCCAGCTGCACCGCATCGACCCGAAGGTGCCGCTGGAGGACCAGATCGGCGAGCTGAAGGCGCTCCAGGACGAAGGCAAGATCGCCGCCATCGGCCTGTCGGAGGTGAGCGTCGAGGAGCTGGAGCAGGCGCGGCGCATCGCCGACATCGTCTCCGTCCAGAACCGCTACAACCTCACCAACCGCTTCTCCGAGTCCGTGCTCGACCACTGCACCGAGCAGGGCATCGTGTTCATCCCCTACAGCCCCATCGCCAAGGGCGCGCTGGCCGCGCCCGGCGGGCCGGTCGAGCACGTCGCCAAGCTGCTCGGCGCGACGCCCGCGCAGGTCAGCCTGGCCTGGCTGCTGGCCCGCTCGCCGGTGGTCGCGCCGATCCCCGGCACGTCGTCGATCGCCCACCTAGAGGAGAACCTGGGCGCCTCCACGGTGACGCTGACGGCCGAGCAGGTCGCCGAGCTGAGCTGAGACGCGAGGGAGCCGGCCCTCCACACCCGCGTGGAGAGCCGGCTCGCCGCCGGTCAGCCCAGGCCGTTCTTCATGGCCGTGAGCAGCTCGGCGTTGGTCGTGTCGCCGCTGAGCTCCCAGAAGAACGCGCCGCCGAGGCCCTGGTCCTTCGAGTAGTTCATCTTGCCGCCGATGGTGGCCGGCGTGTCGTAGCTCCACCACTGGTTGCCGCAGTACGCGTACGCCGTGCCCGCGACCGTGCCGGTGGCCGGGCAGCGGGTCTTGAGCACCTTGTAGTCCTCGATGCCCTGCTCGTACGTGCCCGGCGCGGGTCCGGTGGCGGTGCCGCCCGGCGCCGACTGCGTGACCCCGGCCCAGCCGCGCCCGTAGAAGCCGATGCCGAGCAGCAGCTTGCCGGCCGGCACGCCCTTGCTCTTCAGCTTCTGGATGGCCGCGTCGGAGTGGAAGCCCGCCGTCGGGATGCCCGGGTAGGAGGTGAGCGGCGAGTGCGGGGCCGTCGGGCCCTGCGCCGCGAAGGCGCCGAAGTAGTCGTAGGTCATGACGTTGTACCAGTCGAGGTACTGCGCGGCTCCGGCGTAGTCGGCTGCGTCGATCTTGCCGCCGTTGGTGCCGTCGGCCGTGATCGCGGCGGTGACCAGGTAGTTCTGGCCGAAGCGGTCGCGCAGCGCCTGCATGAGGTTCCTGAACGCGGCCGGGCCGCTGCTGTCGCAGGTCAGGCCGCAGGCGTTCGGGTACTCCCAGTCGATGTCGATGCCGTCGAAGACGTCGGCCCAGCGCGGGTCCTCGACCAGGCGGTAGCAGGACTCGGCGAAGGCGGCCGGGTTCTGCGCGGCCTGCGCGAAGCCGCCGGACCAGGTCCAGCCGCCGAAGGAGAACAGCACCTTGATGTGCGGGTGCTTCTTCTTCAGCTTGCGCAGCTGGTTGAAGCTGCCGCGCAGCGCGCCCGGGTCCCAGGTGTCGGCGACGCCGTCCACGCTCTCGCCGGCCTGGTAGAAGCGGTCGTAGTCGGCGTAGCTGTCGCCGATCGCGCACTGGCCGTTCGTCACGTTGCCGAAGGCGTAGTTGATGTGCGTCAGCTTGGCCGCCGAGCCGCTGGTGTCGATGTTCTTGACGTGGTAGTTGCGGGTGTAGACGCCCCACTGCACGAAGTAGCCGAGGACCTTCTTGCCCCCGCCTCCGCCGCCGCCCGTGGTCGTCGCCGTGACGCTGTTGCTGTTTCCTGAGCGGTTGCCTGCGGCGTCGCGGGCGCGGACGGTGTAGCTGTAGGAGGTGTTCGCGTTCAGTCCGGTGTCGGTGTACGTCGTGCCGGTCACGGTGGCGACGAGGGTGGCGCCGCGGTGGACCTCGTACCCGGTGACGGCGACGTTGTCGGTCGAGGCGTTCCATGCCAGCGCGACGGAGCTGCCGGTGACGCCGGTCGAGCGCAGGTTGCCCGGCACGCTCGGCGCGCTCGTGTCACCGCCTCCGCCGCCCGAGGTGGTGGCCGTGACGCTGTTGCTGGTGCCGGAGCGGTTTCCTGCGGCGTCGCGGGCGCGGACGGTGTAGCCGTAGGAGGTGCTCGCGCTGAGGCCGGTGTCGGTGTGGCTGGTGCCGGTGACGGTCGCGACGAGGGCGCCGCCGCGGTAGATCTCGTAGCCGGTGACGGCGACGTTGTCGGTGGAGGCGTTCCAGGCGAGGGTGACGCTCGTGTTCGTCACGCCGGTCGAGCGCAGGTTGCCGGGGACGCTCGGCGCGCTGGTGTCTCCACCGCCGCCCGAGACGACCTTCCACAGGGCGGGCACGTTCGGCGGCTCCCAGCCGGGCTGGGAGGTGTGGCTCTGGACGCACTCGTACTGCACGCCGTTGTACGTCACGCGCGTGCCGGCCGTGTACGCCGTCCACGCCGCCCAGTCGGCCTGCAGAGCCTGTAAGGAGGACTGCGCGGCGGCGGCGGTGGCCGTGCCGGGCGCGGCGACGAGCGCGGTCAGCGGCAGCGCCAGGGCCGCCAGACCGGCGAGGACCTTGCTCTGGGTGGGGTTCTTCATCATGCTCCGACATCCGGTCGAGGGTGAATGGGGGGTGGGATGCCTGGTGTAACTATTAGGAAAGTTTCCTTTTAGTTATGCGCCGACAGTAACCCCAACCCGAGCAGGCAGTCAAGACGTCCGGTCCAGATCGTGAAATCGCGCAACAGGCCCGTGCAGCGCTTGGGGAACGGGCGGGCGCAATCGCCGCGCGTGCTCCCCGCTGACCGGCAGGCGTGAGTCCGGGCGCGGCTGGGGAGGCTGTCCGATGGCAGCGAACCCGTCGTTCCCCCGGAGGAGGGTCGGATGGCCGTACTACTGCTGGGCACGCTCGACACCAAGGGCGCGGAGTACGCCCACGTCCGCGACCTCGTCACGGCCGCGGGACAGGAGGCCGTCCTGCTCGACGCAGGCGTCATGGGCGGTGGGACGCTCGCGCCCGACATCCCGGCGGCCGAGGTGGCCGAGGCGGGCGGGGCGAGCCTGGAGGAGCTCAGGAGCGCCGGCGACCGTGGCGCGGCCCTGAGCGCGATGGCCGCCGGAGCCGCGCGCGTCGCCCGCGAGCTGTACGAGCGTGGCGGGCTGAGCGGCGTGCTGGCGCTGGGCGGCAGCGGCGGCTCCTCGATCGCGGCGGCCGCCATGGCGGCACTGCCCGTGGGCCTGCCCAAGCTGCTCGTCTCGACCATGGCGTCCGGCGACGTGTCGGCGTACGTGGGGCAGAGCGACGTGACGCTCATGTACAGCGTCGTCGACGTGGCCGGGATCAACTCGATCTCCCGGCAGATCCTCGGCAACGCCGCCGCCGCGATCGCCGCCATGGCCGCCGCGTACGACGCCCGCCTCACCGACGCGGGCCCGTCCGGCGAGGACCGGCCGCTGGTGGCGGCCACGATGTTCGGCGTCACCACGCCCGCCGTGGACGCCGCCCGCGCCCGCCTCGAGGAGCTGGGCTACGAGGTCATCGTCTTCCACGCCACCGGCTCGGGCGGCCGGGCCATGGAGGCGCTCACCGCGAGCGGCTACTTCGCCGGCGTCCTCGACCTCACCACCACCGAACTCGCGGACGACCTGGTCGGCGGCGTGCTGTCGGCCGGCCCCGACCGGCTGACCGCCGCGGGGGCCGCGGGCGTGCCGCAGGTCGTCAGCCTGGGCGCGCTCGACATGGTCAACTTCGGGCCGATGGACACCGTGCCCGCCCGCTTCCGCGAGCGCAACCTGCTCGTGCACAACCCGAGCGTGACGCTCATGCGCACCACCCCCGAGGAGAACGCCGAGCTGGGCCGGCGCATCGGCGTCAAGATCGCCGCCGCCACCGGGCCCGTCGTGCTGTTCGTGCCGCGCGGCGGCGTCTCGGCCGTGGACGTGCCGGGCGGCCCGTTCCACGACCCGGCCGCCGACGCCGCCTGCTTCGACGCCGTGCTGGCCGCCGTGGCGGGCACCGGCGTACAGGTGGTGGACAGCGCCGACGACATCAACCGGCCGGCGTTCGCGGTGGCCGCCGCGGACCGGCTGCACGAGCTCATCCAGAAGGGAACGGCATGAAGCGTGACGAGGCGCTCGGCAGGTTGCGGGCCGAGCGGAAGGCGGGGCGGCTGATCATCGGAGCCGGCGCGGGCACCGGCCTGTCGGCCAAGGCGGCCGAGGCCGGCGGCGTCGATCTGATCATCATCTACAACTCGGGCCGGTTCAGGATGGCCGGGCGCGGCTCGCTGGCGGGGCTGCTGCCGTACGGGGACGCCAACGCGATCGTGGTCGAGATGGCCGGCGAGGTGCTGCCGGTCGTCAAGGACACCCCCGTGCTGGCCGGGGTGTGCGGCACCGACCCGTTCCGTCTCATGCCGCAGTTCCTCGACCAGTTGAGCGCGATGGGCTTCACCGGCGTCCAGAACTTCCCCACCGTCGGCCTCATCGACGGCGTCTTCCGGGCGAACCTGGAGGAGACCGGCATGGGATTCGACCTGGAGATCGAGATGATCCGGCTGGCCGCCGAGCGCGGCCTGCTCACCGCCCCCTACGTCTTCACCGCCCAGCAGGCCACCGCCATGGCGGAGGCGGGCGCCGACATCCTGGTGCCGCACATGGGCCTGACCACCAAGGGCAGCATCGGCGCCAAGACCGCGCTCAGCCTGGAGGAGTCGGCCGTACGCGTGCAGGAGATGCACGACGCCGCCGTGGCGGTCAACCCCGACGTCATCGTGCTGTGCCACGGCGGCCCGATCGCCGAGCCGGACGACGTCCGCTTCATCCAGGAACGCACCACCGGCGTGGCCGGCTTCTTCGGCGCCTCCTCGATGGAACGCCTGCCCGCCGAGCGCGCCATCGCCGACCAGCTCAGGGCCTTCAAGGCCCTCTGACGACCGAGGGAGTCCCTCCATGCACCGCAGGCCAGAAGACGTCCCGACCATGCTCTTCGACTGGGGCTCGATCAAGTGGCACGTCACCCCGGCCACCGTGCCGGGCGCGTCGTCCACGTTCGGCGAGGTCGTGATCAACCCCGACCGGGGGCACGACCGCCACCTGCACCCCGCCTCCGACGAGGTGCTCTACATCATCGAGGGGGAGGGGCGGCAGACGGTCGGCGACGAGCCCGAGTTCGCGGTGACGGCGGGCGACGCCGTCTACATCCCCATGGGGACGCTGCACTCGACGTTCAACACCGGGTGGCGGCCGCTGCGGATCATCGCGACGTACACGCCTGGCGGGGAGGAGGAGGCGCTGCGCGAGCTGCCCGGCTTCGTCGAGCTGCCGCCCGGCGAGCATCCCAATTGGGCGGTCAAGCTGGGGTGACCCGCACGCCCTGCTCCAAGCCGTCGCTACCGGCCACGCTCGTACGCGTCACCCGGCCTGACGAGCTGCCCGCCGATCGTGACCGGCACGTTCACCGCGCCAGGCGTCGCCTTCACCGTGCCCTGCGCGCTGACGGCGGAGCTCCACGCCGGGAAGCCCATGGCCCGCGTTGTCGCCCGGCCAGCGCGTCGACCTTTTCGACCGGCGAGCGCGGGATGCCGGTGACGACCACGTTCCTCATGCGAGCACGTCCGTCACCTGCGGGTACAGCCGCATGTACGCCTCGCCCATCGTCGCGTGCGGCAGCCCCAGATTGGGGCCGGCGTTGCGCTTGAGCTGTACGCCCCTGCGCTTGGCGAGGTCGGTGTAGTAGCCCCACATGTGCTGCTGGGCCGGCAGGCACTCCATCGCCTTGCGCTTCTTGTCGAACACCGGCGTGATGTCGAGCAGCACGTCCGGCTTGAAGTCGCACTGCTCGGGCTGGTGCGGCTCGAAGAAGAACACCGGCGGCGCGCCCAGCGGCTCGCCCGGGGCGTCGTAGCCGGCGGCCTGGGCGAGCACGCGGGCCTGCAACGCCATGCGCGCCGCGGCCGGGTGGTCGCCGTTGTACGGGTCGGCCGGCGGGTGGGTCAGGACGACGCCGGGATCGAGGTCGCGGTAGACGCGTACCAGCCGGTCCACCAGCTCGCGGCTCTCCAGCAGGGGGTAGTCGCCGGCGTCGAGGAACTCGATCTCGGCGCCCAGGGCGGCGGCGGCGTTCTGCGCCTCCTCGCGGCGGATCGCCTTGATCTCCTCCAGCGAGTGGCCGGCCCGCCACGCCTTGGCGGACTCGCCGCGCTCGCCGAAGCTGAGGCAGACCACCTTGGCACGCTCGCCGCGGCTGGTGGCCAGCGCGATGGCACCGGCCGCCCGCCAGACGAAGTCACCTGCGTGGGCGCTGATCACCAGAAGGGTACGGGGTGTGGTCACGCGCCGACGCTAAGAGCCCTTGGAGTGATTGTCAACAGTTAGCGCACCGAGAACGGCCTTGGACGCCGATTCCGCCCTCAACTCGGTGTGCTTCAACAATATTGTCAACACGAGGAGGCTCTATGAAACGACCTGAGGTGGCACTGCTCGGCTGCGGCGAGGCCGGCCGCATCCTCGCCTGCTCGCCTCTTCGGGCGTCCCCCACAGGATGACGCTCGCCACCACCGCCACCCTCGCCGAAACCGAACGCACCGGCCCCCCGCTCCTCCCATGAGCAGACGGACCCACCGCTGGGAAACCCCGGGCATGGCGGGCGTCAGTCGGGGGTGGCTTCCAGGGACTTGGTGACGCTGCGGAGGTGTTGTCGCATGGCCGTCTGGGCTGCTTCCGGGTCGCGGGCGACGATGGCGGCCACGATCAGCTCGTGTTGCGGCAGCGAGACGGCGGCGCGGCCTGGTTGGCGGGCCAGGCGGAATTGGTGACGGACCACCTGGGCGCCCAAGCGTTCGATGATGGCCGCCGACGTGCGGTGGCCGGCGATCTCGCGGACCTTGGCGTGGAGGGCGGCGTTGAGCTCGGAGTAGCGGTCGAGGTCGTTGGAGTCGACGGCGGCGCGCATCTCGGCCACCAGCCGCCGCAGCTCCCCGGCCTGCTCCGACGTCACCCGCTCGGCCGCCTTGGCCGCCGACAGCCCTTCGAGCACCATCCGTACCTCGGTGATCTCGATGGCCTCGGCCTTCGAGACGGCCCGCACCCTGGCGCCCTTGTTGCGCAGGATCTCCACCAGCCCCTCTCCGGCCAGTTCCTTGAAGCTCTCGCGCACGGCGGCGCGCGGCGCGCCGAACTGCTCGCACACGTCGGCCTCGACCAGCCGCTGGTGGGGCACGAAGCCGCCGTCGAGTATGGCGGCCCTGAGCCGGTCGGTCAGCGTCTCCCCGCGCGGGGGCTCTGTAGACATGCGATCCTCCCGGGCGTCTGTACGAAGCTTGTTCGACAATATTATGAACAATCCCTGGAGCGCCGGGGCCACGAATCCGCGGCGGCGCTCCACCTGCGAGCTTGATCGTTTGACCGTGTTCTGTCGGAGACCTCCGGTAAGTTCCTCGATCAATTGATCAGCCGGCCGCACGGATCCGGGCATTCCCGCCTGCGCTCGTGAGCCGGCCGGGGTGGGAGGTTACGACATCGTGGACGCGGACGAAACCGCGTGGGAGCGACGCAGCGTGCTACGGGTGGTCCCGCCCGTGCAGCCGCGCAAGCTGGCCAAGGTGCCCTTCGTCGAGCTGGCCGACGGCCGGCTCCAGGGCGTCGTGTCGAGCGGATCCGACATCGAGCGGGTCTACGTCTCGTCGATCACCGCCGGCAGCCTCGCGCTGAGCTGCAGCACCAACAACAACCGGCCGTGCGGCGCACTGCACGGGTACGCGTGCAAGCACATCAGGATGCTGGCCGACGAGGCGGTCGTCCAATACGGGCTCGACCGGGTGGCCCGCTACCTGCGCATCGAGGTGCCTGAGGGCGGCTCGCTCATGGCCCACGTCAACGGGCCGGTCGAGCGGACGCCGGCGGCCGTGGTGTTCAGCCGGTTCCTGCGCCATCTGGCCTACCTCGAGGTGCCTGACAGCACCGACCCGCTGGTGGAGCTGCACTGGTTCCCGGCGACAGGAGCGGTGGGCTGATGCCACAGGATTCGACGGATCTCGATTCGACTGACCTCGATTCGACGGACAGGGCGGTGCGGTGATGCTGGACGTACAGCTCGGTGAGCTGCTCGATGCGGCCCCCGAGGGCGTGGACGCGGCGCTCGGCCTGGTCGAAGGCTTCGACGAGGCCCTCACGTACGGCTTCGCGCGGCTCGGCGACGAGCGCGCCGAGGCGCTGACCGCCTTCGCGGGCGCGCTGGCGGGCACCCCCGTCGGCGAGCGGCTGGGCGAGGCCGTGGCGAAGGTGGCCGCGGGCTCGGTGGCCGACGAGCATCTGGCGGCGCTGGCCGGCGGCCGGGCCGCGCTGCTCGGCGCGGCGCACGACGCGCTGCTCGCCCGCCTCGACGCGGCCCTGGGCCGCACCCGTGACACCGGCGACGCGGCGGGAGCGCACGCCGAGGTGGCCGACAACCTGCTGGCCGGCTGCCGGGGGTGGCTGCGCGAGCTGGCCATCGCGGGCTGGCGCGGGGTCGATCACGACCTCGTCTCCTCCGCCGACCAGACGATCGAGGCGCTGCTCGCCGAGCCGGCGCTGCGCGGCCTCGCGGTGCTGCTCGACGGGCTGGCCACGGAGCTGCGCGCGTCGTCGCCGGTCGCCACGATGGAGCGGCTGCCCGCGCGCCGGTGGGCCGACCTGTGGACCCGCGCGATGCTGCTGGCGCAGCGCGGCCCGTGGCCGGGCGAGGCCGAGGAGGTGTCGGGTCGGCTGCTGATCCTGGGCGCCGACGTCCACGAGCACGCCACCGCCGTACGCGTGCAGGTGCACGCCGTCCTGGAGCCCTCGGGGGGCGGGCCGGCCAGGCTCGTCCGTACGAGCGTGGCCGCCGCCAAGGTCGACACCATCGTCGGCCCGACCGTGTGGCGGCTGTTCGGCGGCCACCCCACGCTGCTGGCCGCGCTGGCCGGCCACCGGAGCCTCGACGTCACCGGCATGCCGCTGCTGCCGGGCGGCGACCTGATCTGGCACGACGACCGGGCGAGCGCGGGCGACGAGGCCGATCCGCTCGCGGTGGCCAGGCTCCAGCTCGGGGTGGCGACGGCGCCCGCGGTGCCGCCGCTCGACCGGCATCCCGTACGCATCGCCGAGCCCGTCTTCGCCGAGGGCTACAAGACCGACGGCCGCACGCTGACGCTGGGCGGCCACACGATCACGTTCGACCTCGACCGGCTGCCCTCCTGCGGCCCGCTCACCCCCGCGCTGCTCAAGGCGTCCACGGCCTGCGTCGGGCTGCTGCACTGGGACGCCGGCCGCTGGACGCTGCAGCCGCTGGGCGTGCAGGCCACGGTGAAGAAGCAGCCGGTCGCGGCGCACACCGGCGACTGGGCGCAGGGCCCCACCGACCCCAAGGTGGTCAAGGCCGAGGCCAAGGCCGGCGACGTGGTCGCGGTGCTGCGCGAACGAGCGGGACGGCTGTTGCGCAAATGACCGATCCCACCGACCTCACCCCCAACGCACCGGCGGTTGACGACGGCTCACAGACTGGCGACCAGACGCGGCGGCAGGTGCTCTACTGGCGGCTGCTGTCGCGGCTGTTCAGCCCCGATGAGGAGCCCGCGCTGGAGACGGCCAGCGTCGGCATCGTCGGCGACCTCGGCCTGCCGCCCGCGCTGCTCGACCCGGGCGTCTCGGTCGACAACCTGGTGCAGCGCTTCCCCGACCTGGCCGCCGAGTTCCAGGACCTCATGGCCGAGAAGGAGCACGGCGACGGCGACGAGGTGCGCCGGGCCGCGCTGGTGTCGAAGCTGCTGCTCAACGTCTTCGCCACGGGCTCGGGCAACGTCACCGCGACGCAGCTGGAGAGCTGGAAGTCCGACGCCGGCTGGTTCGAGAAGGGCATGGGCTGCGAGCCGGGCGGCCTGCGCCACCGCGTCGGCGACGAAGAGCTGGCCAAGGTGCTCGCCGGCATCGAGGGTGACCTGGTCAAGCGCATGCACCTGCGCGAGGTGCTGGCCGACCCCGCGCTGGCCAAGCAGCTCACGCCCAGCATGTCGCTCATCGAGCAGCTGCTGCACGACAAGTCCAACCTGTCGGGCGTCGCGCTGGCCAACGCCAAGGCGCTGATCCGCAGGTTCGTGGACGAGGTGGCGCAGGTGCTGCGCACCCAGGTCGAGAAGTCCAGCGTGGGCACCATCGACCGGTCGGTGCCGCCGAAGCGGGTGTTCCGCAACCTCGACGTCGAGCGCACGATCTGGAAGAACCTCACCAACTGGAACGAGGAAGACCAGCGCCTCTACGTCGACCGCCTCTACTACAAGCAGACCGCCAGGCGCACCACCCCGGCCCGCATGATCGTGGTGGTCGACCAGTCGGGCTCGATGGTCGACGCGATGGTCAACTGCACCATCCTGGCCTCCATCTTCGCCGGGCTGCCGAAGGTCGACGTGCACCTGGTCGCCTACGACACCAGGGCGCTCGACCTGACCCCGTGGGTGCACGACCCGTTCGAGGTGCTGCTGCGCACCACGCTCGGCGGCGGCACCGACGGCACGGTCGCGATGGCGCTGGCCAGGCCGAAGATCACCGATCCGCGCAACACCGTGATGGTGTGGATCTCCGACTTCTACGACAACCGTTCCCTGATCAACGACTTCGAGGCGATCCACCGGTCGGGGGTCAAGTTCATCCCCGTCGGTTCGGTCAACAGCTCGGGCCACGCGAGCGTCGACCCGTGGTACCGCCAGAAGCTCAAGGCCATGGGCACCCCCGTGCTCTCCGGCCACATCCGCAAGCTCGTGTCCGAGCTCAAGAACTTCCTCACCTAGGAGATCCCGACAACCATGAGTGACATGCTGCGCGCACCCGCAGAGGTCAAGTACGCCGAAGAGCTCGACTACCTCGAGTCCATCGACACCGCGCCGAAGCCGTTCTCGTGGCGGCTCAGCCCTCGCATGATCCGGATCTTCATCCTGGGCTCCGAGCGGGCCGACGGCATCGACAGGGAGATCCCGCAGAAGTGGTTCGGCGACCGCAGCTTCGTCGAACGCAGCATCGTGACCCTGGCATCCGACCGCGGCCTGCTGCTGATCGGCGACCCGGGCACCGGCAAGAGCTGGCTGGCCGAGCTGCTGTCGGCGGCGATCTGCCGTAACTCCACGCTGGTCGTGCAGGGCACCGCGGGCACCACGGAAGACCACATCAAATACTCGTGGAACGTCTCCATGGTCATCGCCAAGGGGCAGTCCCGCGAGTCGATGATCCCCTCGCCGATCATGACGGCGATGGAGCGCGGCGTGATCGGCCGGTTCGAGGAGCTGACCCGCTCGACGAGCGACGTCCAGGACGCGCTCATCTCGATCCTGTCGGAGAAGTACGTCTCCATCCCCGAGCTCGACGACGACAACATCGTCTTCGCCCAGCCCGGCTTCTCCATCATCGCCACCGCCAACAGCCGCGACCGCGGGGTCAACGACCTGTCGTCGGCGCTCAAGCGGCGCTTCAACTTCGTGCGCATCCCGGTGGTGACGAACAAGAAGAGCGAGGCGGAGATCGTCCGCTTCCGTACCGAAGAGCTGCTGCGCCGGCACCAGATCGAGCTGGACCTGCCGCCCACGCTGCTCGACATCCTGCTGCAGAGCTTCGCCGACCTGCGCTCGGCGGCGGCCTCGGCCACCAGCGACGACGACAAGCTGGAGTCGGCGCTGTCGACGGCCGAGCAGATCGGCGTGCTGGAGGACGCGATCCTGCACAGCCATTTCTTCGGCGACCGGACGCTGCGCGCGCAGACGCTGGCGAGCTCGCTGGTCGGATCGCTGGCCCGGCGCAGCCCCGAGGACCTGGCGATACTCAACAAGTACTGGCACGGCGTGGTCGAGCCGCGCAGCAAGAAGGACGGCGGCGAGTGGCCTGAGTTCCTCGAAGGCGGCCGCGAGGCCATCTCCACACTGTCATGAGCGATCAGCCCATGACCGGCCGGCAGGGCACCTTCGGCTCGCTCCGCGAGCAGCTCCTCGACGCCGCCGAGACGTTCGCCGGCGGGCCGGTCGAGGTCTCCGGCATTCTGTCCGGCCTGGTCGACGACGTCGATCGGGCGCTGCGCGAGGAGCTGGAGATCTTCCCGGTCTGCCACCACTCGCCCGCCTCGGCACTGGCGATGGTGCGCAGGCTGCGCGAGAAGCAGCCGAAGGTCATCTATCTGGAGCTGTGCGAGGACCTGCAGCCGCTGCTCACCGAGCTGCGCAACTGCCGGCTGCCGGTGGCGGTGCAGGCGTTCGCGACCGACCTCGACGGGTTCCCGAAGACGTGGGCGCCGCTCAGCGTGGTGGCGCCGATCACCGAGGCGTCCGCCGAATACCAGGCCATCGCGTACGCACTCGACACCCCCGGCGTCGAGCTGGTGCTGGTCGACCGCTCCACCGACCACGTCTTCCAGTGGGCGCCAGGCGAGGAGCCCAAGCCGAAGGCCGAGGAGGGCGCGGGCCTGCACGGCGACGCGGTCGGCGTGGAGATCGGCGACCTGCGGCCGCGCTTCGCCGAGCTGGAGGAGCACCTGCTGCACCACGGCAAGGTGCGCCACTGGTCGGAGTGGTGGGACCAATACGTCGAGCAGCCTCTGTCCGGCGCGGACTACGACACCTACCGCCAGGTCATGGTGCTGATCGGCAGCCTGTTCCGGCGGCTGCGCCGCGAGGGCGACGCCCGCCTGACCGTGGACGAGGACCGCGAGCGCTACATGTGGACCAGGATGCGCGAGCACCTGGCCGCCTCCGGCGCCGACCCGGCCGACTGCCTCTACGTCTGCGGCGCCTTCCACGCCGCGAGCCGGGTCGAGGAGTTCGGGCTGCGGTCCACGGCCACGTTCGAGATCAGCCCCCGCACCGGCACGAAATGGCTGTACGGGCTCATCCCGTCCAGCCACTCGGCCATCGAGGCGCAGTTCGGGCTGGCGCCGGGCTCGGTGTCGATCGCGGCGGCGACCTGGAACAAGGCGCTGACGCGGAGCAAGCTGACCCCGTTCCAGCTCGCCGGGCAGAAGGGCGCGCGCAAGCGCCAGGGCAAGCTGCCGCCGCCCGCGCCGCAGGGCGAGGTGGCCGACAAGCTGAGCGGGTTCCTGTCCAGGCCGCCGGCGCTCGACCCGCTCGACGAGGCCGAGCTGCTCGGCTGGTCGGTCGACATCGTCCGGCTGGCCCGCCGCAACGGCTACCTCGCCAGCACCGCCGACGCGATCGCGGTCTACGAGACCTCGATCCTGCTGGCCGGCATGCGCAACCGCGCCAGGCCCACCCCGTACGACTTCCAGGACGCCGCCGTCACCTGCATCGAGAAGGACGTCGTGCCGGGCCGGCGCGACGTGCGGCGGCTCTGCGAGATCCTGCTCGGCGGCGACAAGCTCGGCGAGGTCGGCTACGACGCGCTGCCGCCGCTGGCCAGAGACGTCTACGACCGGCTTGAGCCGCTCGGGCTCGACCTGGAGAAGCGGACGATCCAGCGGGCGCTGCTCGACCTCAACGCAGAGCCCGAGCTGCGGCCCTGCTCCGACCTGCTGTGGATGCTGCGCTACCTGCTGCCGTCCGACGCGGTGCGGCCCATCATGGGGGAGCGGCGCCTCGGCGAGCGCTCGATCCAGGAGAGCTGGGACCTCGCGTTCGGCAAACACCAGCGCTCGATCATCGAGCTCGGCTACGAGGGCGTCACCGTCGAGCAGGTGGTGGAGCAGCGGCTGCGGCGCTCGGTCTGGGACCAGAAGGCCACCGCCGCCGTCGCACTCGCGGCCGTCGAGGACGCCATCCTGTTCCTCGGCAGCCGCCGCTTCTCCGACGAGCTGGGGGCTCGGGCGGTGGAGCTGCTCGCGTCCGAGCGGACCGTGGACGACGCGCCCGACGTGCTGCGCCGCATCCGGCGGCTGCTCGCCCACTACCGTGCCACCGAGCCCGAGCTGCCCGCGTGGTGCCAGGCGTTCGTGACGGCCGGCTACGCCCACTACTGCACGCTGCTGCCCACGGCGTTCGTCGACGACGACACCGGCGTGCGGCAGGTGGGGGCCATGCTGGGCTTCCTGTTCTCCATGGAGAGCCTGGCGCTCTCGCTCGGCTGCGAGCGGGCCCAGCTGGAGCTCGCCGTGCAGCAGTCGCACCCCGAGTCGCCGGCCAAGGTGGCGCTGCTGTGGGCGGCCCAGCACCAGCTCGGCCTGCTGCCGCTGGCCGCGCTGCGGTCGCGGTGCGACGAGCTGCTGGCCAACCCGCTGGTGATCCCGTCGTTCCCGCAGTACATCATCGGGTTCGTCCAGGCTCTTGAGCCGGTGCCGGCGTTGTCCGGGTTCGTGGTGGAGGTGATCTCCAAGGCGTTCGGGCGGCTGCCGGACAACGTCCTGCTGCCGTGGCTGCCGAAGCTCATCACCGCCCTGCGCGCCGGGGCCGCCGAGCTGGTGCCGCTGCTGGTCCGCGAGGCGGGGCGCACGTTCCCCGGCTCGCTGACGGCGGTCGACTCCTGGGTGCCGCCGTGGACCGCCCGCCCCAAGCCGGCCGTGACCGCCGCTCCGATGGCGGCCGGGCCGGTGGCCGGGCTGCTGCGGGCCCATCCCGCGGCCTGCGACGCCGTGGCCGGGGTGCTGGGCTGCTCGGGCGAGTGGGCCGCGCCAGGCGAGCCCGCCGGTGATCCGCGCGTGGCGGCGCTGCTCGCCGCGCACCCTGAGCCCGCGCTGGCGGTGGCCGGGCTGCTGGGCTGACGCGGGCGCCGGACACTGAACGGACACTGAACGGACACTGAACGGACACTGAACGGACACTGAGGCTGCCTCCAGCCCGAGGCTTGTGCGCTGTCCTCCACTCTGCCGTCCCGCCCTTGTGCCAGGGGGCGGGGCGGCAGGTGGTGCCGGCCGGGGGCAGGCGCAGGTCCGTCAGGTACGTGTTCGCGTACGTACCGGCGGCCGGGTCAGCCGAAGAGGCGGGCGAGGGGCTTGATCCGGCGCAGGACCAGCCAGTCGAGGAGCAGGACAGCCGCCATCGTGATCCCCGCCAGCGGGAACAGCAGTCCGAGCACGGCCATCACGGCGATCAGCCCGTACGCCGTCCTGCGGTCGGTGGGCCGGGCCGGTGCGCCCACGCGGCCACGGGGGCGGCGCTTCCACCACATCCAGGCGCCGGTGACGATCAGCGTGACCAGCGTCAGGCAGGCGCCCAGCATGAGCAGCAGGTTGGCCGTCCCGTAACGGCGGCCCTCGTGCAGGGCGACCCCCTGTTCGACGGCCTTGGCGATGACGCCGTACTCGTTCCAGCCGTACGACACCAGGACCCGCCCGCTGTACTGGTCCACGTGCAGCGTCTGGGCGTCGGACGGGTCGCGGCGCGGGGCCGTCACCACCGTGTAGACGCCCTTCGGACCGTCCGGCAGCAGGATCTTCAGGTCGCACTCGTCCGGCGGGCACGACCTGATCGCGGGCCGCGCCGCCGCCAGGGCGTCCTCGAGGGGCAGGGCGCCGTCTTGCAGCACGCCGTGGGTGGTGCCGTGGCCGGCGTGCCCGTCCTCGGACGGCGGGACGGGCAGCCGTTCCGCCGCCCACGGGACCTTGGCGTCCGGGTTGGCGGACAGGTCGCCCGACGTGTGCGGGTAGTCCGCGGCGCTGGGGTACGTGGAGCCCGTACGGTCCTGCAGCCGTTGCAGGCCGTCACCCCACACGCCCGACCACGGCAGCCCGGACAGGACGAGGAACACGACCACCGCACCCCCGCCGACCCCCGCCCACGTGTGCACTCTGCGCAGACCGCCCCGGCCCTTCCTGGGCCTGCGCGGGCCGGGCTTCCAGCGGCGGGTGCTCCACCACAGGTACGTGCCGGTCGCGACGAGGATCAGCGACCAGCAGGCGGCGGTCTCCACGACCCGGTCGCCGACGGTGCCGGCCATCAGCTCGCCGTGGATCGTACGGACGACGCGCATGAACGTCCTGCCGTCGTCCACCTCGCCCAGCACCGCCGCCGTGGCCGGATGCACGTAGACGGAGACGCCCTCGGCGAAGGGCCCCGTCTCGGTGCCCTGGAGGATGACGCGGGTGCTGCGATCGGGTGACATGGGCGGGATGACGGACATGACCGGCGCACCGGGATGCGCCCGCTGAGCCGCCGCGATCTGCTCCGACAGCGGCCGGGCCTGGGTGACGGGCTCGCCGAGCGTGCGAACGTCCTGATGACGCCATTGCTCGAACGGCTCCTTGAACAGGTAGATCGACCCGGTGACGGCCAGGACGAGCAGCACGGGCGCAACGAAGATCCCGGCGTAGAAGTGCCACCGCCAGACGGCCCGGTAGCGCTGCGACGCGACCGGCCGCGCCGGCTCGGGCCCTTCTCGTGTCGGTGCGGGAGGAGTCTCGATCGATGTCATGGGGGGTCCCTTTCGGGGGCGCTTTTCGTGGGTACGGCGACGGCACGCCGGGGGCGTGCGGCGGCCACAGCGTGCACGCCGTGTGACGATCGCCCTGGTGCGCGAGGCGAGCACGTCACCGGCACCGAGGGGTCGGCGCCGTTCGGAAGCGGTGTGGTGAGCGCGGCGCGGTCCCGCGCCCGGCAGGGTCGCCGGGCCGTGCGGTGAGCGTCCGGCGTAGGGGCACGCGCCGAGTGCGCAGGCGGTGCCGGCGACTGGCGATGCCGGTGCTCAGAAAGCTGCTCAGAAAGCTCGCGTCACGACGACGTCAGGGCGGGTGGTCCTCGCCGGCACAGTGTCCAGGTCAGCGCCTGGGGTGTGAGGGGGCCGAGGGGAGCTGTGGCGAGGAGGGCCGGGCGGCGGGTGGGGGCCGGGGGCGCGGGGTCCCAGGCGCTCAGGGCGGCCCAGAGGTCGCGGAGGGAGGTGGCCAGGAGGTGGATGATCGTGGCCAGGGTCGTCTCGCCCCGGTCCAGCCACCACGCCGACAGCACCGCCACCACCACGTGGGCCAGCAGCATGCCGGCGCTCGCGCTGAGGCCGCCCCCGTGGTGGGCGACGAGGGCGGAGGCGTCCGTGGCGTACGCGTGAAGGGCCGGGGCGGATGAAGCGGCGGCGGGTGGGGTGGTGGCGAGGAGATCTTGTGCGGCGTGGGGGGCGGTGGTGAAGAGCTGGTGCATGCCGTACTGGGCGGTGAAGGAGGCGGCCAGCAAAGTGTGGCGGGAGCGGCGGCGGCGGGTGAGGAGGAAGGCTCCCGCGCCGGTGATCACCGTTGCGGCCAGCACCGTGCCGAATCCCGGCACCGGGCCTCCGGCCAGGACGTGCATGGCGAGGGCGGTGAGCACGCAGACGACCGCGAACACCGTCGTACGCAGCCCGCGCAGGCCGGTCCCCCCGGCCTGCGCGGTGTCCCTGCTGCCGATGCCGCATCCTCTCTTGCCGGGGTTCATGCGCGATCACCGCTCACATGACGAGATACGGCGGTCGCCCGGCCCGGGTTCAGCCGGATGCGACGAACTTGCGCGTCGTCAGGTCAGCCCGGCGCTGTAGACGGTTTTGGGCGGGTGTCCGTTGAAGAGGCGGGTGACGGTGACGAAGCGGTAGCCGCGCTTGGACAGGGCCTTCAGAATACGGGGCATCGCCCGCACCGTCGATGGGTGGATGTCGTGGAAGAGGATGACGCTCCCGGGACGTACGGACCTGACGGCCTTGCGGGCCACCTTGGCGCTGTCGCGGTGCCGCCAGTCCAGGGTGTCCACGCTCCACAACACCATCGGCCGCCCGGTCAGCCGGCTGACCGCCGCGTTGACCGCCCCGTACGGCGGCCGGACGAGCCCGGGCACCACCCCGATGGCCGCCTTCACCACCCGGTCGGTACGCGCGAGCTGCGCCCGCACCCCGGCGGCCGGCAGCTTCGTCAGGTCGGGGTGCGACCAGGTGTGGCTGCCGATCTCGTGCCCCGCCGCGTGCGTCCTGCGCACGATCCCGGGGTTCGCCGCCACGTTCTGCCCGACGACGAAGAACGTCGCCTTGGCCCGGTACGCGGACAGGTGCCGCAGCAGCGCGTCCGTGTACGCCCCCGGCCCGTCGTCGAAGGTCAGCGCCACGCACTTCGCCCGCCGGCAGTCCACCGGCCTGGCCTTGGCCGCCACCTTCACCGCCTTGACCGCCGAGGCGGCTAAACCCCCTGCCGAGGACGCGGTCGCGCGGCCGGAAAGCGCGGACGGCCCGGACCGCTCGGAACCGGTGGACGCCCAGGCCCTTGGCACCGCCACCGGCGTCCGGTCCGAAACCTCGGATGACGCCGTGGTGGTGCCGCAGCCGGTGGTGAGCCCGGTGGTGAGCCCGGTGGTGAGCAAGGCCGTCAGGGTGAGCGCCACCGCCGTCCCCCGCATCGCGCCGATATTCATGATCGTTCCCCCTTCGCGCACCGCCCCCGGTGCGGGCGTCCCCATGAGCGCGGGACCGTTCCACGGTGTTGGACTCCCGCCGTTCACTCATGGTTCGCACGTGGTTCGTACGGAGGCCGTACGCGGATGAAAGGGGATCAGCGGTGGCCGACCTCGCGCAGCCCGGCCAGCGCCGCGTCCGCGAACGCCGCCACGACCTCGCCCTCCTGCACGACGGGCCACACCACCGAGGTGGACCAGGTCAGCCGGGGCTCGTCGATGGGCCGCCACACCAGCCCGGCGGGCAGCTCGTCGTACGGCTCCTCGTTGAGGTGCGCCCCGAGTCCTGACATGACGAGCCCGTGCACGAAATGGGGGTTGCGGGCGTGCCGGATGGCGCCGGGCAGGAAGCCGTTGTCGCGGCACGCCTCCAGCATGTGGTCGTAGAGCTGGGGCGCCATCGCCCGAGGGAAGATCACCAGGGGTGAGCCGTCGAGGCTGCGCAGGCGTACGACGTCCTGGGCGGCGGCCGGATGCCCTGAGGGGAGGACGACGCCGAGCCGCCGGTGCACGACGGCGCTGGACGCGAGCCCCACGGTGTCGCACGGATGCCGCACGAGCCCGGCGTCGAGCTCCTCGGCCCGCAGCTGCGCGAGCTGGCTCGCGGTGGTCAGCTCGCGCAGCTCGAGCAGCACGTCGGGGACGCGCTCGGTGAACCGGGTGACGAGCGTGCGCACCGCCATGGGCGTGGTGTCGGGCGGCACGCCGGCCCGCAGCACGGCGGAGGTGCCGGGACGGATGCGGCGCATGGCGGCGCGGGCGGCGTCGGCGCGTTCCAGAACGCCACGGGCGTGCTCCAGCAGCAGCGCGCCCGCCTCGGTCAGCGCGACGTGGTGGGAGCTGCGGTCGAACAGCCGCACGCCCATCTCCCGCTCCAGGTCGCGGATGCGCTGGGACAGCGGCGGCTGCGCCATGTGCAGGCGCTCGGCCGCCCGCCCGAAGTGCAGCTCTTCGGCCACGGCGACGAAGTAGCGCAGGTGGCGTAGCTCCATCGGCCTCACCATATCGCTGCGATATGGCCAAGGGTCGAGATTGATGTTGGCCTGCGCCCCGTCCGAGCTGGTTGTATCCCCAAAAGCCCGTTGACCTGCGAAGGGACGCTTGTGACTGTGCTGATGGACCGCGAAGGACCTGTCGCGGTGATCACGCTGAACCGGCCGGAGAAGCTGAACGCCTGGACCGCCGCGATGCGGGAGCGGCTGATCGAGCTGCTGCGCGCGGCCGGTTCCGACCCGCGGGTGGGGGCGGTGGTGCTCACGGGTGCGGGGCGGGCGTTCTGCGCGGGGCAGGACCTCGGAGAGACGGCCACGATCGACCCTGACGACCACGCCGCGTCGGACGCCTGGATCGACGGCTTCGACCGGCTCTACCGGGCGGTGCTCGGCCTGGACAAGCCGGTCGTCGCGGCGGTGAACGGGGTGGCGGCCGGCTCGGGCTTCCAGTTCGCGCTGCTGGCGGACCTGCGCATCGGCCACCCGGGAGTGCGGATGGGGCAACCGGAGGTGCTGTCCGGCATCCCCAGCATCACCGGCATCTGGGCCATGTGGAACATCCTCGGCCGCGCCAGGACGACGGAGTTCGCGCTGACCGGGCGGCTGGTGTACGGGGACGAGGCGGAGCGGCTCGGCCTGCTCACCAGGCTCGCCGGCGAGGGCGAGGTGCTCGCGGCGGCCGTCGCGCAGGCCGAGGAGCTGTCCGCGCTGCCGCCCGGCGCGGTGGCGCTGACCAAGGGCCGGCTGCGGGAGCTGGAGCAGGAGGCGCTCGCGGACGCGGTGGCGGCGGCGAAGAAGGTGCACGCGGCCGCGTACGCCACCGGCGAGCCGCAGCGCGAGATGGCCCGCTTCCTGAAGGGCCGCGCCCGATGACCGCCTGGCACGTCCCCGCCCGGTACAACATGGCGGTGGACGTGGCCGACCGCCACCCCCGTGAGAACCTGGCCCTGATCTTCGAGGACCACACCGGCGCCCACGAGGAGATCACGTGGGGCGCCGTGCAGGACCGCTCCCGCCAGGTGGCCGCGTCCCTGCACCGGCTCGGCGTCCGCCCGGGCGACCGGGTGGCGGTCATGCTGCCGCAGCGCCCCGACACGCCCGCCACCTACCTCGGCGTCCTGCGGACGGGCGCGGTGCTCGTCACGATGTCGCTGCTGTGGGCGGACGAGCAGATCTCCTACCGCCTGGCGGACTCGGGCGCGTCGGTGCTGGTCACCGAGACCGGCGCGGTCCGCAGAGCGGCCGGCTACGACGGGACCGTGCTCGACGTGGACGACCCGGCGATCGCCGGGCTGCCCCCCGTGTACGCCGACGCCGACACGGCCGCCGACGACCCGGCGCTGATCTTCTACACCTCGGGCACGACAGGACCTGCCAAGGGCATCGTGCACGCGCACCGCACGCTGCTCGGCCACAACGAGTTCGAGGTCTGCCACGACCTGCGCCCGGGCGACGTCTTCTACGGCGCGGGGGAGTGGGCCTGGTCGATGGCCAAGCTCATGGGCCCGTTGCGGGCCGGGGCCGTGCACTACGTGTACCGGCCGCGCGCCGGGTTCGACCCGGAGGGGCTGCTGGCCGGGATGGCGCGCAACGGCGTCACGACGGGGCTGGTCAACCCCACGTTCCTGCGGAAGACGCGGGAGGCGGTGCCGGACGCGGGCACCCGGCATCCGCAGCGGTTCCGGGTGGTGTGCTGCGCGAACGAGCCGCTCACCGCCGACCTGATCCGCTGGTTCCGCGACCAGTTCGGGGTGACGCCGCTCGACTACTACGGTTCGACCGAGTCGTACCCGCTGGTCGGGAACATCCCAGGGCAGCCGGTCAAGGAGGGCTCGATGGGGCGGCCGCTGCCCGGCTGGGACGTCGCGCTGCTCGACGAGCACGAGCGTCCTGTGCCGCCCGGCGAGGTCGGGGAGATCTGCCTGCGGGCGCGCAGCAACCCGCAGTTCCCGCTCGGCTACTGGAACCGGCCCGAGGCGAGCGCTGAGGTGTTCGGCGGGGAGTGGTTCCACACCAAGGACCACGCGCGGGTGGACGAGGACGGCTACTACTGGTTCCTCGGCCGCGTGGACGACGTGATCAAGACCTCCGGCTACCGGGTCGGGCCCGACGAGGTCGAGGAGGCGCTGCGCGCCCACCCCGCCGTCGCCGACGTGGGCGTGGCCGGGGTGCCCGACCCCGTACGCGGCCAGGCCGTCAAGGCGTGGATCCGGCTCGCGCCGGGTTTCCGCCCTGACGAGGAGCTGGCGAAGGAGATCCGGGAGTTCGCGAAGACCACCCATTCGCGCTTCGCCTACCCCCGGGAGATCGAGTTCGTCGACGACCTGCCCCGATCCGCGACCGGGAAGATCCAGCGCGCGAGACTCCGCGCGCGGTGAAGGAGTGAGCATGACCCCCCGAGACTCAGCGGCCCTCCGCCGCAAGGTCACCATGGCCTCGGCCATCGGCAACTTCGTCGAGTGGTTCGACTCGGCGGCGTACGCGGTGATGTCCGCCACCATCGCCGCCCTGTTCTTCCCCGACTACGACAAGACGGCCGCGCTGCTCGCCACCTGGGCGATCTTCGCGGGCGGTTTCGTGGCCAGGCCGCTCGGCGCGGCCTTCTTCGGCCGGTACGGCGACCGCCTCGGCCGCAACAGGATGCTGGCCCTGACGATCCTCACGATGAGCGGGGCCACCTTCCTCATCGGCCTGCTGCCGACGTACGCGTCGTGGGGCGTGGCCGCGCCGGTCCTGCTGTTCCTGCTGCGCTGCGCGCAGGGCTTCTCCACCGGCGGCGAGTACACCGGCGCGTCGGCGTTCGTCGTCGAGTACGCGCCCGCCGGCCGCCGGGCCCGCTTCGCCGCCGCCGTCCCCGTGACGGTGGGCCTGGCCAGCGTGGCGGGGTCGGGCGTCGGCTTCCTCATCACCTCGACGGTCACCGCCGAGGCGCTGCAGAGCTGGGGGTGGCGGGTGCCGTTCCTGCTGGCGGCGCCGCTCGGCGCGATCGGGCTCTACCTGCGCTCGAAGGTCGAGGACACGCCGGTGTTCCGGTCGCTTGAGCAGCACGACAAGGTAGAGCCGGCACCGCTGCGCGAGGCCGTACGGCGCTGCGGGCGGCAGATCGCGACGCTGTTCGGCTACAGCATCACCAACGCGGTCGGCTACTACCTGATGAGCAGCTACATGATCGCGTACATGTCGGAGGAGCTGGGCTACTCCAAGAGCCAGGCGCAGCTCACGAACGTGGTCTCGATGCTGGCCTACAGCGTGGCCTGCCTGTTCGCCGCCTCCGCCAGCGACCGCTACGGGCGGCGGCCGATGCTGATCATCGCGTGCGCCGGGTTCGTGCTGCTGCCGCTGCCCGCGTTCTGGCTGATGGGCTCGGGGCTCGCGGGCGCGATGGTGGGCACGTCGCTGCTCGCCATGCTGGTCTCGGTGATCGGCACGTCCAACGTGCCCGCGCTGGTGGAGATGTTCCCCGCGAAGGTGCGCTCCAGCGGCTCGGCGATCGGCTACACGGCGGCGTACGTGCTGTTCGGCGGCACCGCGCCGTTCGCCGCGACCGGCCTGGTGTCGGCCGCGGACAGCCCGGTCGCGCCCGCCTTCTACATGATCGCGATCGCGGCGGTGTCGCTGGTCGTGGTGCTGACCTCGTTCAAGGAGACGCGCGGCCTCGCGCTGGACCGGGGCGTGGACACGCCCGCCGCCGTGCGGGCTTGACAGGCGGGCGGGGGTGGTCTTCTCTCGACCCATCGGGGTCGGGAGGGGAGCCCTGGCATGCCTGCGATCCGACGGTCCGTCCTCGCTTTGATCACCACGGCGGCGCTGGTCGTGGTCCCCGCGGAGCCGGTGGTCGCCGGAGCCGCCGCGCCCGGCGGGCCCGGCGCGCCCTCGCACTTCGGGCTCGCGCGGAAGGACTGCCTGGGCACGTCGGCGGGGCGGGCGTCCAAGGTCTGGTACACGGTGGCGAACGGCGTGCTGTCCGACGTGTACGAGCCGACGATCGACAACACCAACGTCGAGACCATGCAGTTCGTGGTGACCGACGGCCGGACGTTCACCGAGCTGCAGGCCCGCGACACCACGTACGAGGTGAGCACCGGCCGCTCCGGCATGACGTGCACGATCACCTCGGTGAGCAGGGCCGGGCGCTACCGCCTGACCACGACGTACGTGACCGATCCCGACCGCGACGCCGTCGTGGTGCGCACCCGGCTCCAGCCCGCGAACCTGCGCCTGTACGTGCGGCTCGACGCGAGCGTCAACGGCCACGGCGGCGGCGGTCAGCCCAACGGCGGCGCGGACCGCGCGGTACTGGACGCCTCCACCGGCGCCCCCGTGATCTGGGACGACACCACCGAGACGGCCGCGCCCGCCCGCGACTACGCCGTCCCCACCCACCTGGCCCTGCGCGCCGGGCGGCGGCTGCCGCAGGCGAGCGTGGGCTACGCGGGCACCCCGAGCGACGGCGCCGCCCAGCTCGACACGGCCCGCGAGCTGACCCCCTACACCGAGGCGGCGCCGGGCAACGTGGTCGCCACCGCCAGGCTGCCGCTCGACGGGCGGGGCGAGGCGACGTTCGCGCTCGGGTTCGGGCGCAGCAGGGGCGCCGCGCTGCGCACCGCGGGGGAGGCCGTGCAGCGCCCGTTCGAGGCCACGAGATCCCGGTACGAGGCCGGCTGGGCGGCCTACGACGCCCGCCTGCGCCCGCCGCCCAAGGCGCAGGCCGACTTCTACCGGCTGTCGGTGAACGTGCTCAAGGCGAGCGAGGACAAGACGTTCCCCGGCGCGGTCGTGGCGTCCGTCGGCAGCCCATGGGGGCAGGCGGTCGGGGCCGGCGAGCTGGTCGGGGGCAAACCGGTCTACTTCGGCTCTTATCGCGAGGTGTTCTCCCGCGACCTGTACGAGGCGTTCACCGGCTTCCTCGCCGCCGGTGACGTGGCGACCGCCCGCGACACCGTACGTTTCCTGCTCGAACGCCAGCAGCGGCCCGACGGGCGGTTGCCGCGCAACTCCCTGCTGAACGGCGAGCTCGCCCCCGACTCGGGCGGCGACCAGCTCGACGAGACCGCCTACCCGCTGCTCATGGCCTACCAGGCGGGGCTCGCGGGCGACGCCCGGCTGTGGCCTCGGGTGCGGGCGGCGGCCGACTTCGTGGTCTCGCGCGGGCCCGCGTTCGGCGTGGAGCGGTGGGAGGAACAGGCCGGATACTCGCCGTCCACGATCGCGGCCGAGATCGCCGGGCTGGTCGCGGCGGGCGAGATCGCCGACCGGCAGGGCGACCAGGCCAGGGCCCGGCTCTACCGCGCCACGGCCGACCACTTCGCCCGCTCCGTCAAGGCGTGGACGGTCACCACGACCGGCCCTTACGCGCCCCGCTACTTCCTGCGCCTGTCGCGTGGCGGCGACCCGAACGCGGCCGAGTCGTACAACCTGGGCAACGGCGGGCCCACCGAGGACCAGCGGCGCGTGGTGGACGCCGGTTTCCTTGAGCTGACCAGGCTCGGCATCCTGCCGCCCGGCGACCCCGACGTGCGGGCCGGCCTGCCCGTCGTGGACCGCGTGCTGCGCCGCGACACCGCGAGCGGCCCCGGCTGGTACCGCTACGGCTCCGACACCCCCGGCACCGAGGACGGCTACGGCGACTGCCACGAGCCCGACCCCACCGACTGCACGCCCTCCGGCCGCCCGTGGCCCACCGGCAACACCGGCTCAGGCCACATCTGGCCGGTCCTGGCCGGCGAACGCGCCGAACACGCCCTGCAGACCCGTGACCGGGGCACGGCGGGGGAGTTGCTGGTGGCCATGCGGCGGATGGCGTCGGGGACCGGGCTGATTCCCGAGCAGGCGTGGGAGAACGCCGATCTCGCCGCCGCACCGTACGGCGGCGACCCGGCCACCGCCTCGATCGGCTTCCGCGACGGTGGCCCGGCCGGCTCCGCCTCGCCGCTGACGTGGGCGCAGGCGCAGGTCGTGCGGCTGATCCTGTCGCTCGGCGGCACGCGGCCGGTCGAGCAGCCCGACGTCGTACGCCGCCGCTACGTCACGATGCCGCGGACCACCCCGCTCACCGTGACCGCGCCGGCCGACGGCACCGCAGTGACCGGCGCCTCGGTCCCCGTCACCGGCACGGCGGCGCCGGGGGCCAGGGTGGAGGTCGCCGCCACGCCCATCGACACGGGCGCCCCCACCAGGACCGTCTCCGTGCGCGCCGGAGCCGACGGGGCCTTCTCGGTGGCGACGCCGGTCTCGTTCGGCGACGTGGTGCTCACCGTGACGGCCACCTCGGGCGGGCGGACCGCGTACGCGCGGCGCACGGTCACCGGCGACATCGGCGACGCCACCGTCGTGCTCGACGTCACCGATCCCAAGGGCGACGACGACGGCCCCGGCACCTACGCCTACCCGACGGCCCCCGACTTCCACGACGGGGCCTTCGACCTGCGCAGGTTCCAGGTGATCACCGATGACACCACCGTCTACCTGCGGGCCGAGCTGCGCGACCTGAGCGCGACGTTCGGCAACCAGATGGGCGCCCAGCTCCTCGACGTCTACGCCCAGGACCCGGCCGTGACCACCCGCTCGACCGAGCCGGCCTTCCCGCAGCGCAACTACCGCATCGCCGAGGCCGGCGCCTGGACGCAGCGGGTGGAGGCGCAGGGCTTCGCCGCGCCCGTCTGGGTGACGGCCGACGGCGCCGCGCGGGCAGGGGCCGCCGTGCGGGCGTCCGGCGGCACGAGGACGATCACGATCGCGCTGCCCAGGACGGCCTTCGGCACGCCCGGCCCCGGCTGGCGCTTCGCCGTCGTGCTCACCGGGCAGGACGGGTTCAGCGCCGACCAGGCCAGGGGGTTCGCGGCGACGCCGCAGCCGTACCAGTTCGGGGTGTGCGCCGAGGGCGGCACGAGCCCGCTGTGCGCGGTGGACCCCGGCAGCGTGCCCAAGGCGCTCGACGTGCTCGTCCCGGACGGTCAGTCGCAGGCCGACGCGCTGAACCCGCTCGCCGGCCCGGTCACCGTCCCCGCCGTCACCGTTCCTTGAGCCGGCGCGAAAAGCCGCCGGAAAAACCGCCCCGGAGAGGCCGCTGCGGAGAGGCCGGGGCGGGGGGTCAGTTGAGCCAGGAGCGCTGGAGCGCGCGGCGGACGCGTTCACCGGCCGGCGGTGGCACGTCGCCGTTCGGTGGGGCGGGTGGCAGCGCGGGTGGGGAGCCGGGTTCCAGGACGGCCTGCTCCTCCTCGGTCACCGGGCGCTCGATCTCGGTGAAGCCGCCGTCGGGCCCGCGTACGATCACCCCGGTCTCCACCCCGTGCGCGAGCGTGTGCCGGTCGCGTAGCTGCAGGCCCAGGCAGATCCGGTGGGTGACGATGTACCCCAGCACGGGCCCGGCGACGATGGCGACGCGGAAGATCCACGTGGTCGCGTTGAGCGAGATGTGGAAGGTCGAGGCGATCAGGTCGTTGCCGCCGGCCAGCCACAGCACGCCGTAGTAGACGATGCCCGCGACCCCGAGCGCCGTCCGCACGGGCACGTCGCGCGGCCGGTCGAGCAGGTGGTGCACGGCACGGTCACGGGTGACCCACCGCTCGGCGAACGGATAGAGCGCCAGCGCGGTGAACAACAGGCCGGGCGCGCCGAGCGCCGGGATCAGCACGCTCATCGTCACCGTGGAGCCGAAGACGGTGAACTCCCAGGGCGGCATGATCCGCAGCGCGCCCTCCAGGAAGCCCATGTACCAGTCGGGCTGGGAGCCGGCGCTGACCGTGCTGGGCAGGTAAGGCCCGTACAGCCAGATGGGGTTGATCTGGAACACCGTAGCGAGCAGCGTGATCACCCCGGTCACCCACAGGAAGAACACCGTCGTCTTCGCCAGGAACGCGGGGAAGAACGGCGCGCCGCGCACCTGATCGTTGCGCAGCCCCTTGGCGCGGAACTGGGTGTGCGTCTGCCGCCACGTCAGCACCACCGCGTGCAGCGGGAGCAGCACGAGCAGCAGCGCGGGGATCAGCAGCACGTGCAGGCTGAAGAGGCGGGCGATGATGTCCTCGCCGGGGAACTCCCCGCCGAACAGGAACATCGCCAGGTACGTCCCCACCAGCGGCACCGAGATGATCACCCCGTGCAGGATGCGCAGCCCGGCCCCGGACAGCAGGTCGTCCGGCAGCGAGTAGCCGAACAGCCCGTTGATGAGCACCAGGGCGAACAGCGTCACGCCGATCAGCCAGTTGAGGTCGCGCGGCTTGCGGAAGGCGCCGGTGAAGAAGTTGCGCAGCAGGTGGATGACGATGGCGCCGAGGAAGATGAGCGTGGCCCAGTGGTGCATCTGCCGCATCAGCAGGCCGCCGCGCACCTCGAAGGTGATCTCCAGCGACGACGCGTACGCCTCGCTCATCGTGACGCCGTGCAGCGGCGCGTAACTGCCGTCGTAGACGACCTCCTGCATGGACGGCTTGAAGAAGAACGTCAGGAAGACGCCGGTGAGCAGGATGACCACGAAGGCGTATAACGCGATCTCGCCCAGCAGGAACGTCCAGTGGTCGGGGAAGACCTTCCGCATCGCCTTCTTCAGAAACCCGGCCCCGCCGAGCCGGTCGTCCAGCGCCCCGGCCAGTGAGCTGCCCTTCATCGCCACCCCGCATGCGTCTTGTCCGGACCCTTATGGACAAGACGGGATAGGGGCCGCGAATGTGACACTCACCGGCCGGCGGATGTGGTTCTCTCAGGCGAAGCGTTCGACGGTCACGGGGATGAGGCCCTGCTCGCGCACCGCCTGGCGGTGGTGGTGCAGCAGCGCGCCGAGCGCGGTCACCGGGCCCGAGCCGAGCCGCGCGGTGACGTCCACGCACCAGGCGATGCCCGCGCCGATCCGGCGCAGCTCCCAGCTGAAGCCGTGGCCGCCCGCGTCGGCCGAGGCGGCGCCGACCACGCGCGGGTCGCCGGTCGGCTCAAGCCGCAGCGCCGTGCGCGCGTTCTCCAGGCCGTCGGCGCCCAGCTCGCCGGCGAACAGGATGCGGTAGCGGCGTGCTCTGGAGCCGCCGAGGTTGAGCGGGGCGGTGGTGGGCAGCGTGCGGCGCTCCTGGAAGAGCGTGCGCAGCCCGGCCTCCTCCGGCAGCACCCCGCCGCCCATGCGGGCGAAGGCGTCGTACGCCTCCTGCCTGCTGACCGGCGTCACCCGGCCGCGCAGCGCGCGGTCGGCGCGGATGGCGCGGCTCAGCTCGGCGGAGGAGGACCAGGCTCCGTTCTCCGTTCTCCACTCGGCGCCGTCGATTCCGGCCGCCGTGTAGTCCTCACACAGGACGAACTCCTCCACCAGGAGCCCTGCGGGCGTGCGATCGCCCGCGGTCGCGGAGATCAGGTAGTAATCCACCGGCCCATGATTGTGCCCGGCGGATCGCCAGATCAAGATCATTCACTCGCGCCGCGCGTGCCGTGGCCGCATGTCCGAGCCCAATCCGGGCAGGAGTCCGCCTGGCTCAAGCCGAAACGGGTGCTGAAGAGCGGCATGGCGCCGCTCGACGGCGAGAAGGTCGGCGTGGGCATGCCCGTGCAGCTCCTGCTCTCGCAGCCGATCACCTCGCAGAAGGCCAGGGCGGCGATCGAGCGGTCGCTGGTCGTGCGCATGTCCAAGCCGGTCGAGGGGGCGTGGAGCTGGGTGAGCGACCGCGAGGTGCAGTTCAGGCCGCGGGAGTACTGGCCGGCCGGGCAGAAGGTGACCGTGGTCGCGCACCTCGCCGGGCTGCGCGCCGGCTCCGGACTGTGGGGCACCAAGGACCGCAGCCTGACGTTCACCGTCGGGCCCGAGCACATCACCAAGGTCAGCGCCAAGGCCCACAAGGCGGTCGTCCGCGAGAACGGGAAGGTCGTCAAGACCATTCCGGTCAGCCTCGGGCGGCCGGGCGACGACAGTTATTCCGGCGTCATGATCGCGCAGGAGAAGGCGGCCGACATCGTCATGGACTCCGCCACGATCGGCGAGCCCGGCGAATATCGGATCAAGACCAAGTGGAACGTGCGCATGACGTACAGCGGCACTTTCTTCCACGCCGCCCCCTGGTCCACCGGCGCGCAGGGCAGCTCGAACGTCAGCCACGGCTGCGTGAACGCCAGCCCCGCCAACGCCCGCTGGTTCTACGACTTCACCCAGCGCGGCGACATCATCGAGGTGACAGGCACGTCCAGGAAACTCCAGTTCGGCAACGGGCCGACGCCGTGGGCCAAGTCGTGGGAGGACTGGCTGGCGGGCAGCGCGCTCGGCGAGCCGGTGAACGGATAGGCCGCGGTTTTCAGTACGCGGTTTTCAGTACGCGGTTTTCAGTACGCGGTTCTCAGGACGCGGTTTCAGTAAAGGACACAATCGGGAATCCTTTGTCGGCCTGTACCGCTTCCGCACAGAGCGGCGAATTACCATGAGGGCACGACAGGAACGCCGTCCCGTTCACGGGAGCTGGTATCGGGTGCCTGAAGACGGAACCGGCCGGGGGCTGATCCCGCTCCCGACCCTCGCGCTGTGGCTGCTCGTCTGGCTGCTCAACTGCTACGAGTTCCTGGTGACGTTCTGATCTCCCGGGACCACCAGGCCCGACTCGTACGCGAAGAGGACCAGCCGGGTTCGGTCGCGGACGCCCAGCTTGACCATCGACCTGCTCACCTGGGTCTTGCCCTAAGTTGATCCCATAGGCGACCATTCATCGGATGACTCGTGTGAGGGAGCTAGGAGCAGGCATGCAGATCGTACGGTTCACCAGCCCACTGACCAGCGCCGACGCAGTAGGAATCGACGACGGCGAGCAGGTGGTGGAGCTGGCTGGGATCACCACCGTCGGCGAGCTGCTCCGGTTGTCCTCCGATGAGCTCAAGGAGCGGTGCGCGTCCGCCGACGGCCCCCGCCACCCCTCGGGCTCCGTCGCCCTGCTCCCGCCCGTGGACGGGCGCATGGAGGTGTGGGCCGCGGGCGTCACCTACCGGCGCTCCCGTGAGGCCAGGGTGCTGGAGAGCGAGCGCGCAGCCGACGTGTACGAGCTGGTCTACGACGCCGAGCGGCCCGAGCTGTTCTTCAAGTCGGTGGCGTGGAAGGTCTCGGGCGACGGCGGCCGCATCTCCGTCCGCGAGGACTCCGGGATCGACGTGCCGGAGCCTGAGCTGGGTCTCGTCCTGAACGCGGGCGGCGAGATCGTCGGCTACACGGTCGTCGACGACGTCAGCTCCCGCACCATCGAGGGGGTCAACCCGCTCTACCTGCCGCAGGCCAAGATCTACCTCGGCGGCTGCGCGGTCGGCCCTGGCATCAGGCCCGTGTGCAGGTCGCGGACCCGTACACGCTGGACATCGCGCTCACCATCGTCAGGGGCGGCGAGACCGTCTGGGACGGCAAGGCCAGCACCTCCCAGCTCAACCGGCGGCTCGACGACCTCGCCGGTTACCTCTACCGCGCCGACGCCTTCCCCGACGGCGCCGTGCTGGCCACCGGCACGTGCCTGGTGCCCGACCTGCCGTTCACCCTCCAGGCCGGCGACACCGTCACGATCGGCATCTCCGAGATCGGCACGCTCACCACCAGCGTGGTGCGCGGTCTGGACGCGATGCGTTAGTCCCCGCGTTCAGCGGTCGGCGACGATGGCCGCGGCGGCGGCGCGCAGGCTCGCCGCGCGGCGGCGCAGGTTGTCGGCGGTGGCCAGGCAGGAGTCCTCCAGGTCGGCCACCTCGCGCCTGAGCCTGACGACCTGCGTCAGGTACCGCTGCGCGGCCGGCCCCGTCCAGTACGGCTCGCAGTCGCCAGGCCGCACCGGGATGCCGTCGAACGCGCCCGCGAGCCCCCTGGCGTACCGCATGAACGCGGCGGCCAGCGACTCCTTGTCGGCAGCCTCGCGGAGGAGCTGGTGCTTCGTCGCCATCGCGGGTCAGCCGCCTTCGGCGGCGGTCCTGCCGCCCGGGGTGCCGATGACGGTGGCCCAGGCGCGCTCGCGCAGCCCGTCGGCCCCGACGCCGGGCTTGAGCGCCTCGTGCAGCGCGGTCGCGAGCGCCCGGGCGGCGGCCGGGTCGGCGGTGGCGGCGCTCAGCAGGGCGCGTGACTCGCGGGGATGCTCGGCCAGCAGCTGCTGGAAGGCCAGCGGGTTGGCGGCATACGGCCGGAGCAGGTCGCCAGGGCTCCAGCCGGTGTCCTGCGGGCGGTTCAGCAGCGTGGTCGCGACCCGGTTGAGCACCGTGCCCGACTGCTCGGCGCCCGTGACCAGGGCCGTCAGCGCGCCCGCCGGGGCGGTCGCCACCAGCTCGTGCCAGGCGTCGCCGAGCCGCCCGGTGCGCTCCGCGCTCGCGTACGCCCGCGCCAGCGGCCCGCCGTGCCCTTCGAGCAGCCGGATGAACGTCTCGGTGCCGAGCGCGGAAAGCAGCGCCGTCGCGTACGCGGGATCGCGGACCTCGCCCTCGACGGCCGCGACCGCCGCCGCCACGTCCCCGCCCTCCCGCTCGCCCGCCCGTTCGTCGTCCCGCTCAGCGGCGAGGATGGCGCGGGCGGCGCTCTCGGCGGCCTGCCTGGCCTCGTGCTCGGCCGTGAAAGGGAAGGTCGCGGTCAGCATGCCGCGCTCCCGCACCGGTACGAGCTGCTCGATCGTGTCGATGCGCCACCGCAGGTCCTGCTGGGAGTCGTGGAACAACACCCAGGCGCGGTGCAGGGCGGTGGTGCCCTGGCGGCCGGCCCAGTCCTGCTCCGCCTCGGCGATCGCCGTCTCGAGACCCGGCCGGGTCGCGCTGACGTACGCCTTGCCCGCCTCCATGCGGCGGATCAGTTCGTGCGCGCCACGGGGGTCGATCCCCACGAACTCCCCCATGAACTCTCCCCATCGGTGCGGTAGTGCCAAGGCGGGAGTCAAGCACACGAACCGGGCCGGGCGACACGCGTTTGCCGGAACGGGAATCGGTCCGGCCGATGCCGGTCAGGAGGGGGAGTCCTCCTTCTCGCCCTCCTTCTCGCCCTCTTTCTCGAAGGAGCTGAGCGTGGGGTCGTAGTCGAGGGCGCCGATGTCGTACATCGGGGTCATCCAGTGGTAGAAGTTGTCGCCCCGCTCGCGCAGCAGGTCGTACAGCCGGCGCATCAGCCGGCGGCGTACGGGGGCCAGCTCGTGGTGGGTGTAGCGGTTGCTCAGCTCGTGCGGGTCGGCGTGCAGGTCGTACAGCTCGTTGACCGACTCGGGGTTGACGATCAGCTTGTAGCGGTCGTCGCGGATCATCCGCTGCGGGTACGGGAAGTGGTGGCCGTGGAACTCGGCCAGCAGCTCGCCGGGCCACTCCGGGTGCTCGCCGCGGACGAGCGGGAGCAGGCTGCGGCTGTCCACGGCCGGCCCGGTGTCGCAGCCGGCCAGGTCGAGGATGGTCGCCGTGCAGTCGGTCAGCGTGACGAACTCGTCCCTGACCTGCGGCTGCTGCCCGGGGACGCGGATGATGCCGGGGATGCGGTAGATGTCCTCGTACATGGCCGGGCCCTTGTCGTGCAGGCGGTGGGCGCCGGTGAACTCGCCGTGGTCGGCGGTGAAGAAGACGGACGTGCCGTCACTCAGCCCCAGCTCGTCCATGCGGTCGAGGATGCGGCCGATCTGCTGGTCGATCAGCGTCACGTAACCCCAGTAGACGGCGATCAGCTTGCGGGTGACCTCGATCGGGATCGTGTCGAACGTCCAGTGCGCGCTGTAGTTGCGCTGCACCGGCGGCTTGCCCTCGAACGTCTCGGCGATCGACGGCGGCAGCTCCACCAGGCTCGGGTCGTACATGTCGAAGTACTCGTCAGGCAGCAGGTACGGCAGGTGCGGCCCGAAGAAGTGGGTGGCGAGGAAGAACGGCCGGCCGTCGGCGGCGTAGCGCTCCATGTGCTCGATCGCCCTGGTCGCCAGGTAGTGCTCGAACGTGGCCTCCACCGGCTGGTGCAGCCGCGCGGCCAGCAGGTTGCCCTGGTTGCCGTTCGGCGTCGTCCCTCGGACGAGGTCCGAGATCCGGTACGGCGGCAGCCCCCGCTCCGCCAGGTAGGCGAGGTAGTCGGGATGGTCGACCGGGTTGTGCCAGCCGGGCAGGTCGGGGCCGTCGAAGCCGTAGGAGGCGGCGTTGCGGCTGGTGCCGCCGTGCCACTTGCCGATGAGCCCGAGCTGGTAGCCGCGCTCCTTGAGCGCCTCGGGGAAGGTGAAGGCGTCCTCCCGCAGGTCCTCCAGGTAACCGACGTTGCGCTCGTAGTTCGCCAGCAGCCGGTGACGGAACGGGGCCTGCCCGGTGAGCAGGCTGGCCCGCGCCGGCGTGCAGATGGCCGTCGGCGTGTAGAACCGGTCGAACCGGGTGCCGCTCGCGGCCAGCCTGTCGAGGTTGGGCGTGGCGACGTGCGGGTTGCCGTAGCAGCCCAGGGTGTCGACGCGGTGCTGGTCGGTCATCAGGAACAGCAGGTTCACTTGGTGAAGGCCTTCGTGTAGAGATCGCCGGTGTAGTACGTGGAGGGGTCGGGCCTGGACTTCAGCTGGCCGGTGCCGACGAAGAAGTCGCCGAGGCTGTTCAGCCACTTGGCCACCGTGCCGTCCTTGGTCTTGTTCACCAGGTCCTCGGTGGTCATCGTCTGGACGTTGGCCGCGTCGGCCTTGACCTTGGCCGGGTCGAGCCTGAGCAGCGCGGCGGACTCGGTGATCGCCTCCTCGGGATGCGCGGCCCGCCAGTCGTTGGCCTCCTGCAGCACCTTGATCACCTTGTTGGTGAGCGCCTCGTCCACCTCCGTGCCGCCGACGAATGCGGTCGGGAACGAGCTGTCCGGCCACTCCTTCGTACTGGCGATCTCCACCATGTCCGGCACCTGCTGCTTGATGTTGTCGATCAGCGGATACCAGATGCCGGCCCCGTCGATCTGCCCGGAGGCGAACGCCGACACGACCGTGGCCGGGTCCATCGGCACCTTCTCGATGTCCTTGACCGACATGCCGGCCTTCTGCAGCGCCAGGTTGAGCACCATGTCGCCGGACGTGCCCTCCGGCACGCCGACCTTCTTGCCCTTGAGGTCCTGGATCGTCTTGATGCCGGGCCGGCCGATCACGCGGTCCGCGTACGCCAGCGTGTTGATGGCGACGACCTTGGCCTTGCCCGTGGCGGGCAGCCACATCGCGCCCGGGCCGATGTAGCCGAAGTCGAGGTCGCCCGCGCCGAGCGCCTGGATCTGCAGCGGCCCGTTCGTGAACACCTTGATCTCGGGGGTGAGCCCCTGCTTGTCCCACAGGCCCTGCTTCTCGGCGATGGCGAGCAGGCTGGCGCCGTTGTAGTCGCTGATGTAGCCGAACCTGACGGTGGAGCCGTCGTCGGAGCAGGCGGTCACGGAGAGTGCCAGCAGGCTCACCGCCGAGGCGGCCGTCAGGGCGCGGCGAAGGGAACGCTTGGCCATCGGTCCTTCTTTCTGTGCTGGGGGTTCGGGCGGGTTCAGGCCGCGGGGGCGGCGGACGCCTGGTGGTAGACGGCGTGCCAGACCTCGTTGCGGATCCGCCCGAACTCGGGCGAGAGCCGCATCTCCTCGGTCCTCGGGTACGGCAGGTCGACGTCGATGATCTGCTGGATGCGGCCGGGCCGCGCGGCCATGACGATGACCCGCCTGGCCAGGTAGACGGCCTCGTCCACGTCGTGGGTGATGAACATGACCGTGCGCTGTTCCCTGCTCCACGTGGCGAGGAGCTGATCCTGCAACTGCACCCTGGTCAGCGCGTCGAGCGCGCCGAACGGCTCGTCCATGAGCAGGACCTGCGGGTCCACCGCGTACGCGCGGGCGATCGCGCACCGCTGCCGCATGCCGCCCGACAGCGCCTTCGGCAGCGCGTCGGCGAAGTCGGACAGGCCCACCAGCTCGATCGCCTGCTCGGCCCGCCGCCTGCGCTCGTCGGCGGGCAGCCCCTTGAGCTTCAGCCCGAACTCGACGTTCTTGCGCACGGTCAGCCACGGGAACAGCGCGTACTGCTGGAAGATCACCCCGCGTTCGGGGCCTGGACCGTCGACCGGCCGGCCGTCCACCAGCACCTCGCCGCCGGTCGGCTCGACCAGCCCGGCCGCCATGCTCATCAGCGTGCTCTTGCCGCACCCAGAAGGGCCGACGACGGTGACGAACTCGCGGTCGGCGATGTCCAGCGACACGTGGTCGAGCGCGGTGAAGGTGCCGTCCTTCATCGGGTACGTCTTGACGACGTCCCTGAACGAGATCTTGTTGTTCATCGGCGCTCCTGCCAGTTCGTGAGGCGGCGTTCGGCCAGCAGCAGCAGGCGGTCCATCAGCAGGCCGAGCACGCCGATGGTGATCAGGCCCACGAAGATCGTGGACAGGTCGTAGTAGAGCTGGGCCTGCTGCATCCGGAAGCCCAGGCCCTCCTGCGCGGCGATCAGCTCGGCCGCGACCAGCGTGCCCCAGGCCGCGCCCAGCCCCACCCGCATCCCGACCAGGATGAACGGCGTCGAGGCCGGCACCACGACCCGCAGGAAGATCGTCCGGTCGGACGCGCCGAGCACGCGGGCGGCGTTGATCAGCGTCCTGTCCACGTCCACGACGCCCTGGAAGGTGGAGACCACGCTCGACAGGAACGCCGCCAGGAAGATGACGAAGATCTTCGGCCGCTCGTCGATGCCCATGAGCACGATGGCCAGCGGGATGATCGCCAGCGGCGGGATCGTCCTGAAGAACTGCACGTACGGCTCCAGCAGGCCGCGCGCGGTGGCGTACCAGCCCATGAGGAAGCCGACGGGGATCGCCAGCAGCGTGCCGAGCAGGAAGCCGATCAGGACGCGGCGCAGGCTGGCCAGGGCGTCGGTCACCAGCGTGCCGTCGCCGATCAGCTCGGCCGCGCGGCCGGCCACCTCCAGCGGGTTCGGCAGGCCCTGCACGCCTATGGTGGCCAGCGCCGTCCAGACGAGCAGGCCGACGACGACGGCGACCAGGTTGAGTGCGAGGGCGCGCCGCGAGCGCCTGGGCCCGCGCCGCGCGGCCGGAGCCGCCTGCGCCTTGCCCGTCGCGGTGAGCTGGGTCATGGGTGGTGCCTCGATTGCGTCATGGTGATGTGGGGTCCTCAGCGAGATCCGGGCCTGCCGGATAGCGGGACAGCAAGGGGGATTCGTGCAGCACCAGGGCGATGCCGCCGAGCGCTCCCGCGACCTCGCCGAGCGTCGCCCTGCGCAGGCTCACCCGGTGCCGCGAGACCGGCATGACGTGGTCGTGCAGCGTGCGCTCGATCGGCTCGACCAGCGCCTGGCCGGTCTCGACCAGCTCGCCGCCGACCACGATGACGCTGGGGCCGATCGCGTTGCAGACGGCGGCCAGCACCTCGCCGATCCTGCCGCCCACCCGATCCAGCACGTCCAGCGCGCTTCGCTCGCCCGCCCTGACCGCCTTGACCAGCTCGGGCACGTCGGCGGCTCTCCCGCCGGTCGCTCGGTAGGCGTCCAGCACGGCCCTGATGGAGGCGACGGTCTCCAGGCAGCCGGTGCCGCCGCAGTCGCAGCGCGCGCCGCCCGGATCGACCGTGATGTGGCCGAACTCGCCCGACAGCCCGTACGCGCCCCGGTGCAACGATCCGCCGACCACCAGCCCGCCGCCGACACCGTGCGACAGCCGCAGGTACAGCACGTCCTGCCCGCCTGCCGCCGCCCCCCAGATCGCCTCGCCCAGCGCGGCCAGCCTGGTGTTGTTGTCGAGCAGCACCGGCACGCCGAACCGCTCCCGCAGCAGCACGTGGACGGGGTGCGGCGGGGTCTCGCCGGGGTCCGTGGCGGGGCCTTCGACCTGGGCGCCGACGACGCCGACGCCGATCGCGTCCAGCGCGCCCAGTCGCAGCGCGCCCGAGCCGGTGCCGGTGAGGGAGCCGATGAGCCGTTCGGCCAGCTCGACCCGCTGTTCCCACGGCAGGTCGGCGTCGTGCGGCTCGCTGGCCGAGCCGACGATCTCGTGCGCCAGGTTGACGGCCGCGACGTGCAGGCCGCGTCGGGCGAAGTCGATGCCGATGGCCTGGCCGGCGTCGGGGTTGAGAGTCAGCGTCTCGGCCGGCCTGCCCCGGCCGCGCGGGGTCTCCTGCGCGGACGCGGTGACCACGGCGCCGCTCGCCACCAGCTCGGCGAGGATGTCGTAGAGGGTCGTCCTGGACAGGCCGCAACGCTTGCCCAGCTCGCCCCGGCTCAGGGGGCCGTGCTTGCGCAACAGGCCGAGCACGAGCTCTTCGTGCCCGCGCCGGAGTTGCGAAAGGGGGCCACGGGGTGGTGCCATGCGGAGAGTCTGCCGAGGTCCGTGGTTTTTCGTCAATAACCCGGAAAAAAAGGCGCCCATGCCGTGATGTGCGCTGTGACCTGCGATGACGTACCTGTGAGTGGTTCCGGCGCGCTCGTAACGTTCGCGTAACGGCCGCCGCCGCGCGCCCTGTCGCCGTGGCCCCGGGCCGCCGCGTGGGCGGCCCGGGAGATGGGTCAGGCGGAGTGCTTGACGGCCATTTCGCCCAGTTCGGACCAGTCGTCCTGGGCGATGGTGGTGTTGACGATGCGGGGCGTCTCCGCCAGGTGCGGCGGGAGGGTCTGCTGGGCCTGCTTGAAGTGATCCGACTGGACGTGGGCGGCGCCCGCCTCGTCGTCCCTGAAGGCTTCCACCAGCACGTACTCGTTCGGGTCGTCGAGGCTGCGCGACCAGTCGAACCACAGGCAGCCGGCCTCGGCGCGAGTGGCGGCGGTGAAGTCGCGGGTGATGGCCGGCCAGTCGTCGGCGTGCTCGGGCAGGACGCGGAACTTCGCGGTGATGAAGATCATCGAAACCCCTCGATGTGAATCGTCAGGCGGCGTTACGGCTCGACGATATCGAGGGACTATTGTCTTCATCTCATGTAGGAAATGTTGACTTTGCGGGCGGTGCCTCGTAGCTTCGTACGCATGAGTCAGGCTCCGCACCTCACCCTCAGGAACGTGACGCCGGCGGCGCGGAGCCGGCGGCACGTATGGAGCCTGCTGCGCGGCGAGGTCGCGGCGGCCAGGAAGCGAAGGGTGGCGGCCGCGCATGGCTGACACGGCACGGCTGGACGGGCTCGAGGGCGACGTCCACTGGTACGACCTGCCCGACGACGAGGCTGAGGAGGACTGGGTGAGCGAACGACGGGTGCCCGGCGGCCGGCTCCGGGTGATCGCGGCGGTGGTGGGCCGATGAGCGTCCTCGCCCTGGTGGGCAACCCGCGCTCCGGGTCCAGGACGCTGACCGTGGCCGTCGAGGCCGCCAAGGCCGTCGGGCAGCGGCTCGACCGGCTGGGGGCGGCGGACTCCTACGAGGTGATCGACCTGTCGGCGCTCGGCCCGCACCTGCTCAGCCCTGGCGTCTCCACCGGCGTGGAGGTCGCGCTTGAGCTGGTCGCCGAGGCGAGCGTGCTGGTCGTGGCCAGCCCCACCTACAAGGGCACCTACACCGGGCTGCTCAAGGCGTTCCTGGACCGGCTGCCGCCGCAGGCGCTGGCCGGCAAGGCGGCGCTGCCGCTGCTGGTCATGGGCGACGCCCGGCACGCGCTCGCGGTCGAGGTGCACCTGCGGCCGCTGCTGGTGGAGCTGGGCGCGACCGTCCCCACGCCGGGCCTCGCCGTCGTCGAGGCGGACCTGCCCCGGCTGGACGAGGTGCTCACCATCTGGTCGGAACGCGTCGCCCCGCAGACCAACGCCACCCTCTGCACGCTCATGTGACCGCCCCAAGTGACCGTGACCGCCCCATGTGACGGCCCCCTTTGACGGCCCCCCTTGACGGCCCCCCCTTGACGGCCCCCCTTGACGGCGTCGTCCGGCCCGTCCTGGTGGTGCGCGGGTTGCCGGGGCGGGCTTTATTCCCGCTTATACGCTGATGCTCTTCGGCCTGTCCGCCGCCTCGATCGACGCGCTGGAGACGGTCGCGGTCAACGCCATCGGTCCCGGGCACGCGGTGCTGCTGCGCCAGCGCTTCGGCGACCTGCCCGCCGGGGTGGACGGCCTGGTCGCGATCGGCGTGACGGACGGCCAGGTCAGGCACGTCACGTCGTCGCTGTCGCGCGAGACGGGCACGCCGCCGGCCGCCGCGATCACCGCGCAGCGGGCCATGGAGATCGCGGCCGAGGACGGCGGCATCGACCTCGCCACGGCCGGCACCAAGCAGGCCACGGAGGTGGCGGTGCCCGCGCCCGGCGGGGTGCACAGCGCGTACCAGGTGGTGCTGATCGGCGGCGCGCAGGGCGCGGAGGCGGCGTACACGACGCACGTGGACGCGGTCACCGGCGCGATCCTCACCCGCGAGAACCTCGTCGACCACCACGTCGACCACCACGCCGACCACCACGCCGACCACCATGCCGACCACCACGCCGACCCGGGAAACCCGGAGTGGTCGGTCTTCCCGTCGAACCCGCGTGACGACTACTCCTCCAAGGACACCCGCCAGAAGTGGTGCGCCGCGCCCGGCCCCGGCTGTGACCGGGTGATCGGCGGCGACCCGGCGGCCGGCAGGCCGTGGGACGTCGACCACCTCACGAACGAGCCCACGAACACCAGCGTCGGCAACGCGGCCAGGACGTACGAGAAGCGCGCCAGCGGCGACCCGTTCTCCGTCGGCACCCGCACCAACGTGCTCACCCCGGCCAGGGACTACCGCTACCCGTGGAAGAACACCTGGCACGAGTCCAAGTGCGACCCTGCCGTGTTCGACCAGCCGGGCGAGGCCGACCTCGAAGCGGCCATCTCCAACCTGCACGTCGCGCACAACCGCATGCACGACTGGTCCTACCGCCTCGGCTTCACCGAGACGGCCTGGAACATGCAGGCGGACAACGGCGGTCGCGGCGGGCTCGGCGGCGACCCCGAGCAGGGCAACGCGCAGGCGGGCGCGCGGGTGCTGTCCGTACGGGACAACGCCAACCAGATCACCGGCCCCGACGGGGTGGCGCCGATCACCAACATGTACCTGTGGCAGCCGATCGCCGGCTCGTTCTACTCGCCGTGCGTGGACGGCGACTACGACATGTCGGTCATCGCCCACGAGTACACGCACGCCATCTCCGGCCGCATGATCGCCGGCCCGAACTCCGGCTGGAGCGGCGCCCAGGCCGGAGCCATGAACGAGAGCACGTCCGACCTGTTCTCCATGGAGTACCTCAACGAGTACGGCTTCCGCCCCGCCGGCCGCACCCCGTACGTCACGGGCGGCTACGTCACCGGCGACAAGGAACGCGGCATCCGCAACTACGACATGTCGAAGTCGCCGCTCAACTACAGCGACGTGGCGTACGACATCGTCGGGGCGCAGGTGCACGCGGACGGCGAGATCTGGTCGGCGACGCAGTTCGACGTGCGGGCGGCCTTCGTCAAGCGGTACGGCGCCGGCACGGCCAAGCAGCAGCAGGCGTGCGCCGACGGTAAGACGCCGGTCGAGAAGTGCCCGGGCAACCGGCGCTGGGCGCAGCTGTCGTTCGACGCGCTGCTGCTGATGGCCTCGGGCGCGGTCAGCTACGTCGACCACCGTGACGCGCTGCTCGCGGCCGACGCGATCCGGTTCGGCGGCAAGAACCAGGACATCATGTGGCGCGCGTTCGCCGAGCACGGCCTGGGCGAGGGCGCGTCCAGCCGCGGCGCGGGCGACGCCGACCCGACGCCGAGCTTCGTCGACCCGAGGGGCGAGAACGGCTCACTGAAGCTCAAGCCGCTCGGCGAGGCGAAGGGCGCGGTACTGCGGCTGTACGTGGGCGACTACGAGGCCCGCGCGGTCCCGGTGGCCGACACCGACCCGGCGACCGAGCTCGGCGACACGGTCACGATGACGCCCGGCGTGTACGACTTCGTCGTCGCGGGCCCCGGCTTCGGTCACCGGCGGCTGACGTACGCGGTCGTGCCCGGCGTCGAGCTGCCGCTCCCGCTGGTCATGCCGCGCAACCACGCGTCGGCGGCGAGCGGCGCGACGGCCGGCGGTGACGGCGTCAACCAGGACAAGCTCATCGACGAGACCGAGGCCACGAACTGGGCCTCGCTCACCGGCGCGCCGGCCGGCAAGTCGGTGGTGGTGGACCTGGCGGGCGACAAGCCGGTCAAGATCAGCCGGGTGCAGGTCAGCGCCATGCTGCGGCCGAACGTCGGCGACCCGGCCGACCCTGGCGCGCAGAACCGCTTCTCCAGCCTGCGTTCCTTCGAGGTGCTGGCGTGCAGCGGGAGCTGCGCCGACCCGGCGAGCTTCAAGAAGATCTACACCAGCCAGAAGAACGCCTTCGACGCCTCGCTGCCGCGCCCGCGCGGCGCGAACATGCTGATCAAGTCGTTCGACGTGCGCGACACCAGCGCGACGCACCTGATGCTGCGCGCCCTCACCACCCAGTGCACCGGCAACCCGCTGTACGCCGGTGAGCAGGACAACGACCCGAACTCCGCGACGGACTGCGCCACGGCCGGCCCGCAGCGGGACCAGGTCAGGGCGGCCGAGCTGCAGGCGTTCTCGTACTGACAGGAAAAGGCCCGCGGTCCGGCTTCCGTGCCGGGCCGCGGGCCTCCCCCCTTTAGTAGATGCGGTACTTCTTGCCGCAGTTGTCGAACTTCCCGGCCCAGCAGGTGAAGGTGTAGACCTTCTTGATGCCCCGGCCGCTCCACGTGCCGACGACCTTGCCGTCCCACGCCTTGTTGAACTTCGTCCAGTGGCCGTTCTGGTAGACCTCGAACCAGACCCAGCCCTTCTTGCCGCCGCGCTTGTCCACGCCGTACCACTTCGTGTAGACCTTGCCGTGCGACTTCCAGGTCTTGCCGAACGTGTACGCCTTGTGGTCGCTGGAGAAGAACTTGCCCCAGGACGTCCCGGCCGAGTGCGCGGTCTGAGTGGCGGCCTGAGTGGCGGCCTGGGCCGGAGCGCTCATCGCGAGGCCGGTGACGGCCATCGAACCGGCGAGAGCGGCGATCGCAAAGGTCTTACGCATTTCGGGTTCCTCCCCCTGGTCGGTGCTGCCGGGGTGCTTCCGGCAAGAGGGACATTACGGAGGACGCACCACAACGACTGCGCAGGAATCCACACAACGAACGTGATCGGCGCCACACTCCTCAGCGCTTCACCCGCACCCCATCCGCGGCGAACGGGACGTACCCCTGCTTCGCCGTCCTGGCCTGCACGTCCCCGCACGCGCCGAGCACCAGGAAGCGCGCGCTGGCGTAGTCGATGGCGTGCGGGACGACCTGGCCGTTCTCGCCGACGGCCTGGTACTTCGTCCTGTTGACGCCCATCGAGATCTGGCGCCCGCCGTCCTCGCTGGTCGCCGACTCCGTCGCCATGCCGAACACGCTGCCGCTGTGTCCCCAGAACCGGCCGCACGGCAGGTCGTAGGCGTAGATGCCGAGCCCGTAGTCGAGCAGCCCGCCGGCCACGACCGGCACCGTCTTCTTCATCTCCGCCAGCTCGGCCGGGCCGATCAGCTCGCCGCGCAGCAGCGCGCGGTAGAAGCGGTTGAGGTCGTCCATCGTGGACGTCAGCGCGCCCGCCGTGGTGACCCACGACATGTCGTACACGCTGTAGTCGCGCGGCGGGTCGATGAGGCCGAGCATCGACTCGTACGCCTTCGAGTGCGGGCCGGGGATGTGCGGCGTGCGCGGGAACGCCGTGTGCCGCAGGCCCGCCCTGCGGATCACGTGACGGGTGATGTAGTCCTCGGCCTTCGTGCCCGTCACCTTCTCCAGCAGCAGGCCGGCCAGCACGTAGTTGGTGTTGGAGTAGACGCCGGGGGTGGCGCCGGGCTCGCCCGTCGGCGGGGCGTCGAGGCCGAACTTCGCCGTCTGCAGCCGGGTCAGCCTCCGGAAGCGGTGGTCGTCGAGGCTCTGCGCGGAGTTCTCGTACAGGGAGGGGAACGCCGGGCCGACCAGGTCGGCGATGTGGCTGGTGTGGTTGAGCAGCATGCGTACGGTGATCTTCTGGCCGCGCTCGCCCGGCACGACGTCCGGCAGGTAGCGGCCGATCGGGGCGTCCAGCTCGATCGTGCCGCGGGCGACCTGCTGCAGCACGGCCACCGCGGTGAACGTCTTGGTGATGCTGCCCACCCGGTGCACCATGTCCGGCTTGGCCGGGCGGTTCGTCCGCACGTCGGCCACACCCGAGGCGCCCCGCCAGCTCTTCGCCCCGTCGCGTACCTCGCCGTACAGGCCGTACATGCCCGCCTCATGCACGGCGTCGAGCGCCTCGCGCAGCGCCCGCCGGTCGAGCCCCTCACCCGTGGCGGCCTGCGCCGGGCTCGCGGCGAACAGCACACCGAGCGTCGCCGCCACGGCGGCGGCGCGGCGTCCGGTCTTCTTGGCAGACTGTCGCTTCGTCATGCCGCCAGCATGATCGATTGCGCCCCGCCCCGGGCAGATGCCGCTGTCACGACCTCCATATGACAGCCGTCATGAGGGAGTACGCTGCAATCCCCCCACGAGAGGACGAGAGCGGATGCCCCACGCGGCGAGGCCCACGGTCACGCTGCGCGACGTGGCCGCCGCCGCCGGGGTGTCGGTCGCCACCGCCTCCCGCGTGCTCGCCGGCAGCGCCAGGAAGGTCGCTCCCGAGTACGCGGCCCGCGTCCTCGCCGCCGCCGCCGACCTGCGCTACACCGCCGACGCCGCCGCCAGGGCCATGCGCACGGCGGGCGACTCCATCGCGCTCGTGGCCGACGACCTGACCACGCCGTCGATGGGCATGGTGGTGGCCGCTATGGAGCGGGAGGCCAGCACGGCGGGGGCGTTCGTCACGGTGTCCGCCACGATGGGGGACGCCGCGCGGCAGGCGGAGACCGTGCGCGTGCTGCGGTCGCTGCGGCCCCGGGCGCTCGTCGTCACCTCCAACCGGTTCCTCGCGGGGGCGTCCGACGACCGGCTGGCCGAGGAGTTGCGGTCGTACGAGCGGGACGGCGGCCGGGCCGTCATCTTCGGCGACACCGACCTGCCCTTCGACACCATCGGCTTCGACAACCACGGCTGCGGGCGGCTCGTGGGGGCGTACGTGGCCGCGCTCGGGCACTGGCGGGTGGCGATCCTCGCCGGGTCGCCCGGCCTGCGCAACCTCGCCGACCGTACGGCGGGGTGCGTCGCCGGGCTGAGCGCCGGCGGCGTCCGCGACATCCTCGTCCTGCCCTGCCCGGTCAGCCGGGACGGCGGCTACGCGGCGGCCCGCGATCTGGCCGCCCGTGGCCTGGACGGGCGGCAGGCCGTGCTCGCGGTCAACGATGCCATCGCCATCGGCGCCCTGTCCGGCTTCCGGGCCGCCGGCGTGGACGTCCCCGGGGACGTGTCCGTGACGGGCGTGGACGACATCCCCCTGGCCCGCGACGTCACCCCGCCCTTGACGACGGTCGCCCTCCCGCTCGCCGAGGCGGGCGCCCAGGCGATCCGCTACGCCCTGACCCCTTCGGACACCGTCCGGCACCTCCGGATGACGGGCCACCTGATCCCTCGCCACTCCACGCGTGCCTGACGTCCTGCTCAGGGATGGTGCTCTTGACGCTCATGTGACGGGCGGGGCAGACTGCGGAATACGTTTTCCCACGCGGCGCCGCGCGACCTGACCACCGGACGAAGGAACCCATGTCTCGACAGCAGTACCGGGCCGCGATCATCGGCACCGGCGGGATCGCCCATGCCCACGCCAGGGCCGTGCAGAGCTCCGGAGGGCGGGCAGAGCTGGTCGCCGTGGCCGACGTGGACGCCGGCCGGGCCCGCGAGTTCGCCGACAAGTACGCAATCCCCCACGCCTACGCCGGCGCCGACGAGCTGCTGCGCGAGCAGGAGCTGGACGTCGCCCACCTGTGCACCCCGCCCCAGCTGCACGCCCCCATCGCGCTGGCCTGCCTGGAGGCCGGGGTCACGGCCCTGGTGGAGAAGCCGCCGACGCTCTCGCTGGCCGAGTTCGATGCGCTGATCGAGGCCGAGCAGCGTACCGGCGCCCACGTCGCGACCGTCCTGCAGCACCGCTTCGGCGCCGGAGCGGCCCGCCTGCGCCGCCTGGCCGGGGCGGGTGAGCTGGGCCGCCCGCTGGTGGCCACCTGCCTGACCCAGTGGTACCGGGGCGAGGACTACTACGCGGTCCCGTGGCGCGGCACCTGGGAGTCCGAGGGCGGCGGCCCCACCATGGGGCACGGCATCCACCAGTTCGACCTGCTGCTGTCGGTGCTCGGCCCGTGGACCGAGGTCACCGCCATGGCCGCCCGCCAAGCACGTCCCGTCGAGACCGAGGACGTGTCGATGGCGCTGGTGACGTTCGAGAGCGGCGCCATGGCCACCGTCGTCAACTCGGTGCTGTCGCCGCGCGAGACGTCCGTGCTGCGCTTCGACTACGAGCGCGCCACGATCGAGGTCGAGCACCTGTACGGCTACACCGACGACGACTGGACGGTCACCCCGGCCCCCGCCCACGAGGACGTCAAGTCGCTGTGGGGCGCCGACCGCACCGAGGGGTCGAGCGGGCACACCGGCTGGTTCGCGGCCGTGCTCGACGCGCTCGACCAGGGCGAGCAGCCGCCGGTGACCACCAAGGAAGCCCGCCGCACGATGGAGTTCATCGCCGCGCTCTACGCCTCCGCCTTCACCGGCGAGCGCGTACGGGCCGGGCAGATCACCGCGGACAGCCCGTTCGCCCGCCGCATGGACGGCACCGGCGCCCCCTGGAGGAACCAGTGACTCTGCAGGCCACCCACACCGTCGGAAAGTCGGTCACGGTCGCCGCGGGCGACGCCGAGCTGTTCACCTACGTCTACCGCCCCGACACGCCGGTGCTGGAGTCGCCCAAGCCGTACCTCCACCCGATCCGCACCCTCGGCGGCGCGCTCGTGTCGCTCTACCGGCCGCACGACCACGTGTGGCACAAGGGCATCGCCTGGTCGCTGCCGCACGTGGGCGAGCACAATTTCTGGGGCGGGCCGACGTTCACCGACGGCCGTTACCGCCAGCTCGACAACAACGGCAGCGCCGTCCACCGCGAGATGACGAACCTCACCGCCGACGGCGGCCGGGCCGGGATCGGGCACGCGCTCGACTGGACGTCCCAGGCTGGCGCGCCCGTCATCGAGGAGCGGCGCGCGCTCAGCGCGTCCGTCGTGGACGACGGCGCGTGGGCGCTGGTCTTCGAGACCGTCATGACGAACGTGTCAGGCGCCACCCTCGACTTCGGCTCCCCGACCACCAAGGGCCGCGAGAACGCCGGCTACGGCGGCCTGTTCTGGCGCGGGCCCCGCTCGTTCACCGGCGGCCTCATCCAGTCGCCTGCCGGGGCGGGCGGCGACGAGCTGCGCGGCATGCGCGCCGAGTGGTTCGGCTTCCGCGGCCGGCACGACGAGACCGGCGAGCACTCCACGATCGTCATGGTCGACGACACCGCCAACCCGCAGCACCCGCCGCAGTGGTTCGCCCGCACCGAGATGTTCGCGTGCCTGTGCCCCGCGCCGTTCTTCAGCGAGGAGGTGCCGCTGCCCGACGGGCAGAGCCTGAGCTTCCGGTACGCGGTCGTCATCGCCGACGGCGACCGGGGCGAGGACGGCACGGCCAAGCTCGCCGAGCTGGGGAGGGAGGCGCTGCGATGACCGCCGTTCCCGGGGCGTTCCCCGGCGGCACGTCCGTCAGCCGGCTGTCGGTCTACTCGGGCAACGCCTGCGCCGACGGCCTGGAGGGCGGCACGCCGCACCTGCACACGGCCTCGACGGAGGCGTACGTGGTGATCGGCGGGCGGGGCGCGCTCCAGACGCTGGACGCCAATGGGCTGCGCGAGACCGAGCTGCTGCCCGGCACCACCGTGTGGTTCACGCCCGGCACCATCCACCGCGCTGTCAACAGGGGCGGGCTCGAAGTGGTGGTCGTGATGTCCAACGCGGGGCTGCCCGAGGCGGGGGACGCGGTCATGACGTTCCCGCCGGACGTCGTCGCCGACCCCGCCCGCTACCGCGCCGCCGCGACCCTCCCCTCCGTCGATGTGGAGAAGGCGGTGCGGCGGCGCAGGGAGCTGGCCGTCGAGGGCTTCTCGCGGCTCGTGGACGGCGGCCCGGGCGCGCTGCGCGCCTTCTACGACAGCGCGGTCGCGCTCGTACGTGACCGGGTGGGGGAGTGGCGGGGCATCTGGGAGCGTACGGTCGCCGAGGAGACCCGCCGCACCTCCGCAGTGCTCGACGCCCTCGAACGCGGCGACGGCGGCCACCTGCTGGACGCGGCGCTCATGGAGTCGCCCGCGGAGGAGCGGTGGGGCATGTGCGGCCACCTCCGCGCCCACGACGTCACCCACCCCATCCTCCACACCCCGACCTGACCAGGGATGATGACCGGCACGGGCGACGAGACGCCGGGTTCGGGCGGGCCGCCTGACAGGGCGCGGGGAGCCGGCGGGCCGGCGACCCTGCATGATGTCGCGCGGGAGGCGGGCGTGTCCGTGGCCACCGCCTCCCGGGCGCTCAACGGCAGCGCCCGCAACGTCAGGGCGGAGAACGTCGCCCGCGTGCGCGCCGCCGCCGACCGGCTCGGCTACCGGCCGCACCTGTCGGCCCAGGCCATCGCGAGGGGCTCGACGAGGACCGTCGCCCTGGTGGTGCGCGACGTGGCCGACCCGTACTTCTCCGCCATCGCCGCGGGCGTGGCCGCCGAGGCCGAGGCCGCGGGGCTGATCCTGACGATGGCGGTGGCCGGCGGCTCACCGGAACGCGAGCTGCAGATCGTCAGGACACTCAGGGGCCGCCGCCCGCGCGTCGTCATCGTGACCGGCAGCCGCATCGACGGGGCGGGCACCAGGGACGCGCTCGTGGAGGAGCTGGAGGCGTACCGGACGGCGGGCGGCAGGGTCGTCATGATCAGCCAGCGCGACCTGCCGTACCCGACCGTGACCATCGACAACGGGGGCGGCGCGGCGGACCTCGCCCGCGCCCTGCTCGGCGCCGGCTACCGCCGCTTCGCCGTCCTGCACGCCCCCGCCGCGCTGCGCACCTCCCGCGAGCGGCACGAGGGCTTCCTGGCCGGGCTGGCCGGCTCAGGCGTGCCCGAGCCGCTCGCCGTCGAAACCGGCTTCACCAGGGACGGCGGCTACGCGGCGGCGCGCCGGCTGGCCGAGCGGCCGGGGGACGTGGACGCGGTGTTCGCGGTCAACGACGTGATGGCGATCGGCGCGATGACCGGGCTGCGTGACGCCGGGCTGCGGCCGGGGACGGACATCGGGGTGGCCGGCTTCGACGACATCGCACCCGCCGTGGACGTCGTCCCCGCCCTGACCTCGGTCGCGGTCCCGCTCCGCGAGGCGGGCGCCGCCGCCGTCCGCCTCGCCCTGTCGAACGACACCACCCCTCCCAGCCTCACCACGAAGGTCATCCTCCGCGCCAGCACCCCGAGCGCCACACCCCCAACCTCCCGGTCGCGAGGAGAAGGCTGGCACCCCTGGGCGTAGAGGTCACGGACACCACGGCGACCTTCCCTGACGGCTCCTTCGACCTGATCACCAGCCGCCACGAGGCGTACGACCCGCACGAGATCCGCCGCCTCCTGACCCCGGGCGGCACCTTCCTCACCCAGCAGGTGGCCGGCCGCGACCTGGAGGAGCTCAACACAGCCCTGAAAGCCCCACCCCACGACAACGCCACCTGGAGCCTGACCGAAGCGGCGAACGGCCTGCGGGACGCGGGCCTGGACGTCGTCTGGAGCGCCGAAGCCGCCTTCACCACCGCATTCCACGACATAGGCGCCCTCGTCCTGTTCCTCCGCATGGTCCCGTGGCAGATCCCCGCCTTCGACGTCCAGACGTACGCCCCGCACTTCCGCACCCTCCACGAGTCCCGAGCCCCCCTGACAGCCACCGCCCACCGCTTCGCCCTCCTCGCCCGCACCGAGCCATAAGATCGGCACCATCCAGTGATGCGGGCCAGGGAGGGAGGGCGCGGTGGCTGCGGTGACCCGGCCGAAGGTCTGCCGACCCTCACTGAGCGAACTGGTGGACCTCGCGCGGCGCGGCCGGATCCGGATCCCCGCCTCGCCGGCCTCCCGCCAGTGGGGGCGCGATGACGTGACCCGGCTGTTCGACAGCGTCCTGCACGGCTATCCCATGGGAAACGTGCTGGTGTGGCAGCGTCCCGCGCCGTCGGGGAGCGTGGTGATCGGTCCCCTGGTGATCGAGGCGGAGGCGGTGGGCGACGCGTTCTGGGTGGTGGACGGCCGGCAACGCCTAGCCGCCCTGGTCGGTGCGCTCACGGCGACCGCTGACACGGTGGATCCGCGCTTTCGCATTCACTTCGACCTGGCCACGGGCGAGTTCGTCGCGCTGTCCCGCCGCGAGGAGCCGGGTGATGGCCGACTGCCCATGGCGCTCGTCCTGGACGCTGCTGAGACCGACGCGTGGTTCCGGGCGAACACGTATCTGAGCCGTGCGCAACGCGCGCTGGCGGAGCAGGTCGTCGAGGCCGTGCGCGACTACCGGATCCCCCTGTACGTCGTGACGGGCCAGGACGACCGCCCCGTCCGGGAGATCTACGCCCGGATCAACACTCCGGGGAAGCCATCGGACAGTGCGGAGGTGCTGCACACCCTGCGCTCGATCACCGACGAGCAGAAACCCGGCGATCTGCGGACGTTGCGCGCGAGTGTGCGCACGTTCGGCTTCGGTGACCTGCCGGAAGAGCTCCTCGTGCGAAGCGTGCTCGCCAGCCGGAACTCCCGGGACATCGAGGGCGGGTTCCGCGACGAGGACGATCGGCGGGCTGCGTTCGCCCGTACGGAGACGGCGCTCGGCCACGTGGTCGACTACCTCCGGGACGAAGCCGACATCCCACATGTGAAGCTGGTTCCGCGCCCTCAGTGCATTCCGGTCCTCGCGCGTTTCACGGCGACGTTCGGCCCGCCGGGCGGGCGGGCGGCCGACCTCCTGCGGCGCTGGATCTGGCGCGGCGCGGTGCTCGGGGTGACGCGGCACGGACATCTGGAGGAAGCGACGCACCTCGCCGAGCAGGTGCACACGCATCCCGTGGACAGCGCCCAGCGGTTGATCGAGTCGCTGCCGACGCCGCTGGCCCCATGGAAGCCCGACCTCACGCGAATCGGGCTCGACCACCCGCAGGCCAAGGTCAACATCTTGAGCCTGCTCGCGCTCGGGCCGCGCTGTCTGACCCGTCCAGGCGCGCCGATCGACGCCGTCAAGCTCCTCGCCGCCCGCATACCGCTCGTACCGATCGTGGACGACCGGAGCGGCCTGGGATCCGGCCTGGCCAACCACCTGATCCAGCCGTCGGAGGAGGCAGGGCCCCTGGCGGGGCTCCTGGTGCGCCTCGACCTGGACGAGACGGTGCTGGCCGGCCACTGCCTCGACGCCGAGTCCATCGAGCTGCTGCGCCGCGGCCGAACGGCCGCCTTCCTCGAACGACGTGCGTACAAAGCCGAGACAGTCATCCATCGTCACGTGCAGAATCGTGCCCTGTTCGGGTTCCGGGACGGCCCTGATCTGGCCACGCTGTTCGACGAGGATGACGAGCTTGACTGATGAGACGACGGCGGGTGTGTTCCTCGGGGATCGCCGCGTCGGCACGCTGCGTTACCGCGATGGCAGCACCTGGTTCGACTACGAGGACATCGGATCGCCGCACCCTGTGCTTGGTCAGGCGTTCGAGGCGTGGCGAGCGGCTCATGGGCCTGCCGGACGGCCTGATCGATGCGGCGGAGATGGCGCTCGCGGTCAGGCGGTTCGACCGGCTGCCCGGCGGGCGCGTCCATCAGGAGGACTTCGCGCAGGTGCGTGAGGTCGCCGTGTCCTCCAAGTACGACAGAGCGACCTACGGTGGCCTGGCCCGGGTCATCAGCACGGTCTGCCCGCAGGACCTGGAGGAGTACGTACGCCGTCTGGCCGCGATCGTCGTCATGGGCAACCTGGACGCACATCTGAAGAACTGGACGCTGCGCTACCCCGACGGCGTCACGGCGCGGCTGTCCCCGGCCTACGACCTCGTCTCCGTGTCCTCCTACGACGACTTCCGCGGCGAGGAACTGGCCTTCCCGGTGAACGGCGGCAAGGTGGCCAAGGCCATCACGTTCGGCAACTTCCGCAGCCTCGCACGGCGGGCGGGGCTCGACGGCGACCGGGTGGCGGGCGTCGTACGGGACACCGTGATCGCACTGGCCGAGTCGTGGTCGCAGGCCAAGGCAGAGGCGGACGTTCCCGCGTTCGTGACCTCCCACATCGAGGGGCGGCTGCGGACGCTGCCCCTCGTCGCTGAGGCGCGGCAGGGTTCCTGAGCCGGACGTTTCCACATTCTTTGAAGGGAGGTCGGCGGCCCCGGAGCGCGGCCTAGTGTGTCCGCGGATATGTATGCGGACGAAGCTCGCGGGATGTGAATCGGTGGCCGTTCGGTGGCGGAGCGCGGCGGGGCGGCGGGCGGCGGGGATCGTCGCGGCCGTGCTGGCCGCCGCGCTGGTGGGAGTGGGCCTGTTCCTGGGCACGGGCGTCTCGAGCGCCCGGCCGAAGCTGGCCGATGTGGGCGCCTGGCTGGCCAGCGCGCTCAACGGTGAGGTGGTGCACGCCAACGGTCTGTCCGGGCAGCTGGACGGCCGGGTGGACCTGGCCTCAGCGGAGGGGCAGGCGCTGAAGGTCGTGCAGGACGGCGACAACGTGCTGGTCATGGACGAGTCCACCGGCCAGGTCAGCCGCATCGACCCCACCCAGCTCGAAGTGGCGCAGACGGGTGAGCTGGGCGCGGGCGGCATGCAGATCGTGATGGGCGCCGGCAAGGCGTACGGGATCGACCCGCGCGGCGGCACCGTGCAGCAACTCGACCCGCTGACCGTGGACACCGTCGGCGCCCCGATCACGCTGAAGCCGCCGCTCGGGCAGGCCGGGCTGGACAAGAACGGCACGCTGTGGGTGCCCGTGCCCGAGGAGGGCACGCTCGTCCAGATCAACGGCGCGCAGCAGGGCAAGGCGGTGACGGTCGGCGAGCCGGGCGACCCGCTCACGCTGACGATCGCGAACGGCGTCCCGCTGGTCACCAACTCCGCCGCCGCCACCGCCATGGTGATCGGCGGCACCGGCACCCGGCTGCAGGTCAGCCTGCCCAGCACGGTCACCGGCGCGGGCAGCGCCGGCCTGCTGGTGCCCGCCGTCGCCGAGAGCCAGGTGGTGCCGATCCTCGCGCCGAAGCAGGGCGCGCTCGTCCTCGTGGACACCGCCACCGGCGCCCTCACCACCGTCGGCGTCAAGGGCGGCAAGCTGGGCGCGCCGCAGGCGCTCGGGCGGCGCATCTACATCGCCGACGAGAGCGCGGGCAAGCTCATCGTGTACGACACGGTGGCCAAGCGGTTCGAGGCCGACAAGGTCGTGACGGGCAAGGCGGGGCCGCTTGAGGTGTTCGTCAAGGACGGGCTGCTCTGGGTGAACGACCAGTTCAGCGAGGCCGCCCTGGTCATCGAGGAGGACGGCAGGGGACACCGGGTCGGCAAGTACGACGAGGCGCTCGGCCAGAAGGACAGCCCGACGCCGCTGCCGATCCCGACGTACACGCCGACGGTGGTGCGGCCGACGACCGTGACCAGGCCGACCGCCACCACGACGGTGCCGACGAGGACGAAGACGGCCGTGCCGACGGTGACGGTCACCGCGACCCCCACTCCCACCCCGACCCCCACGCCCACCCGCACCCCGACTCCCACGCCGACCCCGACCCCGACGCCGACCGTCACCCCCGGCCCGCCCGGCGCGGTCACCGCGAACTCGGGCCCCGGCTGGATGGAGGTCGTCTTCACGCCGTCGGCCAAGGGCGAGGTGACGGGGTACACGCTCAAGGGCGCCCCCGGCGGCGCCGACGTGACGCCGTCGAAGGTGCGGCCGGACGGGCCGTTCCAGTTCCGGGTGACGGGCGGGCGGTGCGACCAGGAGTACGCGTTCCGTGTCGTCGCCGAGTACGCCGGCGGCGAGGTGGAGTCGGCCCCGTCCATCCCGGTACGTCCCTGTGTCGCCCCGGGCAAGCCCGCGTCGTTCACCGCCAAGGGCAAGAACCACGGGGCCGACCTCACCTGGGCGGCTCCCGACAACGCGGCGGACGGCGTCACGTACACGCTGGAAGGCCCCGGCCAGCACCCCGCCCAGCCCGAGGGCACGAGCGCCGAGGTGACCGGGCTCAAGAACGGCCAGTCCTACACCTGGACGCTGCGCGCCAGGAACGAGGCGGGCGAGAGCCAGGAACGCGCCGAGGCCACCGCCGAGCTGCGCCCGCCGTCCGCCCAGTTCAAGAACGCCAACAACAACGACACCAACACGCTCATCCGCTCGGCGCCCGGCGGCGGCGAGGCGGGCAGGATCCCGAAGGGGGAGTACATCACGCTCACCGTGCTGTGCCAGCAGAAGGGCCCGGCCTACACCGACCAGTACACGGGCCAGAGCAGCGACGTCTGGAACAAGATCGAATCGTCCCGGGGCAACGGCTGGCTCAACGACGTGCTCGTCGACACCCCGAAGGGGGGCTTCCCGGCCGCCCCGCTGTGGGAGTGCGAATGATCACTCGTGCGGGGTGGGGGCTGGCCGTGGCGTCCGTGCTGGTCTACGCGGCCGGGGCGCCGCTCGGCTACTCCCAGGCGGCGGTGCTGGCCGTGGCCGGGCTGGCGGCCGTCGGCGCCGGCGCGCTGTGGACGCTCAGGGGCGCCCGGCTGGAGGTGCGGCGCGAGGTGACGCCGGTCAAGGTGGCGCGGGGTGAGCCGGCCGTGGCCGTCCTGCACGTGCGCAACGCCGGGCGGTGGCGGCACTCCGGTCTGGTGGCGCGGGACACGTGCCGGGAGACCACGGTGACGGTCGAGGTGCCGTCGCTGGGCAGGCGGGCGGCGCGGACGGTGTCGTACCGGCTGCCCACCCGCCGGCGCGGGCGCACGCCGGTGGGGCCGCTGCTGCTCGACCGGGCCGACCCGTTCGGGCTGGCGCGGCGCTCCATCGCGTACGGGCGGGCCGACCTGCTGCTCGTCCGGCCCCGCACCGTGCCGCTCGGGCCGCTGCGCTCCGGGCGGCAACGGCACCTCGACGGGCTGGCCTCCCGCTCCGCGCCGTCGGGCGCGAGCAGCTTCAACGGCCTGCGCGAGTACGTCGTCGGCGACGAGCTGCGGCACGTCCACTGGCGCTCGACCGCAAGGACCGGCGTGCTCATGGTCAAGGAGCTGACCGACGTCAACCTGCCGGACACCGTGGTCGTCCTCGACACCCGGAGCTCGTCGTACGAGGGGGACGACGAGTTCGAGCTGGCCGTGGACGTCGCGGCGTCGGCGGCCTGCGCCGTCACCCGGGACCGGTTCCCCGTGCGGGTGCTCACCGGGGAGGGCGAGCTGCTGCACGCCAAGGGCGGGCCCGGCGAGGACGAGGAGGTCCTGGACCGGCTCGCGCTCGTCGAACGCTCGGACCGGGCCGAACCGCCGCTGCACGCGCTCCGCCACGCGGGGGCGGGCGGAGCACTGGTGCTGATCAGCGGCGGCTATGGGGCCCTGGCCGACGCGGCGGCCGTCCGCCGCCGCTTCGGCCAGGCCCTGTTCGTCCACGTGGGCCCCCCTGAGGCCGGTGCGCCACGGGCCGCGGGGGTAACCGTGATCGAAGCGACGGACTTGGACGAGCTGGCGGCAGCATGGCCACGCTGACCCCCCACGGCACACCGCCAAGCGGTCCACCCCCCAACGGCCCACCCCCCAACGGCTCAGGGCCCGGCCACCCCGCCCGCTCGGGTCCCGAGCCCACTTCCCGCTCCACCTCCACCCCTGTCCAAGGGGCGGGGCGCGTTGGGGGGAGTGGGGCGGGGGCCCAGGCCGCGGATGGCTCTCGGGTGGTGGTGCGGGATCAGCAGCAGGAGCCGCTGGGGCGGCGGGTGGCCGCCGTGGTCGTGGCCGGGTTACTGGTGGCGTGCGCTGGGTTGGCGTTCGACGGGGTGTTCGCGTTGGAGGCGTTGCTGCCCGTCGTCGGGGTGGCCGTCGCAGGGCCTTGTGTGCTGGCGCTCGCGCTGCCGGGGCGGCTGCCGTTGTGGGGGACGGTGCCGGTCGGCGTGCTGGGGTGGCTGACGGTGGTGTCGGCCACGGTGTTCAGGGAGCAGGCGTGGCTCGGGTTCCTGCCCGGCCCGGGAGCCGTCAGGGCGGCGCTGCTGGGCGTGCGTGACGCGGGCGGGTGGCTGCTGACCACCATCCTGCCCGCCGCCCCGGGCAGCCCCGCGATCGTGCTGGTCAGCTTCCTGGTCTGGACGGCGACCACCGTGGCGGCCGAGCTGGCCCTGCGCCGCCGTACCCCGATGCTGCCCGCCGTGGCGGCGCTGCCGGTGTTCGGGGCGGCCGTCGTGCTCGGGGTGGCAGGGGGCGGGACGGTGGTGCCTTACGCGGCCGGGTTCGCGGGGCTCGTACTGCTGCTGGGGCTGGTCAGGACCGGCAGGTCGCCGCTCGCGGTGGCGGTCGCGGTGCCGCTGCCGGCCGGGCTGGTGGTGGCCGCCGCCGTCGTCGCGCCGGTGCTGCCCGTCGCCGGGGAGCCCTTCGACGTACGGACCCTCGTCGAGCAGCCCCCGCCCCAGCCGATCAACGGCGTGAGCGCCCTCGACCAGGTGTCGGCCTGGCTGCAGAACCCGCGGCGCGAGTTGTTCACGGTCCGCACCACGTCCGAGGCGAACCTGCGCCTGGCCGTACTCGACCGGTTCGACGGCGTGAGCTGGACGTCCAGCGCCGGTTTCCTCCCCACCGGCGGACGCGTCCCCGGCGCGGACGACGCCGCACGCGACACCGTGGAGCAGCGGTTCACCGTGCAGAAGCTGCCGGGGCCCTGGCTGCCCGCCGCCGACCGGCCGCTCGCGGCGACCGGTACGGGCCTCGTGGTCGACCCCGGCACCGGCATGCTGGCCAGCACGCGGACGCGGGAGGGGCTGACGTACCAGGTGACATCAGGAGTCCGGACATATCCGGCGGCGGAGCTGCGGCAGGCGTCACCCGCCGACGACCCCGAACAGCGGCGGCTGCCCGACGGCCCCGACGGCCGCACCCCGCCCCAGCGCGCCCGCCTCGGCGAGATCGCCCGCCGCGCCACCGCCGGCGCCCGCAGCCCCAGCCAGCAGGCCGCCAAACTGGCCGCCTATCTGCGCAAACTCGCCGTGAACGACGTCAACGCGCCGCCCGGGCACGGCTACCGCAGCATCGAGTTCTTCCTGACCGAGTCGAAGCGAGGGACGACCGAGCAGTTCGCGGCGTCGTTCGCGCTGCTGGGGCGGGCGATCGGGCTGCCGACCCGGATCGTCGTCGGGTTCCGTCCGGGGGAGGAGCGGGGCGGCGTCCGGCAGGTGCGCGGCGGGGACGTGCTGGCCTGGGCCGAGGTCGAGTTCGACGGCATCGGGTGGGTGCCGTTCTATCCGACGCCGTCCCGTACGCGCTCCGGCGAGGGCGGGGACGTCGCCGAGGGCGCGCCCAAGCAGGCCAAGGAGATCGAGCAGGCCATCAACGAGGACGCCACCCCACCCAAGCCCGCCAAGACCCCCACCAAGCGCCCCACCCCACCTGCGACCCCCGTCAAGGACGCCTCGACCGGACCGTGGGTGTGGGCTGCGGCGGCCGGCGGCTTGGCGGCGGCCTATGTGCTGGCCGCCGCCCTCGTCCCGCTGGTACGCCGGACGCGCCGCCGCCACGCCGCCGCACCGGCCGCCCGCGTCATCGGAGCCTGGCAGCAGACCCTCACCCGCCTCCGCACGGCCGGCCTCCCCGTCACCTCGGGGACGCTGACGGCGGGCGAGGTGGCCTCCCTGGCCGAACGCTTCCTGGACCCCGCCGCTCGCGTCCCCCTGATGACCCTCGCCACCCTCGCCAATGCGGCCACCTTCGGCGACACCCCCGTGAACGCGGACGACGCCGACCTCGCCTGGCAGCACCACACGACGGTGGACACCCTGGTCAGGCGGAGGGTGAGCCTCCTGCGCCGGGCCGCCGGCCGGCTGTCACCCCTGTCACTGATCGGCTGAGGCCGGCCCGGCGGCCGAGCCGGTCGGTTGGAGGCAACGAGCAGACTCCGGCAGCGGGGTCGGCGGCCTGGTCGGGGGCTCGTTGGCGTGACAGGCGGGGTCAGCCGGTCGGTGGGGTGACCAGGGGGAGCACGATCGGGGGCTGGACGTCGTCCTCCGCGCCGGTCTCCGCGGCACCTCTGATGCACAGCGCCGGCGACCAGGCCACCGAGGACGGCCGGCCGAGTGCGACCACCGCGCCGACCTTGAAGCAGTAGCCGGTGCCCGGGTCGAGCTTCCCGACCGTGTACGTGGTGCTGCCGACCGGGGCCGACATCAGGCGGTCGTCCGGGGCCTGCTGGACGATCACCGGGTACTCGGTCTTGCGTGCCGTCTTCCAGGACAGCGTCACCGTGGTGCCGTTGTCGGCGACCAGCTTGAGGCTCTTGGGGCGGTAGGCGGTGAGGGCGGCCGGGCCGGGGGTCCTGAGCGTGGCCGGTGGTGAGGTGGCGGGGCCGGCCGTGCTCTGCTCGGGCGACGGCTCGGGCCGCGCACGGTCACCGGTGGCCTGCGCGTCAGGCTGAAGGGTCTGCGGCCGCCCGTCCTGGACCTGGCCATCCTGCGGCTGCCCGTCATGAGGGCTGTTCTGCGTGTCGCCCTCGCCGGCCTGTCCGTCCTGCACGCCCGCGTCCGGGGGCCGGGTGGCGGCCGCCTGGTGGTCGGCGGTCAGCGTGACGCCCTGATCACCGCTCATCGCCAGCGCCACACTGCCCGCACCGGCCAGCACGGCCAGCGCCGACACGCCCGCCACGACCAGCGGCATCCGCCCCCGCCGCCCGCCCTCCATGGCAGCCGGTGCCTGGGCATCCGGTGTCCGGGCGGACGAGCCGGGGTCGGGCGGCGTCGGCAGGAACGGCTGAGGCCCCGCAGGCGGCCTGAGCCGAGACCGCTCGGAGTCCACGGTCCACACCAGCTCCCTGGGCCCCGACAGCTCCTGGTTGCCCGGTGACCCGGACGCGGGGAGGCGCGCCGTGCGGGGAAGCCGAGGACCGGGCTCCGGCACGGGACTGGGCTCCGGAAGCCGGGCGGTACGCGGCTGATCCGCCGTCGCTCCCAGCACGGGCTCGCTCGTGAGACCGGCCGAGGACGCGGCGGTTCCGCCGAAGGGGGGAGGCGCGACCGTCGAGCGGCCGGAGCCGTCGACGCCGACACGCTGGTCGGCGGCAGAGCCGGCGGGGGCGGCCCGCTGGGCGTCGGGGTCGGTCGTCGCGCCCTTTCCGGTGGCGGGAGCGCCGGTGGTGTGAGGTCGCGGAGGGCCGCCGGCGAAACGGTGGGCGGTGGTGGCGAGGGTGGTGGCTGTGGGGCGGGTGGCGGGGTCCTTGGAGAGGGCTTGGGCGAGGAGGGCGGCCAGGGCCTCAGGGACCGTGGGAGGTAGGGGTGGGGGTGGTTCGGTCAGGACGGCCAGGGTGAATCTGGCGATGTCGGTGGTGCCTTCCAGGGGGAAGGCGGGGTGGCCGGTCAGGAGTTCGTAGGTCGTTGAGGCCAGGGTGTAGATGTCGGAGGCGGGGGATGGTGGGCGGCCCTCCACCTCCTCGGGGGAGGCGTGGACCGACGACGGTGGGGTGCCGTCCGTGAGTTCGGCGATCGACATCAGGGCCGACATCGCGAAGCCGGTCAGCATCACGCCGTTCGGGGTCATGACCACGTTCGAGGGCGTGACGCGTCCGTGTACGCCGCCCGCCGCATGAGTGGCCGCGACGGCGCGCGCCACCGCGGCCAGCAGGCCGGCGACCTGCTCCGCCGGCATGGGACGGTCGCGGTCCGGGCGTTCGGCGAGGGTGAGGCCGTCGTGGGGAGGCGTCACCAGGTACGGCCGACCGTCCCCGGTCGCTCCCACCTCCAGGACGGGGATCACCCCGTCGTGCGCGGCCAGCTCGTCAGGGAAGGCGAACCCGCGGATGATCCGCTTGAGCGCCCGCTTGTCCACGCGGTGGCAGGTCAGCGTCTTGACCAGGACCTCCGCCATGGTGGCCACCGAGCGCGCCCGGTACAGGGTCCAGGGGCCGTCCTGGCCGGCAGGCCCGAGCAGCTGGTAACCGCGAACGCGTTCGGCGGTTCTGAACAAGTGCGGGCCGCGGGCCTGTTGGGCGGGTGCGGGCGTGTGCGGGCCGCGGGTCTGGTGGGCGGGTGCGGGCGGCTGGATGTCACCGGCCTGTCGGGCGGGTCCGGGTGGGCGGGCGCCATGGACCTGTCCGGGGACACCGGGGGGCCGGTCGATGGGCGGGGTCATGTGATCAGGGGCGGGCCGCCCAGGTCATCGCTGTCGAACGGGTCGTGCTCGGTGAGCGGCATCTTCATGCGTTCCCGCTCGCGTTCCTCCCCGGCACCCCCGGCGCCGCCCATCGGCGGGATCATGCCCATCGGCCCGCCCGGCAGGCCGCCCGCGCCCGGCGCGCCAGGACCGCCCGGCGCGCCGCCGAGCTGGGTGGCGGCGGCGCTGCCGGGCAGCATCGAGGGGCCCGCGCCGGTGGGCATCCCGGGGACGATCGACTGGGTGGTCGGCACCTGGGGGTTGGGGTGGCTGGACAGGTGCGTGGCCGGGTTCCGCAGGTCGGGCTGGTCGAGCGAGGGGTTCTGCAGGGACGGGTTCCGCAGGGACGGGTCCTGCAGGGACGGGTCCTGCAGCGAGGGGTTCTGCAGGGACGGGTTCTGGAGTGACGGGTCCTGCAGCGAGGGGTTCGGCAGGGAGGGGTTCTCCGGGGAGGGGCTCTGCAGGGAGGGGTCCTGCGCCGACGGGTCCGGGGCGGAGGGGTCGCGCAGGGACGGGTCCTGGAGGGACGGGTCGTCGAGGCGCGGCAGGTCCGGCCCGCCGGACCCGGGCAGTCCTGGGCCGTCGAAGCCGGGAGTCGAGCCGAGGCCCCCGTACGGGTCGGCGGTCAGCCCACTCGGCAGCCCCAGCCGCGGGTCGAACGACGGGTCGGTGAGCGAGGTCTGCGGCGCCGTGGTCCGCTGCTCCACGTGGTCGTCGATGGAGTGGTAGACGGCCTGGATGAAGCGGTTGAGCTGCTGAAGGTGGTGCCGGGCGAGCGCGTGGGCGTTGGTGTCGGTGCCCGCGACGTCGCCCATCCAGTCGTCGAGGTCCACGCTGCCCGTCCTGGGCACGTTGTGGTGGAACCAGGGCAGCACCTCGGCCCCGTACCAGACGAGGGGCTGACCCACGGAACGGGCGGCGAAGCTGAGGCGGGTGAGGTCGCGCTGGAGCTCCCCGATCGTGTCGAAGATGCCCTCGAGCGACTCCCCGCCCAGCGTCTGGGCGATGCGCGCGGCCTCGGTGTGCAGCACCTCCACCGACGTGGCGCACATCTCGGCGATCTCGGTGTACCGGCGTCCCGCCTCGGCCACCTTCTCCGGCTTGGTGGACTGGATGAGGTCGGAGATGCCGTCGCTGCTCTCGGCGTCGCCGCCCAGCGGCTGGGTGCCGTCGATCTGCGGCTCCCGGCTGTCCTTGAGCGTTCCGACCCAGTAGTCGGTCATCAGGCCTCCGTCACTTCCTGACGCCGCCCGCGATGGACCGGTCGGCGTTCTTCGCGGTCTTGACGGTCTCGTCGAGTGCCTGCACCACGGCTTCGTACACCTGCGTGACGCGCGTGATGACCTGGTCGAGGGTGGTCTGTGCCTGGTCGGTGGTGTATTTGAGGTCGGTGGCGGCCTGCCAGGTGCCGAGGTCCTGCTCGGTGAGCCTGGCGAACTGGAGCCGGACCTTGAGGCTCTCGCCTGCCGCACCCTGGAGGCGTTCGAGGTCCTGGCGCAGCCGCTCGATCGGCGACGACGGCAGCGGCCTGCCGGACGCCGGGTCCTCGTACTCGCCGATCTTGACGAACATCGTCCTGCTCGTCGTCCCCGGGTCCACGCGGTTGGCCGCGAGCAGCTCGTCGAGCTGCGCCTGCGTCGGGGCGGGCGGCGGCTCCGGCGGATAGTCGCCGTTGCGGTGGTCGTGGATGTGGTCGGCGTAGGCGTCCTCGACGCCGCGCGCCTCTATGTGCTCATCGTGGGAGGAGATGGCGTCCTCATGGCCGACGGTCGTCGTCGGCCGCTGGAGCCGCGACAGCCCGATGCCCGGCCTGGGGTTGCCGTGGGCGTCGCCACCCTCGGCGGCAGGTACCGTCATGCTCACTCTCCGCGGGCCATAGCGCTGGACATGCCAGCACATGCCTACCTGCCGTGACGCCGGGCGCAGCGCCATTTCAAGATATTTCTAAGAGAGCGGCAGAGGCCGGAAATGTCGGCGAGACTCCGTTTTCGTGCCTTTCCTTTGGTACGGCGCCGCCCTCCTCATGGCGCTGACCCCCGCCCCGGTGACCCCGACGCCGACGACCGACACGGCCCGTACGGTCGCCTGCGACCCCGAGCCCGGCGTCGCCGAGGTCACCGGCACGCCCTGGCCGCAGGAACGCCTGCGGTTCACCCAGGTGTGGCGGCTCACCAGAGGCGAAGGCGTGCGGGTCGCGGTCGTGGACAGCGGCGTGGACGCCACCCATCCGCAGCTCAGGGGCGTGGTCACCGGCCAGGTGGACCTCACGGGGACGGACGCGCGCGACTGCGTCGGCCACGGCACCGCGGTCGCCGGCATCATCGCCGGCCAGGACCTCACCGGGCGCGGCGTCCCGGTCATGGGCGTGGCCCCGGCCGCGCGGATCCTGTCCATCAAGCAGACCGAGGGACGGTCGGGCGACGTGTCGCGGCTCGCGGCCGGCATCCGGCGGGCCGCCGACCTGGGTGCCGATGTGATCAACGTGTCCGTGCAGGCCCACGACGCGCCCGAGCTGAAGGCGGCGGTGGCGTACGCGCAGGAGAAGGACGCGGTGATCGTGGCCGCCGCCGGCAACGTCGAGCAGGACGGCGGCGCGGCCTCGCCGGCGTACCCGGCCGAGTATGCCGGCGTGATCGCGGTCGGCGCGGCGGCCCCCGACGGCGAGAAGCCGGGCTTCTCCAACGGCGCCACCCGCATCTCCGTCACCGCGCCAGGCGCCGGGATCACGAGCGCGTGGACGGGCGGCGGCTACCGTACGGGGCTCGACGGCACCAGCTTCGCCGCCCCCTTCGTCTCCGGCGTCGCCGCCCTGGTCAGGGCCCGGCACCCGGACCTCGACCACTGGCAGGTCAAGCGCCGCCTGGAGCAGACCGCCGAGGGCGGCGGCGCGGCGGGAACCGGCGCCGGACTGGTCAACCCGCTGCAGGCGGTCACCTCGGTGCTGCCCGCGGCCACCGTGAGCGCCGCCGGCGCGCCACCCGTCGTGCTGGCCAGGGCGCCCGTCCCGGACGAGCGGACGCGGGCGATCGCCGTCGGCATCACCGCGGGAGCGGCCGGGGTGACGGCGCTGGTGGTGTTCGCGGCGCTCATGCTGCCCAGAGCCAGACGCCGGCGCCAGGGCGGCGCCGGGACATTTACAGGAAAGTTGAAATCGTAGCCTCGCCCGCCGGGGCCCGCCTACGTTGATGCGGGAAAAGCCCGCCGAAAGGAGCAGCGTGGTCAATCAACCGACGACTTATACCGAGGGCAGCCAGCATAGTGCCGCAGAACGCGCACAGCTCGCCGTCGCCAACATCGAGCAGATCTACAACCGGCTCACGCAGATCCCCGAGACGCTCGGCAGCGCCTGGCAGGGCGAGGCGGCCACCGTTTACCGGCAGGTGCTCACGGAGTGGACCCCGCAGTTCAGGAAGGTCATCGACGCGCTCAACACGATCGGCGAGAACCTCAAGGCCACCGGCATCCAGTACAACGACGCCAACACCCAGGCGAGCGACGTCGCGGTGAAACTCCGGGCCGCGCTCGCCGGCGGTGAATACTCCGGGCCCGTTTCCTGAAAGGAACCGACATGAATGACATCATCGTCGCCAATTTCGACGAGATGGAAGAGATCGCGGCCGAGCTGGGCCGCGCGTACACCAATCTCGTCGGCGAGCTGACGGACCTGGAGGCCGACTTCAAGGTGCTGGAGACCTGGGACGGCGCCGCGAAGGGCGTCTACCTCGAGGCCAAGCGCCAGTGGAACGAGGCCGTCGTCACCATGGGCGACACCATGCAGCGCTTCGGGCCGTCGCTCCAGGAGGCCACCGGCATCATGCGCGAGGCCGAACACGTCAACATCCGCCGCTGGACCACCTGAGCCCGGGTGAACGAGCCGCTCATCGACCCGGCCGCCGCCGGGGACCAGGTCACCTGCCGCCCTGACGCGCTCCTCGACGTGGCGGGCAAGCTGCGGCGGGAGCTGCTGCCGCGCCTGGAGACGGCGCGGTTCCAGGTGCCCGACCTCACCCCGGGCGCCGCCGGGACGTGGGACATCGCCCAGGGGTACGCGGGCACCGTGCGCAGCGCCCGCGAGGCCACGGGGGAGTCGCTGCAGTTCGTGCTGGAGCAGGTCCAGCGGGTCATCGGCGACCTGGCCGACACCGCGGCCACCGTGCGCGACGCCGACCAGCGGGCCGCGGGCGTGGCGGGACGTACGGACAGATAGAGGAACGCGTGCCGGAACCGAAACCGATCAAGACCGGCTGCCTCCAGGGCGGCGACCCGCAGGGGTACGGCGGCCGTGACGCGATCAGAACGTTGATCATGTCCACCAGGCCAGAGGAGTTCGGGCCGGTCGCGGCGGCGTACCGGCAGACGGCCGAGCTGCTCACCACCACGATCACCACGCTCGGCGACGGCGCGGCCCGCCTGGTGGCCGACGGGAACTGGGGCGGGGAGTCGGCCCGCGCCATGCTCACCCGGATGAACCGGCTCCAGACCTACCTCCAGGCGCTGCGGGACCGGCTGGAGGACGTCCCGCCCTCGCTGGAGGGCGTCGCCAGGGAGCTGACCACGGCCAAGGAACGTTTCGACCAGGCCACCAAGCCGCAGACCCACTACGCGATGGGCTCGGGCTCGACCGACCCCGACCATCCCACCAACGACCCCGACGGCGCGGCGCGGGCGTTCATCGCCCGGCTCAACACCGCCTTCCACACCGCGCACACGGCCCTGCCCGACCGGTTGCCGTGGGACGCGGAGCTGGCCTCGCCCGCGCCGTACCTGCCGCCGCCCGGCGAACCGGGCACGACGCCGGCCCGGCCCGGCACGTCGCCGGCCGGCACGCTGGACACCACGCCGGCCGCCACGCTGGACACCACGCCGGCCGCCACGATGGACACCACGCTGGACACCATGGCCGGCACCGCGCCGTGGACTCCGACCTCGCCCGGCCCCACGACGGGACCCGGAGGAACGGGCCTGCCGGGAACCGTCGCGCAGCCCGGCACCGACGGCTTCACGGGCACCGCCCTCGCGGGCGCCACCCCCCACCCCGGTGCTACCGGCTCCCCAGGCAGCCCCGGCTCATCGGCCATGACCGATTCGTCGGAGTTGACGGGTACATCCGGCTTGACGGGCATGTCAGGTGTGACGGGCGCAACGGCGCAGCCGGGCACGACGGAGCGCGGCCGCCCCACAGCCCCCGGCCCCGTCCCGCACGGCCGGGACACCACCACCGCCCAGGGCCCCTCCGTGCGGCCGGGCAGCGTCCCGGTGGTGGGCGGGCCGGTTGCGGCGATGGGACCGCCGGGCGGCCTCGGCGGCGAGCCGGGCACGGCCGGGATGGCCGGTGCGGGCGGCGTGCCGTTCATGCCGATGGCCGCGGGAGCGGCGGCGGACCGCCAGAGCACCCGCCACCCCGGCACCCGCCCCGCCGACGACGACTTCTTCCGCCCGTCCGTGGACACGCCACCACCGGTGGTGAGCTGATGAACATGAGGGGGACACCGGGCATGGACGCCGACGCCGTCGCCGTGGTGGCGGACTCCGTCAGGGAGATGGGCCGCGACCTGGCCGACACGCCCATGCGGGACCTGGAGGAGATGACCAGGGCCGTCGCCCGGGTACGGCTCTCCTCCGGCGCGTACGGCGCCTTCGGCATGCTGGGCGGCGCACTGGGACGCTCGTTCGACGAGGTCAACGAGGCCGCCCAGCGGTACCTGCTGGCCAAGCGCGACCAGGTCGCCGAGCTGCACGACCGGGCGTACGACACCGCCAACGGCTACGTGGACGGCAACGCCGCCTCCGTCGCCGCGACCATGGGGGCGCCGCGATGATGGAGCAGCCGCAGTCCGTCATCGAGGGCTCGGCCATGGCGGCGACCGGCTCCATGCTGCTCGGCTTCCGCCGCGCCCATTACGCGATGCTGATCCTGCCCCTCATGTACGGCGACACCGCCGAGCAGCGGCGGGCCGCCGAGGGCTACGAGACGTTGTCGGCCGGCCTGCGCCGCCACCCCGAGGTCGTGGACACCGCCACCAAGGGCGTCACCTGGACCGCCGCCAGCGCCGAACTGGCCATGGGCGCCGTGGCGGACTACGCGTCCGACGCCGAGGAGAAGGCCGCGCTGCCTGCGGCGTCCGCCCGCACGCTCAACGTCACCGCCGACGTGTACGACGCCGCCGGCAAGGCCGTCTTCCTCACCGGCGCGAGCATCCTCACGGCCGGCGTGATGCACAAGGTCGCCCAGCTCAACCCTTTCACCCGGGTCGCCTCTGAGGTGGCGGCCACGCAGTTCGGCATCAGGGCCGACCGGCAGGCCGGAGCGATCGCGTCCCGGGTGCGGCAGTTCGTGACGGGCGGGCAGGGCGTGCTGGGCAAGGTGGCGGGGCGGCTCGCCCAGGTCTCGCCGGGCAAGCTGGCGCTCGGCGGGGGAGCGGCGGCGGCAGGCGGCGGGATGCTGGCCCAGCAGGCGGTGGCCGAGCGCTTCAGCGCCACGAAGCTGCAACAGACCCCGCCGGGGCAGGCGCCGCCCGGCCTGACACCGCCCGGCCTGTCACCGCAGGGGCTGACACCGCAGGGCCTGTCACCGTTCGACGCCCAGCCGCCCACGACCCACGACCCGAGCACGGAGACGGAGAAATGACGGCTATGTCCGACGAAGGCGCCCTGGACCGGCTGATCGCCCGTTCCCAGCACCCCGCCGACGGGCTGGACGACCTCTACCAGCAGGTCCTGGCCGCCAAGGGCACCGCGAGCGACCCCGACGACCTGGTCAGGGTCGAGTGCTCGGCGGAGGGCGTGACCGGCCTGGACATCGACCCCAGGGCCATGCGGTGGGGCTCGCAGCGCCTGTCGGAGACGATCCTGAGCCTGATCGCCGAGGCGCTCGCCGACCTGCAGACCCGCTCGGCCGAGCTGCTGCGTGCCGTGGTGGGCGACGTGGTGGGCGACGGCCCGCTGGACCTGTCCGCCCAGGACAACCCGGCCGACCTGCGGATGCGCGAGGCACGCGAGGCGTACGAGTCCGCGATGGACCAGGCGATGGCCGAGCTGTCCCGGATAGAACGCGGCCTGTAGAAAGCAACGCGCAGGGGGCTGAAGGGCGGCCGACGGAGCAGCCGGCAGGGCGGGTGGGGCTCAGGACGGCAGGTAGGCGGTCTGGATGAGTTTCTCGCCCGCCCGCCGATCCACGTGCACCCCCCGCCCAGCAGGCAGCACACGAGGCCGGACGTTCCCGAACAGCTGGCCTTCGTCGCGCGGCCCCGACAGCAGTACGGCGGGCGTGTTCATCTCCTTGAGCCGCCGCACCACGGGATCCAGCATCGCCCGCCCCGCCCCGCCCATCGCGCGCGCCAGCACGAGGTGCAGGCCGATGTCGCGAGCCTGGGGGAGCAGCTCGCCGAGCACGGACAGGGGGTTGGCGGAGGTGGCGACGAGGTCGTAGTCGTCCACGATGACGTACAGGTCCTGCCCGGTCCACCAGCTCCGCGTGCGCAACTGCTCCGAGGTGAGGTCGGGCGGCGGCAGCCGGTCCTGGAGCACCTCCTGCACGCCCTTGAGCAGGGTCGCGGCGGCGGCGCTCGAAGCGGCGTACCCGATGCGGTGCTCGGTGTCGGTGGCGTCGAGCAGCGTGCGGCGGTAGTCGATGACGATGAAGCGGGCCTGCAGTGGCGTGCGGGCGGAGGCGATGCCGCGCGCGATCACCTTCAGCAGGTTGCTCTTGCCGCTCTCGGTGTCGCCGAACACCACGAAGTGCGGGTCGGTGTCGAAGTCCAGCAGGACGGGCGCGAGCGCGGCCTCGTCGATGCCGATCGGCACGCGGGTGCCGTCGCCGGGCGGCACGGGCAGCGTGTGGGCGGGCAGCAGGGCGGGCAGCAGCCGTACGGGCGGCGCCCCCTGCTCGGGCCAGGCCGCAGCGGCCGCCTCGACCAGGGCGGACACGCCGTCGGCGAGGTCGTCCACGGTGCCGCGGCCGTCGATGCGCGGCAGCGCGGCCAGGAAGTGCAGCGCCTCGCGGGTGAGGCCGCGGCCCGGGGCGCGTTCCGGCACGTTGGCGGCGGCCCGCCGGTCGATCTCGGAGTCGAAGGCGTCGCCGAGCCGCAGTTCGAGCCGGGTGCCGAGCAGATCGCGCACGCCGGCGCGGAACTCCAGCCACCGGTTGGCGGTGCCGACGACGTGCACGCCGAAGCCGAGCCCGCGCGTGACGAGGTCGCCGAGGTCGGGTTCGAGCTGCTCGTACTCCTGGCGCAGCGTCGCCCAGCCGTCCACGACGAGGAACACGTCGCCCCAGCCGTCGCCCTCGTACGCGCCGGAGGCGACCATCCGCCGGTAGGTGGCCATGGAGTCGATGCCCCGCTCCACGAACAGCCGCTCGCGCCGCTCCAGCACGCCCCGCACCTCGGCGACGGTCCTGCGGACCGCGTCGGCGTCCAGCCGGGTGGCCACGCCGCCGACGTGCGGCAGCCCGGCCAGCGCCGAGAGCGTGCCGCCGCCGAAGTCCAGGCAGTAGAACTGCACCTCCCGGGGCGTGTGGGTGAGCGCGAGCGAGGCGATGAGCGTGCGCAGCAGCGTGCTCTTGCCGGTCTGCGGCGCCCCGACGATCGCGACGTTGCCCGCCGCGCCCGACAGATCCAGCCAGTACGGATCCCGCCGCTGGTCGAACGGGCTGTCCACGATCCCCGCGACGGCGTGCAGCCGCCCGGGACGGTCCTGCGCGGTCCCGGCGGCGGTGAGCCCGTGGCGGGGCGTCGCCTCGATGCGGGGCAGCAGCCGGTCGAGCGAGGCGGGCTCCTTCAGCGGCGGCAGCCAGATCCGGTGCGCCGCGGGCCCCTTGCCGGTCAGCCGGGAGACCACGATGTCGAGCAGGCTGTCCTGCTTGCCCTTGTCCTCGGCGACGGGCGGCGTGTCGGCGACGGGCGGCAGCGGCACGCGTTCTGGCCCGTACCAGACGATCTTCCCCCGATGGCCTGAGCGGGCCGCCGTGGCAGGGCTCTGCGCCGCCACCTGGTAGGGCCCCGACACGTACGCCGCCTTGAACCGCGTCATCCCGGTCGTCTCGAACATCAGGTACGCGTTGCCCGGTTCGGGCGGCAGCGAGTACGCGTCCGCCACCCCCAGCACGGCCCGGCTCTCGGCGGCGGAGAAGGTGCGCAGCCCGATCCGGTACGACAGGTGCGTGTCGAGCCCGCGCAGCCGCCCCGCCTCCAGCCGCTGCGAGGCCAGCAGCAGGTGCACCCCGAGCGAACGGCCGAGCCGGCCGATCATCACGAACAGCTCGACGAACTCGGGCTTGGCCGACAGCAGCTCGCTGAACTCGTCGAGCACGATGAACAGCGTCGGCAGCGGGCTCAGCTCAGCGCCCTGCTCACGGGCCTGCTCGTAGTCGCGCAGCGAGGCGAAGTTCCCGGCCGCGCGCAGCAGCTCCTGGCGGCGTACCAGCTCGCCGTGCAGCGCGTCGTGCATGCGGTCGACCAGCGGCAGCTCGTCCTCCAGGTTGGTGATGACGGCCGAGACGTGCGGCAGCGCGTCGAGCCCGAGGAAGGTGGCGCCGCCCTTGAAGTCGACCAGCACGAAGTTCAGCGTCTCGGACGAGTGGGTGATCGCCAGCGCGAGGACGAGCGTGCGCAGCAGCTCCGACTTTCCCGAGCCGGTCGCGCCGACCACGAGCCCGTGCGGGCCCATGCCGCCCTGCGCGGCCTCCTTGATGTCCAGCTCGACGGGCCGGCCGTCGGCGCCGAGCCCGATCGGCACCCGCAGCCGGTTGCGCACCGGGCGCGGCTGCCAGGTGACGGCGGTCGAGAGACGGCGGGCGTCGCCGAGCCGGAGCAGGTCGGTGAGCGTGGTGTTCGTGGCGAACACGTCACGCTCCTCCTCGGGCCCGCCGGTGCCGGTCCGCATCGGCGCGAGCTGCCTGGCCAGCGCGGCGAACGCGGGCGGCGCCAGCCGGTCGGGCCGGCCCAGCGGCGTCCTGACCTCCTTGCCCAGCTCGTCCTCCGCGACCCTGACCACCTCGTCGGCGGTCACCTCCAGGCGCAGCGTGAGCTGGGCGGGCGCCTGCGGCACCCCGCCGCCCAGGTCGATCACGGTGACGCCCTCGATGACGTCGAGGCCGAGCTGGCTGCCCGACGGCACCGTCCCGCCGTCCACCACGACCACGTGGTACGGCACCGCGTCCGCCGACATGCCCTTGCTGAAGCGCGGCCGGTCCTTCAGCTCGAAGCCCAGCAGGTCGTCCAGCTCGCCCAGGTCGCCCGTCACCAGCCGCACCGGCCCCGCGCCGTCCTCCTCGGACGGGTGCAGGGCGTGCGGCAGCCACTTGACCGGCTCCCACTCACCGGTCCGCTCGCGGCTCGCGCACACCGAGATCCGCAGGTCGTCGGGCGCGTGCAGGGCAGCGGCCTGCCCCAGCGCGGCGCGTACGAGGTCGCGGGCCGCCACCGGATCCCCCGACACCACGACCCTGGCGAACGAGTGCAGCGCCAGCGCCACCGGCAGCCCCGGCACGGTCGCGTGCGTGCGGACGAACCGGCGCAGCGCCCCCGCCGTCAGCGGGTCGAGGTCCTCGACGGGACGGGTCTCCGGCGGGATGAGCGGCAGCGCCAGCCGCTGCGCCGAGGTGGCGATCCTGACCTGCGCGAAGTCGTCGTCGCGGGGCCGGCGCTCCCAGAGCCTGCTGGTCATCACCAGCGACCACAGCGCGGCCGGGTCGGGGTGGCTCCAGGTCATGGCGCGGCGCTGCTGCGCGGCGGCCGTACGGACGCGCTTCCTGACCTGCTCCAGGTAGCGGTAGTAGTCGCGGCGCAGGCCGTTGAGCTGGTTGCGGCGCTCAGCGGCGTTCCGCATGATCTGGCCGACGCTCATGCCGATCATGGAGACCGCGAACAGGCCGCTGGAGACCAGCATGATCGGGTTGCTCGCCGACCCGCCGGTGAACATCAGCGCCATCGCGCCCGCCCCGGCGATCATCGGCAGGTACGTCAGCAGCTGCGTCAGCCCGCCGCCCGTGACCGTCTCGGGGATCTCCGGCGGCGACTCCAGGAGCACCTCGCCCCCCGGAGGCTCCGGCGGCCTGCGCCGCTCGGGCCTGCGTACCACGATCAGGCTCCCGCTCACCGGCCCTATGAAAGCCCCTGACGTAGGGATATGCCGGATATTTCAAAATTCCTAGACGTGTCACAGCCGCCGCCGGAGAAGTCCGCTCCCTACACTCGTCCGGGTGAGCGCCACCGGAACCGACCTGTGCCGGGTCACCGTCGTGACCCCGCGCGGCTTCCTGGACCTCGGCCTGCCGCCGGACATCCCGCTCGGCAACCTGCTGCCGACCGTGCTGCGCATCGCCGGCGACGGGCTGGCCGAGGCGGGCCTCGCGCACGGCGGCTGGGCGCTGCAGCGGCTCGGCGGGCCGCCGTTCGATCCCGGCGTCACCCTCGCGGAGCTGCAGGTCCACGACGGCGAGCTGCTGCACCTGCGCCCCCGCGGCCACGAGCTGCCCGAACCCGTCTTCGACGACGTGGCCGACGCCGTGGCCACCGGCGTCATCGAACGCACCGGGCGCTGGCAGCCCGCGGTCACCAGGGCCTACGGCCTGCGCGCCGCCGCCTGCCTGCTCGCGCTCGGCGCCGCCGCGCCGCCGCTCGCGGGGCCCCCGTGGACGCCCGCGGCCCTGGTCGCGGGCGTCGTCGCGGTGCTGCTGCTGGTGGTGGCCGTCGCGCTCTCGCGCGCGCTGGGCGACGACCGGTCAGGGGCGGTCATCGGGTACGCCGCCCTGCCCTACGGCTTCGTCGCCGGCCTGGTCGCGCCCGCCTCGGGCCCGTCCGTGCTGCAGCCGGACAACCTGCTGGCCGCCTGCGGCGTGACGCTCATGCTGGCCACCGCCGCCGGGTTCGCGGTGGCGCGGGGGCTGCCCGGTTTCCTCGGCATCGCCGCCGCCGCGCTCTGCGGGCTGCTCGGCTGCGGGGTCGTCATGGCGTTCGGACTGCCCGCGGCGGGGGTGGCGGCGGTGCTGGCCGCGCTCGCCGTGGGGCTCACCACGGTCATCCCCACGCTGTCGTTCCGGCTGGCCGGCATGCCGCTGCCCGCGCTGCCCACCACGGCGGAGGAGCTGCGGCGGGAGAGCGGCGACCTCGACGGTGAGCTCGTCATCGACAAGACCGTGGTCGCCGACCGCTTCTGCGCCGGCCTGCTCGGCACGGTGGCGCTGGTCGTGCTCGGCGCGCAGGCGCTGCTGGTGCTGGAGGGCACCTGGGCGGCGCTGGTGATGAGCGGCGCGCTGTCGCTGTCGCTGCTCATGCGGGCCCGCGTCTTCGAGGGACGCGGCCAGCGGGCCTGGCTGCTGTCGGCGACCCTGGCCGGCGTCGCGCTGCCCGCCGCGGGAGCCGTGCTGACCGCGGGTGACGCCCTGCTGCTGTACGGGATCGTGCCCGGCCTGGTGGTGCTGGCCCTCGGGGTGACCGGCACGGCGCTGTGGGTGGCCACCGCGCGGCCGTCCCCGTTCTGGGGACGGGTGGGCGACATTTTCGACATCCTGCTGATGATCGCCCTCATCCCGCTCGCGCTGGCCGTCATGGACCTGTACGAGACCATCCGCGGCCTGGTCAGCTAGCCGACTAACCGGAGAGGCGCAGTTGCACAGCCAGCGTGACCTTTACCAGGCGTATCGCCTCACCGTGCAGCGCATCGGCCTGGCGCTGCTGCGTGCCCAGCCCAACCAGCCGGAGTGGCCGCTGCGCCGCCAGACCATCGGGTTCCTCGCCGGGATCATGGTGGCGGTGCTGCTCTGCGTCGGCTTCGCCGTGTACGGGCTGCTGCGGCCCGGGGGCACGAAGTCCCTGGAGGAGCCCGGCACGCTGATCATCGAGCGCGAGACCGGCGCCCGCTACGTCTACAGCCACGACCAGCGCCGCCTCGTCCCCGTCGCCAACTACGCCTCCGCCCGGCTCGTCCTGGCGTCCGGGCAGGTCAAGGAGCGCGTCGTGGCGCGCGAGGCGCTCACCGCGTACGAGCGGGGCGTGCCCATCGGCATCCCGGGCGCCCCCGACTCGCTGCCCGGCCCCGCGCACCTGGCCCGCGGCCCCTGGTCGGCCTGCGTGCAGGAG
>NZ_JBEXLH010000031.1:0-92670 GCF_040609855.1 Nonomuraea sp. NPDC004580 | reverse complement strand
CTGCGCCGCGAGCTGCACGCGGCGCCCCGCGTGTCCGGGCAGGAGGCGCCGACGCTCAAGCAGGTGCTCGACGCGCTGCCCGACGGTCTCGTCGAGCACGTGGCGGGCACCGGGGCCGTGCTGCGCGTCGGCGGCCCCGGCGCCGCCGTGGGGGTGCGGGGCGAGCTGGACGCGCTGCCGATCGTCGAACGTACGGGTGTGCCGTGGGCCGCCACCAACGGCGCCATGCACGCCTGCGGCCACGACGTGCACCTGGCCGCCGTGGTCGCCCTGGCCCGCGCCGTCGCCACGGTCGCCGCCGGCGGCCCGGTGGAGGCGGCCTCGGAGGTCATGACGGAAGCCGCCGCCCAGGGCGCCGCGGAAGCGGTCGCGGATGCGGGCCCCGCCGGCGGATCCTCCGCACGCCCCGCCGCCACCGGGGTGGTGGAGGAGGTCGCCGAGGCCGCCATGGAAGGCGCGGCGGAGGCGGTGGCCGAGGTAGTGGGCGCGGTAGTGGGTGGGGCGGAGCCGGTGCCGTTGCTGGTGGTGCTGCAGCCGCGCGAGGAGACGTACCCGTCGGGGGCGCAGGACGTCGTGCGGTCCGGCGCGCTGGACCGGCACGAGCTGCGGGCGATGGTCGGGGCGCACGTGCAGCCGGTGCTGGAGGAGGGGACGATCGCCTGCACGCCGGGGCCGGTCAACGCGTCGTCCGACGAGTTCAGGGTGCGGGTCACGGGGGCCGAGGGGCACGCGGCGTATCCGCATCTGACCCGCGACCCCGTGCTCGCGATGGCGCAGGTGATCGTGGCCGCGCAGCAGCTCGTCAGCCGGGCAGCCGACCCGATGGTGCCGACGGTGGTCACGTTCGGCACGGTCACGGCGGGCACCACCCCCAATGCCGTGCCGGGCGAGGCGCTGGCCACCGGCACCCTGCGCACGATGTCGGAGAGCTGGCGCGAGGAGCTGCACGTCAGGTTCAGGCAGGTGATCAGGGACACCGCCCGCGCGTACGGCTGCACGGCCGACGTCGAGATCCTGCCCGGCGAGCCGATCCTCATCAACGACCACGATCTCGCGCTGCGGGCGGGGGAGCGGCTGCGACGTGAGGGCTGGACGGTGTCGGACGAGCTGCGTTCGTGCGGGGCCGACGACTTCGCCAGGTACGGCGCGGTGGCGTCGTCGCTGATGATGTTCGTGGGCGTGGACACCGTGGCCGGGCTGCACAGCCCGCGGTTCCTGCCGGACGACGAGGCGGTCGGGGCGGTTGCGGAGGCCCTGCTGGCGGGTTACCTGGCCGCCTCCGGCCCATGAACCCCCGCGTACGGTCCGGACGAAGGACCCCATCGCTGACGAAACCTCCCCCAACCTCTAGGCTCAGCGGCGATGGATCTCGAAACCTTCACCCCCGGCTCGGGCCGGCTCGCCCCCCGAGCGGCCCTCCACTCCGACGCCCCCGCCATCAGCCTCAACGGCACGTGGCGCTTCCGCCTGTCGCCGGCCGCCGACGTCCCCGAGGACTTCACCGCCCCCGGCTACGACGACTCCGGCTGGGACGACCTCCCCGTCCCGTCCCACTGGAACCTGCACGGCCACGGCGCCCCCGCCTACACCAACGTCTCCTTCCCCATCCCGATCGACCCGCCCCACGTCCCCGGCGAGAACCCGACGGGCGACTACCGCCGCGTCTTCGACCTGCCCGAGGGCTGGCAGGGTGGGCGGCAGGGTGGGCGGCTGCGGTTCGAGGGCGCCGAGTCGTTCGCCCGCGTCTGGCTCAACGGCCACGAGCTGGGCTTCTCGACCGGCAGCCGGCTGCCCGTCGAGTACGACGCCGCCCCCTACCTGCGGCCCGGCCGCAACGTGCTGGCCGTGCGGGTGCACCAGTGGTCGGCCGCCACGTACCTGGAGGACCAGGACATGTGGTGGCTGCCCGGCATCTTCCGCGACGTCACGCTCACCCGCTCCACCGCCGACGTGTACGTCCGCGCGGACTACCGGGACGGCCGCGGCGTGCTCGCCTACCTCGAAGGTCCCGGCCCGCTGAGCCTCCCCGAGCTGGGCGTGGCCGGCCTGGAGCCGGGCGGCGAGATCACCGTCGAGGCCGAGCCGTGGACAGCCGAGACCCCCCGCCTGTACGAGGCCGTCGTCACCGGCGACGGGGAGACCGTGCGGCTGCGGGCCGGGTTCAGGACGATCACCGTCGAGGACGGCGTGCTGCTCGCCAACGGCAGGCCGCTGCTGCTCAAGGGCGTCAACCGGCACGAGTTCCACCCGGAGCACGGCCGGGCGGTGCCGTACGAGACCATGCGCGAGGACGTGCTGCTGATGAAGCGGCACAACGTCAACGCGGTCAGGACCAGCCACTACCCGCCCCACCCGCGCTTCCTCGACCTGTGCGACGAGCTCGGCCTGTGGGTGATCGACGAGTGCGACCTGGAGACGCACGGCTTCTGGGAGGTCGGCTGGCGCGCCAACCCCACCGACGACCCCCGCTACGAGGACGCGCTGCTCGACCGCATGCGCAGGATGGTCGAACGCGACAAGAACCACCCCAGCGTCATCATGTGGTCGCTCGGCAACGAGGCGGGCGTGGGCCGCAACCTCGCCGTCATGGCCGGCTGGGCGCGCGAGCGCGACCCGTCCAGGCCGCTGCACTATGAGGGCGACCGCTCCTGCGCCCACACCGACGTCTACTCCCGCATGTACGCCTCCCACGCCGAGGTCGAGCTCATCGGCAAGCGGGAGGAGGACCCGCTCGACGACCCCGAGCTGGACGCGCGCCGGCGCACGCTGCCGTTCCTGCAGTGCGAGTACGCCCACGCGATGGGCAACGGGCCCGGCGGCCTCGCCGAGTACCAGGAGCTGTTCGAGCGCTACCCCAGGCTGGCCGGCGGGTTCATCTGGGAGTGGATCGACCACGGCATCGCCCACCCCGTCCACGAGTACGCCTACGGCGGCGACTACGGCGAGCCCGTCCACGACTCGAACTTCGTCATCGACGGCCTCGTCTTCCCCGACAGGACGCCGTCGCCCGGCCTGATCGACCTGAAGAAGGTGTTCGAGCCGGTCCGCTTCACGTTCGGCGACGACGTCGTGCGGGTCGTCAACGGGTACGGCTTCCGCGACCTGTCCCACCTCCGGTTCACCGCGACCGTGCAGGTGGAGGGCGAGACGGTGGCCGAGCACGTGCTCGACGTGCCGGCGGACGGCGGCGAGGTCGCGCTGCCCGGCGCGGGCGGCGGGCCGGAGGGCGAGCGGTGGCTCACCGTACGGGCCGAGCTGGCCGGGGACCAGCCGTGGGCGGCGGCCGGGCACGAGGTCGCCTGGGGCCAGACCCGGCTTTCTGCACCCACACCCACACCCACACCCACGCCCGCCTCCCGCACGACCGCGTTCACCGGAGATGGGCTGATCACCGCCGGTGACTGCGCGTTCGACGCGTCCGGGCGGCTGGTGCGGCTGTTCGGGCTGGAGGTCGAGGGGCCCAGGCTCGGCCTGTGGCGGGCGCCCACCGACAACGACCGCTACGGCGGGCTCGAGGGCCGCTGGCGGGCGCTCGGCCTGCACCGGCTCACCCACCGCGTGGACGAGGTCAGCGTGGGCGACGAGCTCGTCGTACGGACGCGGGTCGCGGCGGCCGCCACCGACCTCGGGATGCGGGCGACCTACAGGTGGACGTACGACGGCGGGCTGCGGCTGGCCCTGGAGATCGAGCCGGAGGGCGAGTGGCCCGGGCCGATCCCGCGGCTCGGGGTCGACATGACGCTGCCGGGCGCCGCCGTGGACCGGGTGACCTGGTTCGGGCCGGGGCCGGGGGAGTCGTACCCGGACACCGGGATGGCCGCCCGCGTCGGCCGCTGGTCGGCCACGGTGGAGGAGCTCCAGACGCCGTACGTGTACCCGCAGGAGAACGGCCACCGCGCGGACGTCCGCTGGGCCGTGCTCACCGGCGAGCAGGGCGGCATCAGCGTGTCGGGCGAGCCCCCGTTCGGGCTGACGGCGCGCAGGTGGAGCACCACCGAGCTGACGGCCGCCCGGCATCGCCCCGACCTGGTGCCGGGCGACCGCCTGCACCTCCACCTCGACCTCGCGCACCAGGGCATCGGCACCGCCACCTGCGGCCCTGGCCCGCTCCCGGTGTACGACCTGCCGCCCCACCAGGCCACCCTGCGCCTCCGCTTCACCCCCGCGTGAGGACGCGCGCCTTCGCGTGAGGACCCCCGCCCAGGGGCGGGCGCGCATGAGAACGGCCGTCCCGGTCGTGATGACCGGGACGGCCGTCAGGGGTGCCGTCGGTGTCAGGCGGTGAGGACGGTGCCCGCGCCGACCGTGAGGCCGCCCTCACGGATGGCGAAGCCGAGCCCCGCCTCCAGCGCGACCGCCTTGCCCAGCGTCACCGTCACCTCCACCGTCTCGCCGGGGGCGGCGCTCTCGACGCCGTCCGGCAGGGTCAGCTCGCCCGGCACGTCGGTCGTGCGCAGGTAGAACTGCGGCCGGTAGCCGGAGGCGATCGGCTTGCGCCGGCCGCCCTCCTCCGGCGTCAGCAGGTAGACCCGGGCCGTGAAGGCTCCGAGCGCCCGCTGGCTGCCCGGCGCGGCCAGCACCATCCCGCGCCGCACCTGCTCGCGGCGGATCCCGCGCAGCAGCACGGCCGCGTTGTCGCCGGCCTCGCCCTGCTCCATCGTCTTGCCGAACGTCTCGACGCCGGTGACGACGGCGGTGAACCCCTCGCCGAATCCGACCACCTCGACGGTGTCGCCGACGCGGACGGTGCCCCGCTCGATGGCGCCGGTGACGACCGTGCCCCGGCCGGTGACCGTGAGCACGTTCTCGACCGGCATGAGGAACGGCGCGTCCACGTACCGCACGGGCACGGGGATGTGCTCGTCCACCACCCGCAGCAGCTCCTCGACGGAGGCCGTCCAGACAGGGTCGCCCTCCAGCGCCCGCAGCCCGGACACCCGCACCATCGGCACGTCCTGGTAGCCGTGCTCGGCGAGCAGCTCCTGCAGCTCCAGCTCGACCAGGTCGACGAGCTCGGGGTCGGCGCCGTCGGCCTTGTTGACGGCGACGACCAGGTGCTCGACGCCGACCCGCTTGGCGAGCAGCACGTGCTCCTTGGTCTGCGGCATGATGCCGTCGTGCGCGGACACGACGAGGATCGCGCCGTCGAGCTGCGCCGCCCCCGTGATCATGTTCTTCACGTAGTCGGCGTGGCCCGGCATGTCGACGTGGGCGTAGTGGCGGGTGCCGGTCTCGTACTCGACGTGCGAGATGTTGATCGTGATGCCCCTGGAGGCCTCCTCCGGGGTGCGGTCGATCCGCTCGAACGGCGTGTACGTCGCCTGCCCACGCTGCGCCAGCACCTTCGTGATGGCGGCGGTCAGCGTCGTCTTGCCGTGGTCGACGTGACCCATGGTGCCGATGTTGAGATGCGGCTTGTTGCGTACGTAGGCCTGCTTGGCCATCGGTTCCCTTTCCCTGAAACCTGCGGAGTGAGTGACCCGTGTGGGCCGGTTCGACCTCCCCCCGCCGGGTCACTTCAGGGACTTACGGGAAGAGGTCGGCGCTCCAGGCCGTCGCAGGCACGCCCGAACGCGCCCGGCAGTGCGGGCGTCGCGAGGTGGGCGAGCGGGAACATGATGTTCATAGTGCGGTCGTCAGCAACGAACCGCAACGGATTATTCCGCCGCGTGAGTCAGGGGCGGCCGACCCCCATGTACGTGTAGCCGAGCCCGCGCATCTCCTTCGGATCGAGCAGGTTGCGCCCGTCGTACAGCACGGGACGCCGCATGGTCGCCGCCATCCCGGCCCAGTCGGCCTCCTTGAGCTGCGGCCACTCGGTGACCACGATGGCCGCGTCGGCGCCCTCGACGGCCAGCTCGGGGGTGGCGAGGCGGGTGGTGGAGGTCCACGGCTCGACCTCGGCCGGTCGCGCCATCGGGTCCCAGCAGCGCACCTCGGCGCCCTCGGCCAGCAGCCGCCCGGCCAGCACGGTGCTGGTGGCCTCGCGCATGTCGTCGGTGCCCGGCTTGAACGTCAGCCCGAGCAGCGCCACCCGCATGCCGGTGAGCGTGCCCAGCTCGTCCTTCAGCTTCTGGATCGCGCGGCGCTTCTGCAGGTTGTTGACCTCGATGACGGCCGACAGGAGCTGCAGGTGGTAGCCGGTGTTGGAGGCGAGCTGGCGCAGCGCCTCGGAGTCCTTCGGGAAGCAGGAGCCGCCCCAGCCGATGCCGGGCCGCAGGAAGTGGGGGCCGAGCCGGTGGTCGAGGCCGACCGCGCGGGCGACCTCCTCGACGTCGGCGCCGGTCTTCTCGCACAGCGTGGCGATCTCGTTGATGAAGCTGATCTTCGTGGCGAGCAGCGCGTTGGAGGCCAGTTTGACCATCTCGGCCGAGCGCACGTCCATGACGACGACCGGCCCCTCGATGCCCTCGTGCAGCTCGGCGACCAGGGCGGCGGTGGCGTCGTCGGCCGAGCCGATGACGATGCGGTCGGGCCGCATGAAGTCGCGTACGGCGCTGCCCTCGGCGGTGAACTCGGGGTTGGCGGCGTAGCCGACGTGGGACAGGCCGGCCTCGTCGAGCGCGGCGCGCACGCGGGTGCCGGTGCCGACCGGCACGGTGGACTTCATCACGACCGCCCGCAGGTGCTCGGCGCCTTCGAGGGAGCGCACGACCGACCAGACGCGCGACAGGTCGGCGTCGCCCGAGGCGGACGGCGGGGTGTCGACGCACACGTACGCGATCTCGGCGCCGTCGAGCGTCTCACCGAGGTCGGTGGTGAAGGACAGGCGCTCCTTGTTCCTGGCGATCATGTCGCCGAGGCCGGGCTCGTAGATCGGCACGTCGCCGGAGCGCAGCAGGGCGACCTTGCCGGGGTCGATGTCGCGGACCACGACCCGGTGACCCAGCTCCGCGAGGCAGGCGCCGGTCACCAGACCGATGTAACCGGCACCGAACACGGCCACCTGCCGTTCCGGCGTGCGTACCATGCTTGAACCATCCATTCTCGGGAAAACTCGGGGGGAAACAGGTGCCGGTGACCGGCGGGGGATCTTAACCTTAACGTTCGCCCCGTCATTCTCCCCGACCGGCGGGACCACCTGGTTCCCCGGCCGGTTGTAGCAGGGCACAACCAGGGGCCGGGCGTTCGTCCGGGAGGCCGAAGCAGGGCCGATGCCGGTGGCCTACGGTTCGCATATGCGACGTCTCACCCTGGACGACCTGTTCGGCTTCGCCGTCCCCTCCGACCCGGCCCTGCGTCCCGACGGCGGCGCGGTGGCGTACACGCTGACGAGCGTCGACCGCGCGGCCGACGAGAACCGCACCGAGGTGTGGCTGGCCGTCCCCGGCGCGCAGCCGCGCCGGCTGGCGGAGGGCAGCGCGCCGCGCTGGTCGCCGGACGGGCGCACGCTGGCGTTCCTGCGCACGGTGGACGGCGCCGCGCAGCTGCACCTGCTGCCCATGGACGGCGGCGAGCCCGCGCCGCTCACGAACGCGCCGCTCGGCGCGGGCCCTGCCGTGTGGTCGCCCGACGGCACGAAGGTCGCCTACGCGGGCCCGGTCGGCCCTGGCGACGGCGGGCCGCCCGACCCGCACGCGCCCGTGGTGGCCGACCGGCTCGACCACAAGGCCGACGGCGCGGGCCTGCTGCGCGGGATCACCACGCACCTCTTCGTGGTGGACGTCGCGTCAGGAGAGTCCACCCGGCTCACCGAGGGCGACCTGCACGCGGGCGAGCCGTCGTGGTCGCCGGACGGCGCCATGCTGGCGTTCACCGCGGCCCTGGAGCCCGACCCCGACCTGGAGCTCGACGCCGGCGTGTACGCGGTGCCCGCGACCGGCGGGAAGCCCGAGCGGCTGACCGACCCCGGGCTGCTCTGCGCCGGCGCCTGGTGGCTCGGCGACCGGCTGGTGGTGGCCGCGCAGAAGGGCGAGCCGGTGGGCCACGTCCGGCTGTTCGAGCTCGGCCAGGACGGCGCCGCCGAGGTGGAGACAGGGCTCGACCGCAACGTCATGGTCGGCCACCCCGGCTACCCCGGCGCCGTCCCCGCCGCGCACGGCGACGACCTGCTGTTCTGCGCCCGCGACCGCGGCCTGACCCGCCTCTACCGCGCCCCCGCGCACAGGCTGGTGCCCGACGACGTCAGCGTGGCGGGCGCGAGCGTGGCCGCCGGCAAGGTCGCCTACGTCGCCGCCACGCCCCGCAGCCCCGGCGAGGTCTTCCTCCTGGACCTCGCCGGCACGACCCCCGAGCGGCTCACCCGGCACACCCCGGCGGGCATCGACCCGTACGTGCCGGTCAGCCGCACCTTCACAGCCCCCGACGGGACCGAGGTCGAAGGGTTCGTGCTGCGCGACGAGAGCCGCACCGGGCCTGGCCCGCTGCTGCTCGACGTGCACGGCGGCCCGCACAACGCCTGGGCGCCCGTCCTCGACGGCTTCCACCTCTACCACCAGGCGCTCGCCGCGCAAGGCTGGACGGTGCTCACCCTCAACCCGCGCGCCAGCGACGGCTACGGCGAGGCCTTCTACAAGGCGACGGCGGGCGCCTGGGGCCTGGCCGACACCCAGGACTTCCTGGCCGCCGTGGACGCCCTCGTCGCCGACGGCGTCGCCGACCCCGAACGGCTGGCCGTCACCGGCTACAGCTACGGCGGCTACATGACGTGCTGGCTGACCGGCGTGACCGGCAGGTTCAAGGCGGCCGTCGCGGGCGGCGCGGTCACCGATCTGAGCAGCATCTCCGGCACCTCCGACCTGGGCCACCTGCTCAAGACGTACGAGTATCACGGCGACCTGGCCGCCCAGTCGCCGATCACCCGCGTCGGCGAGGTCACCGCACCCACCCTGCTGCTGCACGGCGAGAACGACGACCGCTGCCCGATCGGCCAGGCCGAGCAGTGGTTCGCCGCGCTGCGCGAGCGCCGCGTGCCGGTCCGGCTCGTGCGCTACCCGGGGGCCTCCCACCTGTTCATCCTGAACGGCCGGCCCTCACACCGGTACGACTACAACGAAAGGATCATCGCGTGGCTGGAGCAATGGGTCAGCAGCGGCTCGCCGAGCTGATCGCCCGGTACGAGGTGCCAGGAGCGGCGCTGGCGTACCTGCACGAGGGGGAGCTGACCGAGGTCGCCGCCGGCACGCTCAACACCGCCACCGGCGTCGAGGCCACCCCCGACGCGCTCTACCAGATCGGCTCGATCACCAAGGTCTGGACGGCCACCCTGCTCATGCAGCAGGCCGAGCGCGGCAGGCTGACGCTGGACACCCCGGTCGCCGAGGTGCTGCCCGGGTTCAGGGTGGCCGACCCCGAGGTCAGCAAGACCGTCACCATGCGGCACCTGCTCTCCCACACCAGCGGCATCGACGGCGACCTGTTCCTCGACACGGGCCGCGGCGACGACTGCGTGGCCAAGTACGTCGAGGCCTGCGCCGACCTGGCCCAGAACCACCCCATCGGGGTCACCCAGTCCTACTGCAACTCCGGCTTCGTCATCGCCGGCCGCGTCCTGGAGAAGCTGAGCGGCAAGACCTGGGACGCCCTGCTGCGCGAGGAGATCGCCGAACCCCTCGGCCTGACCCACACCTGGACGCTGCCCGAGGACGTGCTGCGCTTCCGCGCCGCGATGGGACACGTGGACGGCGGCGCGCCGGCCCCGGTGTGGGGGCTGATGCGCAGCGCCGGCCCGGCCGGGCTCATCTGCGCCCGCCCGGCCGACGTGGTCGCCTTCGCGCGGGCCCACCTGGAGGGCGGGCTGCTCGACGACCCGCAGGCCATGTGGGAGCCGCAGGTGGACGTGCCCAACCCGCACGGGCTCGGCCGCCAGTGGGGCGTCGGCTGGATCCTGGACGAGTGGAGCGGCCGGCGCGTGCTGTCCCACGGCGGCAACACGATCGGCCAGCACGCCATGCTCTGGGCCGTGCCGGGCACCGGGACCATCGCCTGCGTCACCGCCAACGGCGGCCACTCCGGCGCCTTCACCCGCGCCGTGGCGACCGAGCTGTTCGCCGAGCTGGACGGTCTCGCCGTGCCGCGGATGCCCGCCCCGCCGGAGACCCCGATCGAGGTGGACGCCACCCCGTACGCCGGCGTCTACGAGCGGGCCGGCGCCCGCATCACGGTGTCGGTCAAGGACGACGGGCCGTGGCTGACGATGGAGGCCACCGGCGCGCTGGCCGAGCTGGAGCCGGAGCCGGTGGAGCGCAGGCTCGTCCCCGTGGAGGGCGGCGAGCGGCCGCTGTTCGCGTGCAAGGAGCCCGACGCCCCAGACTGGCTCGCGGTCGTCTTCTACGAGCTCTCCGACGGCACCCCGTACGTGCACATGGGCGCCCGTGCCACGCCCAAGACGGGGTGAACTATCGTGACCCCATGAGAATTCGCCCGCGCGCCGGCCTCGGGCGGATCCTCGACGACCTCGGCACCACGGTGCTCGACGTCGCCGCCTCGCCGGGTGACCTCGACGCCGAGGTCACGGGCGTGCACATCTACGACCCCCTCGACGAGCTGATCGTGCCCGAGGGCGCGATGGTGCTCGCGGTCGGGGTGCAGGGCGCCGCCGACGTCTGCGCGCTGCTGGCCCGCGTGCCCCACGCGGCCGGCGTCGTCGTCAAGCTGCCCGTCGACGTGGACGAACGCGTGCGCGCCGCCGTGCTGGAGACCGGCGTCGCCGTGCTCGGCCTGACCAGGGCCGCCTCCTGGGCGCAGGTGGCGGCGCTGGTGCGCTCGCTGCTCGCCGAGGGCGACCTGGCCGAGCCCGGCGAGGGGGCGCACGGCGACCTGTTCGCGCTGGCCAACGCCGTGTGCGCGCTGCTCGACGCGCCCGTCACGATCGAGGACAGGTCGTCGCGGGTGCTGGCGTTCTCCGGCCGGCAGGAGGAGGCCGACCAGGGCCGCGTCGAGACCGTGCTGGGCCGCCAGGTCCCCGAGCGCTACCTGCGGCTGCTCGACGAGCAGGGCGCCTTCAAGCGGCTCTACCAGAGCCGCGAGCCCGTCTACATCGAGCTGCACGACGGCAGCGTGATCGACCGGGTCGCCGTCGCGGTGCGGGCGGGCGACGAGATCCTCGGCTCCATCTGGGCGGCCGTGCACGAGCCGCTCACCCCGCAGCGGCAGCGCGCGCTCGCCGACGCCGCCAAGGTCGTCGCGCTGCGGCTGCTGCACGAGCGGGCCGGCGCCGACACCCAGCGGCGGCTGCGCGCCGACCTGCTGTCCACCGTGCTCGCGGGCGGCGCCGACGCCGCCGAGGCGGCCGGCCGGCTGGGCATCGCGACCGCCCGGCTGTGCGTGCTGGCCGCCGAGCTGACCGGCCCGCCTGGCGACACCGCCCGCACCTCCTGGCACGCCTCCGACCGGGCCTCCGATCGGGCCTCCGACCGGCTCTCCGATCACCTCGCCGACTACGCGGCCGACCACGCGCGCAGCGAGAGCGAGCGGCAGCGCTTCTGCGACGCCCTCGCCCTGCACGTCGCCGCCATCCACCCCAAGGCCGCCGCCGCGCTCGCCGGCTCCGTCGCCTACGCCGTGCTGCCCCTCACCCCCGGCGGCGGCGAGGAGGAGCGGGCGGTCCGCGTGGCCGAGAGCTTCCTCGCCAGGGTCGGCCCCCGCCACGCCGCCAACGTCGGCGTCGGCCGGCTCGCGCTCAACCTCGCCCAGGTCGCCCGCTCCCGCGCCGACGCCGACCGGGCCCTGCGCGTGCTGCGCACCCGGGGCGCCGGCGGGCAGGTCGCCGGCTACACCGCCGTGCACTTCGAATCGCTGCTGCTCCAGGTCGCCGACGTGGCCGCCGCCGAGGAGCAGGCGCCCACCGGCCCCTACCAGCGGCTGCTGGAGCACGACGCCGAGCACGGCACCGAGCTGGCCGCCACGCTGGGGGCGTACCTCGACGCGTTCGGCGACGTCAACCTGGCCGCCGCCCGCGTCCACGTGCACCCCAACACCTTCCGCTACCGGCTCAAGCGGCTCACCGAGATCGGCGGGCTCGACCTGAGCGACCCCGACGCCCGGCTCACCGTGCAACTCCAGATGCGGATCTTCGGACGCCAGCACTAGACGGCCGAGCTTTTTCGTGGCCGGCACCGAAGAACGCGCCACGGCGCAGCCGCGAAGGTGGACCTCACCCCCACGCTCGTCTGGAGTACCCATGAGAACACCATTCGCGGCGGGCCTCGCCGCGCTCGCCCTGCTCGCGGCCGGCTGCGGAGGGACGGGGGCGGCAGGCGGGCCGGCCGGGGGCGGCACGTTCACGTACGCGCTGCCCGCCGACCCGGGCGTGCTCGACCCCGCCATGGGCGTGCTCAACGTCACCAACACCACGCTCTCGCTCGCCTACGACACGCTGGTCGGCGTGGACGCCGACGGCAAGATCGTCCCCGCGCTGGCGCAGAAGTGGGACGTCGAGCCCGACAAGGTCACCTTCACCATGCGCAAGGACGCCGTCTGCTCCGACGGCTCGCCCGTCACCCCCTCCGACGTGGCCGCCAGCGTCAACCACATCACCGACCCCGCCACCAAGTCGTCCATCTACGGCGTGCTGGTGCCCACCGGCATGAAGGCGGAGGCCGACGACGCGGCCGGCACCGTGACGCTGTCCATGCCGGAGCCGTTCAGCTTCATCCTGGAGACGGGCCGCGCCGTCTTCGTGGTCTGCGGCAAGGGCGCCAAGGACCGCTCGCTGCTGGCCCGCTCCACCTCGGGCAGCGGCGCCTACCAGCTCACCGAGGCGGTGCCCGGCGACCACTACACGTTCAAGGTGCGCAGGGAGTACGCCTGGGGCAGGCCGGGCAGCTCCATCAAGGAGGCGCCGGAGACCGTCGTGCTGAAGATCGTCCCGAACGAGCAGACCGCCGCCAACCTCCTCGTCGCCGGCTCGCTCAACGGCATCACCCTCTACGGCCCCGACCGCGCCCGCGTGGAGGCCGCGCCAGGCGTCACCAAGGCGGTCACGCCGGTCGCCAACGGCCAGTTCTTCTACCACCAGGGCGACGACAGGCCCACCCGCGACCCCGCCGTGCGCAAGGCGCTCACCCAGGCCATCGACCTGAAGGAGCTGGCCGGCATCGCCTCCAGCGGCACCGGCAAGCCGCCCACCGGGCTCGTCCTGCACCCCCGTCCCTGCCAGGGCGACACCGTCACGGGACACGTGCCCGCGCACGACCCGGCGGCCGCCGCCGCGGCGCTCGACGCGGCCGGCTGGAAGGCCGGCTCCGACGGCGTGCGCGTCAAGGACGGCAAGCGGCTCACCCTGCGCTACCTGTACGCCACCACCCGCGGCGCCGGCGTCCAGGCCGCCGCCGAGTACCTGGCCACCGCCTGGGGCAAGATCGGCGCCGAGGTGAAGCTGAACGGCGCCATCGACACCAAGCTGTCGGAGTCGCTCAACGCCACCCAGGACTGGGACGTCGTCTGGCTGCCCATCGGCGTCACCCTGCCCAGCCAGCTCGTCGGCTTCCTGTCCGGCCCCGGCGCGCCCAAGGGCGCCAACTTCGCGCACCTGGCGAACAAGCGCTACCAGTCGCTCGTCGCCGAGGCGTCGAAGGTGCCCGCGGCCGAGGGCTGCGACAAGTGGCTGCAGGCCGAGTCGGCGCTGTTCGAGGACGCCGACCTGGTGCCGGTGGTCGAGACGAACGTCCTGGAGGCGTCGAAGGGCGCCACGTACGAGATGCTCGCCGGGATGTTCACGACCACCTCCATCCGCCTCACGCAGGGGGGCTGATGAGCCGTCGTGTCGGCGTACGGCGGCTGGTGCGCTTCCTGGTGTCCCTGGCCGTGCTCGTGGTGGCGACGTTCGCGATGATCCACCTCATCCCCGGCGACCCCGTGCGCGCCGCCCTCGGCCCGGCCGCGCCGGTCGAGCTGGTGGAGGCGCGCCGGGCGGCGCTCGGCCTGGACCGGCCGCTGCCCGAGCAGCTCGTCACCTACGTGACCGGCGTCTTCTCCGGCGACTTCGGGACCTCGTTCGTGACTGGCGAGCCGGTCGGCGAGGTCATCCTGGCCCGCCTGCCCAACACGCTGAGCCTGGCCCTGCTCGCCACCCTCGTGGCGCTGCTGGTGGCCGTGCCGCTCGGCATGTGGGCGGCCATCCGCACGGAGAACGGCCGCAACCGCGGCACCGAGCTCACCTTCAGCGCCGGCACGGGCGCGGCGGTGGCGGTGCCGGAGTTCCTGTACTCCATCGCGCTGGTGGCCGTCTTCGCCATCGGGCTCGGCTGGTTCCCGCCCGCGGGCAAGGCGGGGGTGATCACGTACGTGCTGCCGGTCGCCGCGCTCGCGATCGGCCCGGCCGCCATGATCGCCCGCATCTCCCGCGTCGAGACGCTGCGCGAGCTGGGCAAGGACTACGTGCGGCTGGCCCGCGCCAAGCGCCTGCCCGCCGCCCGGCTGCACCTGCGGCACGTGCTGCCCAACACGCTCACCGCCACCCTCACCGTCGGCGGCCTGCTGCTGACCTCGCTCATCGCGGGCGGCGTGCTGGTCGAGTACGTCTTCGCCTGGCCGGGACTCGGGCTCAAGATCGTCGAATCGGTCACCCAGAAGGACTACCCGGTGGCCCAAGGCGTGGTGCTCGTCTACGGGGCGATCGTGCTGGTCGTGAACCTGGGCGTCGACCTGGTGCTCGGCACGCTCGACCCGACGTCCGCGATCAAGGAGGCATGATGACCCCGCTGCTGGGGCGGCTGCGGCGGAACGTGCCCGGCGTGGCCGGGGCCGTCATCGTGGCGGCCATGGCCCTGCTGGCCGTGCTCGGGCCGGTCATCTGGGGCGCCGAGGCCGACCGCATCGACGCCGCCGCCATCCTCCAGGGCTCCTCGCCGGGCCACCCGCTCGGCACCGACAACCTCGGCCGCGACCTGCTGGCCAGGGTGCTGGTGGCGGGCCGCTACTCGCTGCTGCTGGCCCTGGCCGCCACCCTGATCGGCGCCTTCGCCGGCGTCGTGCTGGGCACACTGCCCTCGATCCTGCCCAGGCGCGGCGCCCGCCTGGCCACCGGCGCCGTCAACGCGCTGGTGGCCTTCCCCGGGCTGCTGCTGGCCATGTTCACGGCCGTCGTCAGCGGGCTCGGGGCGCGCGGCGCGGTGCTCGGCATCGGCGCGGCCATCGCCCCCGGCTTCGCCCGGCTCACCCAGACCCTGGCCGCCACCGTCGCCGGCGCCGACTACGTCTCCGCCGCCCGCATGCTCGGCGTGCCGCGCCGCCGCATCCTGACCAGGCACGTGCTGCCCAACATCGCCGAGCCGCTCATCCTGCACCTCACCCAGGCACTCGGCGGCGCGCTGCTCGGCCTCGCCGGACTGTCGTTCCTGGGGCTCGGCGTGCAGCCGCCGGACTTCGACTGGGGACGGCTGCTGTTCGACGGGTTCCCGCGCATCTACGTCACCCCCGAGGTGGCGCTCGGGCCCGCCGCCGCCATCGCGCTGGCCGGCATCGGCTTCAACCTGCTGGGCGACGCCCTCGCCAAGGCCGCGGCGCGCACCACCGTGCCGCGCGGCCGGGCCGTGCCCGCCGCGCCGCCCGGCGAGCCGCCGGCCCCCGACCCGGAGGCCGTGCTGGAGGTGCGCGACCTGACCGTCTCGTTCCCCGGCGGCGCGTCGCCCGTACGGAACCTGTCGCTCACCGTCGCGCCCGGCGAGATCGTCGGCCTGGTGGGGGAGTCCGGCAGCGGCAAGAGCATGACCGCCGCCGCCATCGGCGGCCTCGTGCCCTATCCCGGCGCCGTCACGTACGCCGCGCTGCGGCTCGGCGGCAAGGACGTCGCCACCCTGTCGGGCAAGGAGCTCGGCACCGCGCTCGCCATGGTCTTCCAGGACCCGCTGGCCGCGCTCAACCCCGCACTCAAGATCGGCGGCCAGCTCGCCGAGGTCGCGGTCGTGCACGAGGGCGCCACCCGCGCCGACGCCCGCCGCCGCGCCGTGGACCGGCTCGGCCAGGTCCACCTGCCCGAGCCCGAGCGGCGCGCCGGGCAGCACCCGCACGAGCTGTCCGGCGGCATGCGGCAGCGCGCCGTGATCGCGATGGGGCTCATGGGCGCGCCCCGCCTCGTCATCGCCGACGAGCCCACCACCGCGCTCGACGTGACCGTGCAGCGGCAGATCCTGAAGCTGCTGCGCGAGGTCGTCGAGGAGACCGGCGCGGCCACGCTGTTCATCTCGCACGACATCGCCGTCGTGGGCGAGCTGTGCGACCGGGTCGTCGTCATGTACGCCGGCCGCGTCGTCGAGGAGCTGCCCGCCGACCGGCTCGCGGACGGGGCCGCGCACCCGTACACGAAGGCGCTCATCGCGTCTCTGCCCGACCTCGACACCGACCGCGACACGCCGCTGGCGGGCATCCCCGGCACCCAGCCCGCGCCCGCGGACGTCGGGCCCGGCTGCGCGTTCGCGCCGCGCTGCCAGCTGGCCACCGCCCGCTGCGCGAGCGAGCGTCCAGAACTCGTCGCCCTCGGCCCCGGCCGGCGGGCCGCCTGCTGGGAGGTCAAGTGATCGTCAAGAACCTGAGCGTGCGCTTCGGCGCCTTCACCGCCGTGGACGACGTCACGCTGGAGATCCCCGACGGCAAGGTGGTCGGGCTCGTCGGCGAGTCGGGGTCGGGCAAGTCCACCCTCGCCAGGGCCGTGTGCGGGCTCGTGCCGCACACCGGCAGCGTGGAGGGGGCGCGGCGGGTGCAGATGGTCTTCCAGGACCCGTACGCCTCGCTGAACCCCCGCATGACCGTCGGCCGCACCATCGCGGAGGGCTGCGGCCCCGGCGAGGTGGAGCGGCTGCTCGGCCTCGTCCGGCTGCCCGCCGAGCTGGCCGGTCGCTACCCGCGCGAGCTGTCCGGCGGGCAGCGGCAGCGCGTCGCCATCGCCCGCGCGCTCGGCGGCGACCCCGAGCTGCTGGTGGCCGACGAGATCACCAGCTCGCTCGACGTGTCGGTGCAGGGAGCGGTGCTCAACCTGGTACGCGGCCTGCGCGACGAGCTGGGCCTGTCGATGCTGTTCATCTCGCACAACCTGGCCGTCGTGCGGTACGTCGCCGACGTGGTGGCCGTCATGCACCGCGGCCGGCTGGTCGAGGTCGGGCCCGCCGAGCAGGTCGTCGGCGAGCCCGCGCACGACTACACCCGCGCCCTGCTGGCCGCGGTGCCGCGGCTCAGAGAGTGATCCACTCCGTGGCGGTGGTGACCTCGTCCAGCACGCCCGGGATCGGCTCGACCCCGAGACCCGGGCCCGCGGGCACCTCCAGGTGGCCGTCCACCAGCTCGAACGGCTCGGTGACGTCGGTCGCGAAGTAGCGGCGCGAGCCGGAGGTGTCGCCCGGCAGCGTGAAGCCGGGCAGCGCGGCCAGCGCCACGTTCGCCGCCCGGCCGAGGCCGGTCTCCAGCATGCCGCCGCACCACACCGCGATGCCGTTGGCCCGGCACAGGTCGTGGATGCGCCGCGCCTCCAGGTAGCCGCCGACCCGGCCCGGCTTGATGTTGACGATCGAGCACGAGCCGAGCGCGATCGCCGCGGCGGCGTGCTCGGCCGACTCGATCGACTCGTCCAGGCAGATCGGCGTGCGCAGCCGCTGCGCCAGCTTCGCGTGCTGCACCAGGTCGTCGTTGGCCAGCGGCTGCTCGATCAGCAGCAGGTCGAACGCGTCGAGCCGGGCCAGCCTGGGCGCGTCGGACAGCGCGTACGCGGCGTTCGCGTCCACCTGGAGCAGCAGGCCGTCGCCGAACCGCTCGCGCACCGCCCTGACCGGCTCGACGTCCCAGCCCGGCTGGATCTTCAGCTTGACCCGGACGTACCCCTCGTCGATGTAACCCGCCACCGCGTCGAGCAGCTGCGGGATCGAGTCCATGATGCCGACCGACACGCCGCACGGCACCCGCGTCCGCGACGCCCCCAGGAACCGGCCGAACGACTCGCCCGCCGCCCGCAGCTGCGCGTCCAGCACCGCCGTCTCCACCGCCGCCTTGGCCATCCGGTGGCCCTTGATCGGCTCAAGGGCGCCGGCCACCTGGTTCGCGTCGAGGTTCGCGGGCAGCGCGGGCAGCAGGAAGCGGCGGATCACCTCGGCGGCGCCGTCGACGTACTCGGAGGAGTAGAGCGGCTCGCTCATCGCCACGCACTCGCCCCAGCCCTCGGAGTCGGGCGTCACCACCCTGACCAGCAGCACGTCACGCGCGGTCTCGGTGCCGAACGAGGTGCGGAACGGCGACACCAGCGGCATCGCGATCCTGCGCAGCTCCACTCCGGTGATCTTCACATGCTCTCCACTACGTAGTACGACTTCGCGGCGAACCCCGTCACCTTGCGGCCTTCCGCCATCAGCCCTCCCAGCACATCACGGACGGCGTGCCGCCACGCCTTGCCCGCCCCCTTGTCGGCCCTGCGCAGCGCCTCGATGTCGGGTGGCACCGCGACCAGCACCACCGGCGCGTCCACCGGGCCGGGAGCCGGCCGGCCGCCCTCGTCGGCCAGCGCCATCACCGCGCCCTCCGGCGCCGGCGTGTCACCGGGCTCCCGTCTGGCCAGCGCCTCGACGTGCGGCGCGGTCAGCGGCCATGAGGCCAGCAGCCGGTCGGACTCGTCACCCTGGTTGATCGCGTCCTCCATGACGCCGTAGAAGTACGGCAGGTACTCCACCGGGCGCGCGCCCAGCTTGGCCAGGTTGAAGTGCGCGTTGCGGCGTACCAGCGGGTCGTAGGTCCAGGTGATGCGGGTCAGGCCGCGTTCGAGTGCCCAGCGGCGCTGGTGCTGCTTCAGCTCGAACCCGATGCCCCGGCCCGCGACCGAGCCGGTGACGTGGGAGTGCAGGGCGTTGCCGGCGGCCAGGAACCCCACGGAGCCGCCGACCAGGCGCCCGCCGTCGAAGGCGCCGGCCACGTAGCCGCCCGCGTGCGACAGCGCGCGCATCAGCTCCATCGTGATGGGCGGGTCGCTGGAGCCGAAATCCCAGATGTCGTCGAACAGCGTGTAGACGCCCTCCAACTCCGGCATCTCGTGGAGCTCCCTGACCTCGATCAACGTTTCACCCTTTCCCCTCACTGAGGTTCCATGGCGACGTTATGCCATGGAGGGGCGCCCGGGATTCGTCCGGTACCACCAAGAGGGCGGGGGTCTTTCGTAGCGGAACCTCAGCGCCGTCTCAGCGCCGTCTCAGCGCCGTCTCAGCGCGGTCTCAGCGCCGTCTCAGGGGGCCGCCTCCGCGTGCAAGGCGATGCCGATCCTGCTCGGGGCCTCCTGGCTCAGGCGAACGGACTCCAGCGGCACCGTCACCTCCGGCGTGCGGTAGCGGCCGCCGGAGAACCGGTCGGCCAGCCGCGCCCGGATGGCCGCCGCCGACACGTCGCCGTCGAGCGAGCTGCGCCCGTCGCGCCTGATCTCCGCCGAGCACGGCCCCGGCTGCGCCGCCAGCGCCAGCCCGGCCACCGTCGCCCCGGCGAGCGGTCCCGCGTCGTCCCTGGTCCAGCCGTAGTGCCAGATGCCCGCCGCCACGACCGGCGCCGCGGGGCACCCGCCCGGCGCGGTGAGCACCACGTCGGCCCCCTGCAGCAGCAGCTCGGCGATCTCCTCGGCCCCCCGCGCGACGGGCCGCCCCACCCGCAACCCGGGGAACTCCGGCACCGGCCCGACGAGCGTGTAAATGATCTTCACTCCGGTGGCGCAGGGCGGCGGCCCGCTGTCATGCCACCCGCAGACCACGACGTCAGCCGGCGCACCGGCCGGGGGGACGGGCGACACAGCGGGCTTCCACGTGCCGATGCGCAGCATGCTCCATGACTACCCTTCGCCGCGAACCGTCACACGCCGTCATGCCGTGGTGGTCAGCGCAGGCTGCGGGCGTCGAGCCGGCGCAGGATGCGGGAGATGATCGCCGGGTCCGCCGCCGGGTCGCGGCGGGCGTCCAGCACCACCTGGCGGGCCGCCGACATCATCTCGTCCTGCACCCGGCGCATCAGCTTGACCCGGCGGACCCGCTGCTCGTACGCCTCCCGCCGCTCCTCGTCGGCGGCCTCGGGGCTGAGCCGCACCCCCATGTCCAGCAGGCGGCGGTTCAGCACCTCCATCACCTCCTCCGGCAGGCCCTCGGCCTCGTCGATCTCGCGCAGCCGCCGCTTGGCCGCCTTCGCCGCCGCCACCGCCAGCCGCTTCTCCAGCTCCCGCTCCGCCGCCGTGTCCGCCTTCACGCCCAGCTTGCCCACCAGCCACGGCAGCGACAGGCCCTGCACGATCAGCGTCGTCAGGATGACCGCGAACGCGATGAACACGATGACGGGACGCTGCGGGAACGCGCCGTCCTCCGTCTCCAGCGGGATGGCCAGCGCCAGCGCCACCGACGCCACCCCGCGCATGCCTGCCCACCACATCACCACCGTCTCCCGCCAGCTCAGCGGGATCTCGGTGTCCTCGTGGCCAGGACCGCGCGCCTTCCTCGCCAGCCAGGCCGCCGGCAGCAGCCACACCAGCCGTACGAGGACCACCACGCCCACCACGGCGGCGCTCCACCACAGCAACTCGCCCAGCCGCCCGTGCACCGTGCCGAGCACCGCGTGCAGCTCCAGCCCGATCAGCCCGAACGCCACCCCGGTCACCAGCGTGTCCACGACCTGCCAGAACGTCGCCGAGGCGAACCTGCCCAGCACGTCGTCGGCGTCCGACATGCGCTCGCTCAGGTAGAACGACGTCGTCAGCACGGCCAGCACACCCGAGCCGTGCAACTGGTCGGCCAGCGCGTACGACACGAACGGCACCAGCAGCGACACCCCCACCTGCAGCGTCGCGTCGCCCAGCCACGCCATCAGCCGCCCGCCCAGCCAGCCCAGCGCCAGCCCCACGATGACGGCCACCACCGCCGACAGCACGAACTCGGTCAGCGCCCCCGGCCACGAGAACGTGCCCGTCACCACCGCCGCGATCGCCACGTGGTACAGCACGATCGCCGTCACGTCGTTGAACAGGCCCTCGCCCTCCAGCAGCGACACCATGCGCCTGGGCAGCCCCAGCCGGCCCGCCACCGCCGTCGCCGCCACCGGGTCCGGGGGGGGCCACCAGCGCGCCCAGCGCGATCGCCGCGGCCAGCGGCAGCCCCGGCACCAGCGCGTGCGCCACCCCCGCCACGGCCGCCGTCGTCACGAACACCAGCGCCACCGCGAGCAGGAAGATCGGCTGCCAGTTGGCCGCGAACTGGCGCCACGAGGTGCGCTGGACGGCCGCGTACAGGAGCGGGGGCAGCAGGAGGGGCAGCACGATGCCAGGCGGTACGTCCACGTTCGGGACGAAGGGCAGGACGGCCATCACGATGCCCAGCAACGTCATGAGCACCGGCGGCGGCAGGCCCAGGCGGTCACCCAGCGGCACCATGAGCAGCGCCCCCAGGAGCACCAGCATGAGCAGCACGAACTGGTCCACGAACGCCCCCAACCGATCGCCCGGACCAGCCTAGTCCAGCCCTTTTCCCCACCCCGAGAACCCACCCCCTCGGGCGCTCACACCCTTCGGAGGCTCTCCCGTCGGACGGGCTCGTGTCCTTCGGGGATGGGGTGGGAACCCCGCCCTTTGGGGTTTGTGTCCTTTGGAGGTTTTCCGCCTCACGGGCTCGCGTCCTTTGGGGGGTGGGGTGGGGAGCCCTCGCCCGCTCGGGCTTGCGGTGCTCGTGGGAGTGGGATCAGCGGTCGAGGACGTGGAGGGTGTGGGGGAGGGAGCCCAGGGGGAGGGCGCCTGACTCCGTGCAGGCGATGACGTCGGCCAGGCGGGCGCCGAACAGGTCCGGTACGTGGATCGCCGGCTCCAGGCAGAACGTCATGCCCGCGGACAGGACGGCGTCCTCGCCGGGACGAGGACCCTCGTCGGGGCCGAGGCCGATGCCGTGGGCGACGTGCGGGGAGGCGTAGCGGCCGTAGCCGCTGCCGTCGATCACCTCCGTGACCGCCGTGGCCACCTCCGACATCGGGACGCCGGGACGTACGGCGGCCAGCCCCGCCCGGTACGCCGCCGGCACCACCGAGTACATCGCGTCGAAGTCCTCCGGCGGCTCGGCCACCACGAACACCCGGGCGGCCTCCGCGCAGTAACCGCCCCACCGCCCGCACACCGACACGGTCACCGCGTCCCCGGGGTTGATGACCCGGTCGCCGGGCACGTGCGAGGGCCTGGCCGTGTGCTCTCCCGCCGCGACCCGCAGCGCCGTCACGTCCTCGCACCCCGACTCGACCAGCAGCAGCCCCAGCCGCCTGGCCATCTCCCGCTCGGTCGCCCCGAACCAGGACAGCTCCCGCGCCCCCGCCAGCACGCCCTCCGCCGCAGAAACGGCCCGCCTGATGGCGGCCACCTCGCCCGGCTCCTTGCACAGCCGCAGCGGCGCCAGCACCGTCGAGGCCGGTACGAACTCCGCCTCGATCGCCAGCCCGAACAGCTCCCGCACCCGCATCTCAGCGTCCACCCCGACCCGCCGCACCCCTGAGGGCATCAGCGAGGCGGGATCGTCCGTCTCGGCCACCACCTCCGCCGTCACCACGAGGAACGCCCCCTCGCCGCCCCCCAGGTACCGGTAATCGGGCGAGGGCCGCAAAACCAGCGCATCCACCCCATCCGTCACCATCCGCTCCCGCACCGCGACCACCCGCGAGGCCATCGGCCCCACCACCGGCCCCACCACCGGCCCCACCACCGGCCCCACCACCGGGCGCACCACCGGGCCCACCGGCCTCACCAACGGCCCGGTCGCGGGGCCGTCCCCCGGTCCAGCGAGCCCGGGCGCGCCCATCGCCGCCGCACCCTCCGGCCCGGGACGCTCATCCGGCGTGCGGTCCGCACCGAAGGGATCAGCGGGTGGCGGGGTCACTTGGGCTCGTGGAGCCAGCAGGCGACCGGGCCGAAGGCCGGCTCCTTCTCGCGGCACACGTCCATCACCGACGGGCAGCGCGGGTTGAAGCGGCAGCCCGACGGCGGGAAGGCCGGGTCAGGGACGTCGCCGGGCAGCTCGGCGGGCAGGACACCGAGGCCGTCCGGCTTGGGGATGGCGCCCAGCAGCGCCTCCGTGTACGGATGCCGCGGCCGCGCCCACACCTCGGCCGTGTCGCCCACCTCGACGATCTTGCCGAGGTACATGACCGCGATCCGGTCCGCGATCAGCCGCACCACCGACAGGTCGTGGCTGATGAACAGCAGCCCGGCCCCCGACGACACGGCAAGGTCCCGCATGAGCCGAGCCACCTGCGCCTGAGCGGAGGCGTCGAGCGCGGAGATCGGCTCGTCCCCGATGAGCAGCCGGGGCCGCGCCGCCAGCGCCCTGGCGATGGCGATGCGCTGCCGCTGCCCGCCGGAGAACTCGTGCGGATGCCGCCCGGCGAAGTCGCGCGGCAGCCCGACGCGTTCGAGCAGATCGGCGGGCGTCGTGGAGGTGTCCCCCGAGGTGCGCAGCCCGTCGGCGATCTGGTCGCCCACCCGGCGCCGGGGGTTGAGGGACGCGTACGGATCCTGGAACACCATCTGGATGCCGGTCAGCTTCCTGCGCCGCAGCCCGAGCGGCGTCACCGGCTCGCCCTCGAACGCGATGGACCCGGCAGTCACCGGGTTCAGCCCGCAGACCGCGCGGGCCAGCGTCGACTTGCCGCAGCCGGACTCCCCGACGAGCCCGACCACCTCACCGGGCCGCACCTCCAGGCTGGCCCCCGCGACGGCCCGCACCACGGGACGTCCGGGCGAGCGGTGCTCCACCACCAGGTCGTCGATGGTCAGCATGCTCAGCGCACCTCCGTGTCGGGCAGCGAGTCCAGCAGCGAGCGCGTGTAGGCGTGCTCGGGCTCGCGCAGCACGCGCCCGCGCGGGCCCGACTCCACCACCAGGCCGTCCTTCATCACGCTCACCTCGTCGGCCACCGCCGACATGACGCCCAGGTCGTGCGTCACCAGCAGCACGGCGAGCCCCAGCTCGTCGCAGAGCCCGCGCAGCAGCCGCAGCACGCCGGCCTGCACGGTGACGTCCAGCGCCGTGGTCGGCTCGTCGGCGATCAGCACCTTGGGGGAGCAGGCCAGCGCGATGGCGATCGCGATGCGCTGCCGCATCCCGCCGGAGAACTGGTGCGGGAAGCGCCCGTACGCCTCCGCGGGGCCGGGGATGCGGACCTTGCCGAGCAGCTCGACCGCCCGCTCCTTCGCCTCGGGCTTGCCCAGCCTCAGGTGGTGCCGCATGTGTTCGGTGAGCTGCGTGCCGATGGTCAGCATCGGATGCAGGCTGGTCGCCGGGTCCTGGAAGACCATGGCGACCTCGCCGCCGCGCACCCGGTTCAGCTCCTTGGGCGGCAGCCGCAGCAGGTCGCGCTCGCCGAGCGTGATGGACCCCGACGCCTTGGCGCCGTGCGGCAGCAGGCCCAGCACGGCGAGCCCGGTCATCGTCTTGCCCGAGCCGCTCTCACCGGCCAGCCCGTGCACCTTCCCGGCCTCCAGCCGCAGGTCCACGCCGCGCAGCACGTCCTTGCCGCCGATCGTCACCTTCAGGTCCGCGATGTCCAGCGTCACAGGGCACGCTCCTTGATCGCGCGGGCCGTACGGGGGTCGAGGGCGTCGCGCAGCGTGTCACCGAGGAAGTTGAACGCCAGCACCACGGTCAGGATCGCCAGGCCGGGGAACGTCGCCACCCACCAGCTGTCGAACACCTCCACGCCCGACGCCACCATCGCCCCCCACTCGGGCGACGGCGGCTTGGCGCCCAGGCCGAGGAACGACAGGCCCGAGAGCAGCAGCAGCGCCGTGCCGATGTCGAGGGTGGCGAGCACCAGGACGGGGCCGGTCACGTTCGGCAGCACGTCCACCCGCAGCGAACGCCACACCGAGAAGCCCAGCAGCCGCCCGCTCAGCACGAACTCCCGCTCCCGCACGCCCAGCACCAGCCCGCGCGTCACCCGCGCGTACGCCGGCCAGGCCACGACCAGCACGGCCAGCACCGCGTTCGTCAGGCTCGCGCCCAGCGCCGCGGCCACCACCATGGCGAGGATCACCGTCGGGAACGCGAACACCAGGTCCGCCACCCGCATGATCGTCTCGTCCACCCAGCGGCCGAAGTAGCCGGCGCACGCGCCCAGCAGCCCGCCGATCAGCACCGACAGCACCACCAGCAGCAGCGTCAGCGGGATCGACACGCGCGCCCCGTACATGACCCGGCTCAGGATGTCGCGGCCGAGCTGGTCGGTGCCGAACCAGTGGCCGGGCCCGGGGGCGGCCAGCCGCGGCAGCTCCTGCGCCAGCGGGTCGTGCGGCGCCAGCGCGGGCGCCGCCAGCGCGATCACCAGCCAGGCCACCGCCAGCACCGCGCCGACCACGGCCAGCGGCTGCCGCCACGCCTCGGGCAGCCGCCGCAGCAGCCCCCTGCGGGCCAGGGGGTCCCGCCGTCTCATCGCAGCCTCACTCGGGGATCGATGACGCCGTACAGCACGTCCACGATCAGGTTGATGACCAGGTACACCACGCCGACGACCAGGCCGACGCCCATCACGGCGGGCAGGTCGAGGGTGGTGGCGCTCTTGTACGCGTACTGGCCGACGCCCGGCCAGGCGAAGATGGCCTCCACCAGCACCGTGCCGGACAGCAGGCTGCCGAACGCCAGGCTCGCGACCGTGATGACGGGCACGAGGGCGGAGCGCAGCACGTAACGGAACAGGATCGTCCGCCCGGGCAGGCCCTTCGCCCTGGCCGCGCGCACGTAGTCCTGGCCCAGCACCTCCAGCACCGCCGAGCGGGTGAAGCGGGTCAGCAGCCCGATCGTGTAGAGCGCCAGCACCAGAGCCGGCGTGACCAGGTGGCCGACGGCGGAGGTGAAGATGTCCCAGCGGCCGGCCAGCAGCGCGTCCACCGTCTGCAGGCCCGTCACCGGCGGCGCGGAGCCGAGCGCGGCGTCCACGCGCCCGCTGCCCGGCGTGATCTGCAGCCGGTAGAAGAAGACGTAGAACGCCACCAGCGCCAGCCAGAACGTCGGCACCGAGATGCCGATCAGGCTCAGCACCCGCAGCGCGTGGTCCGACAGCCGGTCCCTGCGCAGCGCCGCCACCACCCCGAACGCCACGCCCAGCACCAGCGAGACCAGGATCGCCGCGCCGGCCAGCTCCAGCGTCGCCGGCACGAACTCCGCCAGGTCCTGCGCCACCGGGCGGTGGCTCTGCTGGCTCGTGCCCAGGTCGCCCTGGACCAGGCCCTGCAGGTGGATCAGGTACTGCTGCCACAGCGGCTTGTCCAGGCCGTGCTCGGCCCGCCACTGCGCCACGATGGCGGGGTCGCCGAGCGCGCGCTGGCCGAGGTTGGCGGCCACGGGGTCGCCGGGGACGAGGTTCGTCAGCACGAACGTCACCAGCGTGATGCCCCACGCCATGAGCACGGCCAGCAGCACGCGCCGCACGAGGAACCGCACCAGCGGATGCCCGCCCCGCCGCCCACTGGGCCGCCCGCTGGGCCGCCCGCTGGGCCGCCGTGCCGCGCCCGCCCTCTGCCCGGCCGGGCCGCCGGCGGGCGGGCCCGCCGCCGGTTCCTGGGTCTCCGACACTTGGGACGTCCCCTACTTCACGCCGAGGTCGGCGACGTCCACGGTCCACACCGGGTGGTACTCGAGCCCGGTCACCGACGCGGCCGTCACGATGTTCTGGCTCGGCTGGATCAGCGGCACGAACGGGCCCGAGGCGTTCAGCTTCGTCTGGACGTCCACGTACGCGGCCTTGCGGGCGTCGTCGCCGATGGCCTTGGCGGCCTGCTCACCGGCCGACTCCAGCTCCTTCGACGCCCCCTCCTTCCAGCCGGCCCGCAGCCCCACGGTCTTGCCGGGCAGGAACGCCAGGTAGTCGCTCGGGTCGGGGTAGTCGGGGCCCCAGTACCACAGCCCCATCTCCTCCTTGCCGTTGCGGTAGTTGTCCAGCGCCGTCGTGACCGGCGCCGGCTGCAGGTCCACCGTGATGCCGACCTCCTTGAGGTTGGCCTGGATGCGCTCGGCCAGCGGCTGGAACGACAGGCCGTTCACGGTCAGCTCGCTCGGGTACTCCAGCTTCACGGTCGGGTTCGACAGCCCGCTCTCGGCCAGCGCCGCCTTGGCGCCCTCGACGTCCCGCTTCGCGCCCTGGCCGGGCGGCAGCGCGCCGAGCAGCTGCGACGGGATGATGCCCGGCGCCTGCGTCGAGCCCTCACCGGCCAGCTCGAGCAGGCCCGCGTAGTCCACGCCCTTGCGCACGGCCTCGACGAACTTCGGGTTCGTGGTGGTCTTGCTGACCGCGGAGTCCTGGTTGGCGAGCAGGAAGAGCACGTTCGCCGAGGGCGTCTTCTTCACCTGCAGCGTCGGCGGCATGCCGGTGACCTGGTCGCCCGACAGGTTGAGCGCCACCTGGCTGTCGCCGCGCTGCACGTTCAGCTTCTGGGTGGCGGCCTCGACGTTGCGGATGACGACCTTGTCGTAGGCGGGCTTCGTGCCGTAGTACTTGGGGTTCGCCTTCAGCGTGACCTGGCTGCTGACGTTGAACGACTCGATCTCGTACGGGCCCGAACCGGCCGACGTCGAGTTGAGGTACTGCTCGGCCTTGTCCTGCGGGTCCGTGGTCGCGCCGTGCGCCTTGGCGACCTTGCTGTTGATGATGCCGAGCGCCGGGTTCGGCAGGATGTACGGCAGCGCCGGGTTCGGCGTCTTCGACGTCAGCGTGATCGTCGAGTCGCCCTCCTTGGCCACCTCGACGCCGTCCAGCAGGAACGACGGCGTACCCTTCATGTCACGCACCCGCGTGAGCGAGAACACCACGTCGTCGGCCGTCAGCGGAGACCCGTCGGCGAACGTGGCCCCCTGCTTCAGCTTGAGCGTCAGCGTCTTGCCGTCCTCCGACAGCTCGTACGACTCGGCCAGCGCCGGCACCGGCTTGGTCACGTCGGCCCCGTCGAACGTCAGCAGCGTCTCATAGAGCGCCTTGCCCACGATGAGCCCCGTCGGCTCGTACGTGCGGCCGGGGTCAGCGGTCTTCAGGTCGAAGGAGGTGTCGATGACGAGGGTCTTGCCCCCGGCGGCACCCGATGCCCCGGTGGTGGGTGTGGTGCCGCCGCTTCCGCAGGCGGCGAGGGCGAGTGCACCGGCGAGCAGCACAGCCGCCGTCTGCGAGCGGGTCGCCATGTAGGTCCTCCAAGGTTGGACGTTCGGCAGAAGGATGTCGAGGATTGTGCGGCAGAACGTCCAGGCTCCGTGCGGTCGGCGAGACGGATATAAAGAGCGGTGAGGTTATGATGAGTGAAATTTCCAGAAATGGTGCCACGGGTGGCGGTCAGGCTGGACGGATCGGAATCGGTCTCGAACTGGACGAGATCCACATGAAGATCCTCGAGGTGCTCAGGGAGAACGGCCGCATCTCCGTCGCCGCCCTCGCGGAACGCGTCGGCATCTCCCGCGCCAACGCCTACACCCGCTTCGAGGCGCTGCGCGCCGACGGCGCCATCAAGCGCTTCACCGCCGAGATCGACCACGTCAGGACCGGGCTCGGCATCACCGCGCTCATCTTCGTCACCGTACGGCAGCAGATGTGGAAGCAGTTCAGGGCCGAGCTGGCCCGGATGCCGGAGGTCGAGTACTGCGCGATCACCACCGGGCAGCACGACGCGATGATCCAGGTGCGGGTCTCCGACGTGGCCGCCGTGCACACCATGGTGACCGACCGGCTCGCCAACATCCCGGCCGTCAAGGCCACCGAGACGGTGTTCATCCTGGACGAGGTGCTCAAACGGCCGTACGTGCTGCCCAGCGACCGCGACCAGGCCGCCCGCGCCCAGCGCCGCCCCGCCCCGGAGACCCAGGGCGACGTGCCTCTGGGCAAGATGCGCTTCGTCGGCGCGGCGGAGGGCCGCGCCGCCCTCCGCAAGGACACCTGACCTCGCGCGATCGCCGAAATGAGCCGCCCCTTCCGGTGAGGCCACCCCATCTCGCGCGCTCGCCGAGGTGAGCCGCCCCTTTCGGGGCGGTCACCCCGGCTTCCGGGCGGTCAGGGGAGCTCGGCGCAGACGCTGACGTGCGGGGTGTCGTCGCCCTCGAAGCTGAACTCCTCCACCAGCCGCAGCCGCCCGTCGTCGCCGGTCTCGATGCGGCTGGTCGCCTTCCCGGCCGCCTTGCCGCCGGCCACCAGGGCGTGCACGTAGGAGATGGTCACCTCGGCGCCGTCGCGCGTCCCCACGAAGCGGCCCTGGGTCACGGTGTCGCCGGTGTAGCTGCCCCACACGAGCCCGTCGTCCTCCCAGTACTCGAACCGTGTGGGACCATCGGGATCGACCTTGCTCGCCGTCGAGCTGACCATGACGAATTTACGACCGTTGAGATTCACGCGGTCCATGGTCCCGACATTCCCGAAATCTCATCATTCGGCTGGACATCTTGTGGGACATCACGTCAACTTTCCGGCAATCCGTCCAGTCCGCCACCGCCTCTCCACCGCGCCGCCACACGGCTGGTCCATCCGCCCTCAGGCGGTGGCGCGCCACGGAAGGCGGTACGCGACGCCCACGCCTCCGGCCGCCTTCGGGCGGTGGGGTGTCACGGGAAGCGGTATGGGGCGTCCACGTCTCCGGCTGCCCTTCGCGTAGGGCCCCGGGTCCCTTAACGTAGTGATCTTCGCGGTGGCTCGCCGGAGGTATGGGCTTGCCTGGGACTTTACCTTTGAGCGCCTGACGCCATCATTGCACTGTGTGATAGTAATATGACACTGCGTATCCGAAAGAGGTCCGGGAGATCTTCATGGCGTACACGCTCTCGATCTTGGCGGCGGTGGGCGCGGTGGCGCTCACCGCGCTGGTGTTCAGACGGGTCAAGAGAGCAGGCGAGGATCGTGATCCGAGCGGCCCGTCCGCCGCGCACGCCGGGGCGATGCTGTCGGCGATGTTCCTGCTCGTGTTCGCCATAGCGATCATCGTCCCCTGGACGACGGCCGACGCCGCGAGGCTCAACACCCACGCCGAGAGCCAGGCGGCCGTCGACGCCTACTGGGCCGCCGCCGAGCTGCCCGGCAGCGCGTCCGAAGAGGTGCGCAGGTCGCTGCGGGAATATGTGGCGTTCGTGGTCAGGGACGAGTGGCCGCTGATGAAGGACGGCCGCATGCACCCCGTCGGGGCCGAGCGCATGGACGACCTCCGCGCCCGCGTCACCGCGCTGCCGGCGGCCAACGACGACGAGGAGGACGCCAAGTCGCAGGTGCTCGAACACCTCCGCGCCATCTCCACCGCCCGCGCCCAGCGCACCGCCGACGCCGCCGCCCGGCCTCCGGACGGTCTGCTCCTCCTGACCGTCCTCACCGGGGCGCTGGTCGTCATCTTCCCGTTCCTCGCCGGTGCCAGGCCGCGCGGGCTCGCGATCCTGCCGCTGGTGGCGACCGCCGCGCTGATCGGGTTCGGCACGTACCTGACGTGGGACATCTCCCGCGCCTTCGACGGACCCCTGGCCGTGGGGCCGGAGGCGTTCAGGGGAGCCCTGGACGAGTTCGCCCGGATCACCGGAAAGGTGTGACCGTGATGACAAGGCGCGGCCCGCTCCTGCTGGCCACCGCCCTGATCACCGCCACGGTCACCGGCCCCGCCACCACCGGCCTCGGCCCTCCTCCGCAACGCGGCGCACTGACCGCAGCCGACCGAGCCGCCCACCAGGCGCACGCTCCGGCCACAGCACCGCCCTCGCCCCACGCACAGCAACTGTCGCGGTACGCGGCGGCGGCGCCGATGCGGCACGCGCCGGTCGCGTCGCACGTGCCGATGGCGGCGGCGCAGGGCGTGGCGGGGCCGGAGCGCGTGCAGCCCGGTGGTGGACGGGAGGGGGTGGTGCTGGTGGCCTCGCGGCGGGTGCGGGTGGCGGCTCGCGTGACCGGGCCGGGGCGGGTGCCGCCGCCTCGTCAGCCGGCTCGGCCGCTCGTCAGGCAGATGCCGGTGCCCAAGCCCGGCGCGGTGCCCAAGACTCGTGCGGTGCCCAAGCCGCGGCCTGTGCCCAAGGTGTCCGTGCGGCCGCCGGCGCCGCCCAAGCGGGTCAGAGTCGGGCGGGACGTGCGGGTGCCGCGGGTGTGGGTGCAGAGTTCGCCTCGGCCCAGGGTGTCGATCGCGATGCCGGACGCCAAGCGGCATGCCGCGCCCAAGGTGACGGTGCCTCACGTGACCGTTTACCCGGACGGGCTGTGCGCGGGGGACGTCCAGCTGGGGGAGTGCCCGCGCGGGCGGCCCCGGCAGGTGCAGCGGGGCGTGCCGCCGCTCGTACCGGCTGAGGTGGTCCTGCCGCCCACCCCGACGCTCACGCCCACTCCCACGCCGTCCCCGACGCCGTCCGCGCGGTCGCACGTCATCCGGGCCGAGCCGGCGGAGCGGCGGCGGAACCCGTTGAGCACCGTCCTGCTCACCGTCGTCCTGGTGACGGCGATCACCTCGACCACCGCCGTCGCCTTCCGCGCCCGCCGCTGACCGCGCCCGCCGTCCACCGGTTCCAGGCCGGTGGACGGCGAAGGGGTCAGGAGGCCAGGGAGCTCAGGGCCTTGGTGCGGGTCTGGAGGGTTTCGCGGAGGGCGGTCGCCTCCTCGGTCGCCTGCGCGGTGTCGGCTCCGGCGTTCCGTCCGTACGCCGCCAGCGCCTCGTCCAGTAGCTTCGTGGCGGTGCCGCCGGCCAGGAGTTCCCGGTACAGGGCGGCGTACTCGCGCTCATAGAGCTTCTTGAAGCCGGCGTCCTTCAAGAAGCGGTCCTTCAACGCGTGTCCCATCATCCGTGGCCCGCCCCCGGCGGGCGGCTGGGCCTGCTGATCGCGCTGGGCCGCTCGTTGCGGGCGGGCGCCGAAGCCCCGGCTGATCGTCTCCTCCGGGCCGGCCGTGGCGTCGCCGCTGAACGCGAAGTTGAGATCCCAGCTGATCACGCGGAACGTGCGGGTGCCGAGGTCGTACCAGAGGTAGTAGTTGCGGCCGGGGCCGGCCATGTCGTCGAAGTTCAGCAGCAGGTTCTGCAGGGCGGCGTAGCGGGCGAACGACTCGACGTCCAGCCGCTCGGCCAGGCCCTTCGCGAACTCCTCGTCCGACGCCTCCTCCACCCACTTGATGAAGCCGATGACCGGCTGCAGGTCCCGCTCGCCCTTCAGGTTGACCTGCTTGAAGTCGTCGGCGTACGCGGTCTGGTCCTCGCCCTGGTAGGCGAAGCTGCTGGAGGCCAGCGACTTGTACAGCACGCCGTCACCGAGCCGCTCGGCGTACCCCTCGTCCAGGTACTCGACGAGCAGCCGCGGCTTCGACGCGCGGCCGTTGACGGAGAAGGAGGAGTAGGCCGAGCGCTGGGTCGGCTCGCCCGCCGCGCCCACCATGGCGATGGCCAGCGCCTCGTTGAGCAGGGTCGAGGACTGCTGCGCGGCCGGGCGTACGGCGATCTGGCTGTGGCCCTGGTAGCGGCGGCCCGCCACGAACTCGTCGAAGCTGATCAGCCACGGCAGATTCTCCGGCTCCTCGGCCTTGAGCTGCCCGGAACCGGCCCGCCCGCCGCCCGGCGGCCGTCCCATCCCGGGCGGCTGCCCGTTGCCGGGTCGCTGTCCGTTCCCCGGGGGCTGCGCGTTTCCCGGAAGCCGGCCGTCGGCCGGGGGCTGGAAGCCCTCCGGCGCTTCGCCGCCGCCCGGCCTGACGCGCGGCCTGGACTGTCCCTTCCAGGTGAACCCCTGCAAGGTCGAGTTGCCCTTGAGCCGGATCCCCACGCTCGGGATCCGGGTCCCGTCGATGGTGAGATCCGCCTCGACGTACTTCTTGTCGCCATCCTTGAAGTATTCGGTCAGCATGTCCTGGTAGCCCTCGTCCCGGAACGTGAGCGTCACCTCGTGCGGCGTGGCCGCGTCGAACAGTTCGCGGGTGCCGGTGAGGTTCTGGACGACGGTGTCGGCCTGGGCGCTGCCGGAGGTGGTGACGTACGGGCGGATGGTCCCGCTGCCGAACACCCCCCAGCACGCCACCAGGAACACCGCGCACAACGCGACCAGCTTCCAGTTCTGCCGGAGTTTGACGGGGATGCGGTGTTTGAGTGCCATGACGGGGCCCTCACAGGTCCGTCTGGTCGTACCCGGTCAGGACCGTGACGTTCTGGCCGTGGTTGCGCTCGCGCAGCGCGGCGATCACGTCCGCGGGCTCGCTGCCCTTCTTGATCTTGACCGTGTACATCAGCTCCATCAGCGCTCCGGCCCTGATCGACTCCATGCTGACCAGCTCGAACTCGTCGGTGTGCCGGACCAGCACGTCCTGGATGGCGTGCGTGTAGTCGTCGTCGGACGGCACCTGCACCTTGACGACCTGCCGCCGCACGTTCAGCTGGAACCAGTTGAACCGGTGCATGATCATGATGATCAGCGAGATCGCCACGGCGGCGACCACGGCCAGCAGGTAGAACCGGGTGCCGACGGCCATCCCGACGCCCATCACCAGGAAGATGAACCCGACGTCCCTGGTCTCCTTGATCGCGTTGCGGAACCGCACCACCGACAGAGCGCCGACCAGGGCGAAGGCGCGGGCGATGTTCGAGCCGACGACCAGCATGATGAGCGAGATCAGCATGCCGAGGATGACCAGCGTCTGCACGTACGACTGGCTGTAGGAGACGTTGCGGTGGGTCGCCCGGTAGACCCAGCCGATCATGGCGCTGAGCACGAACGACAGGGACATCGCGATCGCGATGTCGGCGACGCTGAACGTGCCCGACAGGTCCTGGAATGAGAAGTCCACGGGGGTCACGCCTCCTTGGCGGTGGTCATGGCCGGCGGGCGGCCGGGGATGGGGTCGAGGCCGAGCTCGTGGCCGGGGATGTGGAACAGGGAGCGGGGCGCCAGCCCGTACGCCTCCACGCTCTGGCAGTACTTGGAGACCCGGACCACCTGGAGGTTCCGCTCGGCCGTGAGGTCGGTCAGCCAGTACGGCACCCGCTCGTTGGCCTTGACCTCCATGATCACTTTGCCGGGCGGGACGATGAACCGGTTCTCGGCGTCGGCGCCCAGGTGGAAGTCCCTGTCACGCCCGCGTACCCGCTGGTCGAACGTCACCCGCAGGCCCACGTCGGCGCCGCGGCCCACGTACGCGTGCCGCTGGTAGCCGGTCATCGCGGTCGCCCGCAGGTCGAGGCGGCAGACGAGGTCGAGCACCTCCTCCAGGAAGGCCCGCTCGGACGGCTCGTGCGCGACCATCGCGCGCCCGTCGCACAGCGCGACGGCGTCCCGGTACGGCAGCCGCACCCGCCGCTTCTGCGTGACCCGGTTGACCCGCTGCTTGATCTCCACGAAGACCGGGGTGTCGCCGGTGACCTGGAACCGGTCGCCGTAGTGGCGGATCCGCAGCTTCCTTCGGAACTTCAGGCCCTCGATCTTCTCCCAGTAGAAGCGCAGGCCCCGGGTGTCGTAGTAGACGCTCCAGATGCCGTAGCCGTTCTCGCCGCTGTGCTCGTCGCGGTCGAGCAGGCGCTCCATCTCGGCCCGCAGCTCGCCGGCCGTGGCGGCGTCGACCAGGTACTTGATCTCGTATCGGTTGAACGCGTGCAGCCTGCTGGGAGCGCGCAGGGCGTGCCCCGCCTCGCCTGGGTGAGAGCCTGGAGCGGCGGGCTGATCTGCGGAGATGGTACGCCTGCGGAATCTGCGCAGCATGTCTCTCCTTCCGTGTCGGTCCATATGGGACCGCAACAAGCTGGGAATAGTGTGTGAACTCCCGCTTACGCTGAAGTCCGACAGGGAGGTGGACGTGGCCGAGACGGCGACGACCGGGACACCGGCCGACGAGCTGGCAGAGGTGATGGCCGAGCTGGCCGCACTCGCGGACCCGAAGATCCGCGAGGTGAACGAGCGGCACGGCGACGACCACGCCGTGAACCTGGGCAAGCTGCGCGCGATCGCGAAGCGGCTCAAGACGCGGCAGGACCTCGCCCGCGCGCTCTGGGAGACGGGTGACAGCGCGGCACGGCTGCTGGCGCTGCTGGTCTGCCGGCCGAAGGCGTTCGAGGCGGACGAGCTGGACCGCATGCTGCGTGAGGCCCGCACGCCCAAGGTGCAGGACTGGCTGGTCAACTACGTGGTGAAGAAGAGCCCGCACGCCGAGGGGCTGCGGGGGGCCTGGTTCGCCGACCACGACCCGGTGGTGGCGAGCGCGGGCTGGGCGCTGACCACCGAACGGGTGTCCAGGAAGCCCGAGGGCCTCGACCTGGCGGGGCTGCTGGACGTCGTCGAGGCGGAGATGAAGGACGCCCACGAACGCCTGCAGTGGGCGATGAACCACTGCCTGGCCCAGATCGGCATCGACCACCCCGGGCACCGCGCCCGCGCCATCGCCATCGGGGAGCGCCTGGAGGTGCTGAAGGACTACCCGACCTCGCCGGGCTGCACGTCCCCTTACGCGCCCGTCTGGATCGAGGAGATGGTGCGCCGCTCGGGCTGACCCGGCGGGCCCTCCACGGGCAGCAGGACGCGGAACGCGGTGCCATGGCCCGGCGCGCTGCGCGCCTCGATGCGGCCGTCGTGCGCCGCCACCAGCGCCGCCGCGATGGCGAGCCCCAGACCGGTGCTGCCGCTCTCGCGGGAGCGGGCGGAGTCGGCGCGGTAGAAGCGGTCGAAGACGTGCGGCAGGTGCTCGGGATCGATCCCCGGCCCGTCGTCGCACACCTCGACCACGACCACCGGCCCCCGCACCTCCTCGGCCCCCGCCCAGGTGACGGCCCCCGCGGGGAGATCGCCGGCGTCCGGCCCCTGCACGTCATCGCGTCCGGCCCTGGCGGCCGTCGTGCCGTGATCGCCGGGACCCCGGTTGCCGAGCAGGACGTGGACGGTGGTGCCCTCCGGGGTGTGGGTGAGGGCGTTGCCGACCAGGTTGGCGAGGACGCGGTGCAGGCGGTGCTCGTCGCCGGTCACGCGTACCGGATCGTCGCCCAGGACCAGCTCCACCGCGCGGCCGGGATCGCGCGCCCGTGCCCCGTGCACCACGTCGGCCGCGATGACGTGCAGGTCCACCTCCGTCAGGTCCAGGGCGCGCTCCTCGTCCAGGCGGGCGAGCAGCAGCAGGTCCTCCACCAGGACGCCCATCCGCTCAGCTTCCCCTTCGATGCGGCCGAGGATGCGGGCCACGACGGGATCGGGGCCGGGCCGGCCGTGCCGGTACAGCTCGGCGTAGCCCCTGATAGAGGTGAGCGGGGTGCGCAGCTCGTGCGAGGCGTCGGCGAGGAAGCGGCGCAGCCGCTGCTCGGAGCGTTCGCGCTGGTGCAGGGCCTCGCCCAGGCGGCCGAGCATGACGTTCAGCGCCCGGCCCAGCCGGCCCGTCTCGGTGCGCGGGTCGCTGTCGGAGACCCGCCGGTCCAGCTCGCCCGCCGCGATGGCGGTGGCCGTGCGTTCCATGCGGGTGAGCGGGCGCAGGCCGAGGCGGACCACGACCAGCGCCACCGCACCCAGCAGCACCAGGACGAGGACGCCGGCCGCCGCCTCGATGAGCAGGAGCTGGCGTACGGTGCTGCGGTTGGACTCCAGGGAGAGCGAGACGGCGGCCCTGTTGCCGTCGGGCAGGCGCACGATCATGGTCCGCCACTCGGCGCCGCCCGCCATGTCGGGCACGGTGAAGGGGCCGCGCGGCGGGTGGGCGAGCAGGGCGGCGGACACGTCGGGGCCGTCGCCGTCGCCGGGCAGCCGCCGTACGACCGCGCCCGACCCGGTGAACACCGTGACCCGGAACAGGGTGGGCAGCTCCACCTCGCCCCGCGGCCGGGGCGGCGGCACGGGAGCGCCGGGCGGCGGCCGACCCTGCCGGAACGTCGCGGCGAACCCGGTGAGCTGGGTGTCCACGCGCGCCAGCAGCGAGCGGTCGAGCAGCAGCACCCCGGCCGCCGCGAACACCGCCAGCGCCGCCGCCGACAACGCGAGCAGCGCCGCGAGCAGCCGGTGCCGCAGCGGCCACGCCCGCGCACGGGGGAGGGAACGGCCCGTCATCGGGCGCGGTCCAGCAGGGTCTGGTCGCGCAGGGAGTAGCCCACGCCGCGCAGCGTGTGGATCAGCGGCCGTCCCTCGGCGTCGATCTTGCGGCGGAGGTAACTGATGTACGACTCCACGATGCGGCTGTCGGCGCCGAAGCCGTGGCACCACACGCGGTCGAGGATCTGCGACTTGCTCACCACCCGCTCGGCATTGATCATCAGGTAACGCAGCAGCGCGAACTCCGTGGGCGACAGGTGGATGTGCCGGCCGGAGCGGCGTACGGCGTGGGTCTCCTCGTCCAGCTCCAGGTCGGCGTAGCGGAGCAGGCCGTCGTCGCAGGGCGCCTCGCGCGCGCCCGTGCGGCGCAGGATGGCGCGGATGCGCAGCACCACCTCCTCCAGGCTGAACGGCTTCGTCACGTAGTCGTCGCCGCCCGCCGTCAGCCCCGCGATGCGGTCGGCGACCGTGTCGCGCGCGGTCAGGAACAGCACCGGCGGCCCGCCGCCGTCCGGCCGCAGCCGCTGCGCCACCGCGAAGCCGTCGAGGTCGGGCAGCATCACGTCGAGCAGGATGAGGTCGGGCCGCTCCCTGCCGACGCTCTGCAGCGCCTGGGAGCCCGACGCGGCCGTGCGGACACGGAAGCCGTTGAGCTCCAGGGCGTCGAGCAGCAGCTCGCGGATGTTGCGCTCGTCGTCCACGACGAGTACCACCGGTGCCGGGTCCATGCGCTTTGTTCTATCGCGCCGCCGGGAAGCCGGTCATAAAACAAGTGGTGCGGTGAGCGGCACGACCGGTACAAGGGAGGGGTGCCGGACGAGGAGATCTTGACAGGCGGGGGCGTCAACCACGTGGTGAAGGTGGCCGGCACCGTACGCCGCCCCACCGGCCCCTGGACCCCGGCCGTGCACGCGCTGCTGCGCCACCTCGCCGCACGCGGCTTCACCGGCGCGCCGAGCGTCCATGGCGTGGACGAGCAGGGGCGCGAGGTGCTCGGCTTCGTGCCGGGGGAGACGGCCGGCCATCCGCTGCCGCCGTGGGCGCGTACGGACGAGGCGCTGACCGGCGCGGCCCGGCTGCTGCGCCGCTACCACGACGCCACCGCCGGCTTCGTGCCGCCGCCCGGCGCCACCTGGTACCTCCCGCCGGTCGAGCCGGCCGAGGTGATCTGCCACGGCGACGTGGCCGCCGCGGGCGACGCGGCCTTCGCCGGTCACGTCGCCCGCGGGGACGACCGCTTCTACGAGACGGACATGGCGCACCTGAGGCGGCACGCCGGCCGGCTCACTTGCCGAACCCCGCGGTGAGACCGGCAAGGAGCTGGCGGCGGCCCACCACGTACAGCACCAGGATGGGCAGCGTGGTGAGCACGACGGAGGCGAGCACCGCGGGCACGTTGATGCTGTACTGGCCCTGGAACGACCAGAGCGCCAGCGGCAGCGTGCGCTTGTCGGGGCTCTGGGTGAGCACCAGAGGCAGCAGGAAGCCGTTCCAGATCTGCAGCGCGTTGTAGATCGTCACCGTCACCACGGCGGGGCGGGTGAGCGGGAACGCCAGCTTCCAGAGCATCTCGGTCTCGGAGGCGCCGTCGATCCGCATGGAGTCGAACAGCTCCTTGGGCACGTCCCTGATGAAGTTCGACAGGACGAGCACCGACAGCGGGATCGCGAACGCGATCGACGGCAGGATCAGCGCCATCAGCGAGTCGTACAGGCCGAGCTGGATGATGATCAGGTAGATCGGGATCACCACGGCCTGCAGCGGGATCGCGAGGCCCATCAGGAACAGCGAGTTCGTCCAGCGCAGCGACCTGCTCCTGCCGCCGCGCACGATCGCGTACGCCGCCATGAAGCTGACCAGCACGGCCGGCACCACGGCGCCGAGGGTCGCGATCACGCTGTTGATGAAGTACTGGATGAAGTCGGACTCGATGACCAGGCGGTAGTTCGCCAGCGTCGGCTCTCCCGGCGGGGCGAACGGGTTCTCCTGGTAGTAGTTCGACTGCGACTTGAAGCTGGTGATGACGATCCAGTAGATCGGCACGGCGACGATGACCAGCCAGATGACGCTGGTCAGGCCGGCCATCCAGTTGGGGCGCTCCTGGCTGCGGCCGACCTTGCGGCGGTGCGAAGGGCCGGCGGAGATGGTGTCGCGCCGGGGAGCCCTGGTGGGGGCGGTCGTCATGCGTCAGGCCCCTTCAAGCTGGCTGTGGCTTTGGTCTCGGCCGCCGAGCCGGCGCAGCAACAGCGACAGGCCGAGGCCGACGAGGACGAGGATGACCGCGATCACGCTGGCCGGACCCATGAGGTTGGCCTGGAAACCGCGCTTGTACATGTCGAGCGCGAGCACCCGGGTGGCGTCGCCCGGGCCCCCCGCCGTCAGCACGAAGATCAGGTCGAACAGGGTCAGCGACCCGACGACCATCAGCGTGGACGACGTGATGATCGTGTACTTGAGCTGCGGCAGCGTGATGCTGAAGAACCTGCGCACCCGGCCCGCGCCGTCGAGCTCGGCGGCCTCGTACATCGAGCGCGGGATCTGCCGGATGCCGCCCTGGTAGATCAGCGAGTGGAACGGGATGTACTGCCACGACACCACGAAGATCACCACGCCGAAGGCGAGCACCGGCTCGCCCAGCCAGTCCTGGACCAGGAACGGGATGTTCAGCCCGGCGCCGAGACCGAAGTTCGGGTCGAGCAGCGCCTTGTAGGTGATCGCCAGCGCGGCGGAGCTGAGCAGCAGCGGGATGAAGAACACCACCGACAGGACCGCGCGGTACTTCTGCTGCCCGGCCAGGAAGGCCCCCATCAGGATGCTCGCGGGCGTCTGCACCGCCCACGAGACGGCCATGACGAGGAAGGTGATCCACAGCGCGTGCGGCAGGCCGGGATCGGCGAGGATGGCGCTCCAGTTGCTGAACCCGGCGATACCGATCTCTCCGAGCCCGTCCCACTGCGCGAAGCTGAGGGCGAGCACCCCTACCAGCGGGATGAGGGCGAACCCGACGAAGAACACCAGCGCCGGAATGGTCATCCACTTGATGGAGCCGCCACGGCCCGCCCTGCGGGCGGGCCTGGCGGTGGTCATGACGGCGCTCACTTGCCGATGACCGCGTTCATGTTCGTGGCGAACTGCTCGGGCGAGATGGACAGCTGGAACAGCTTCGAGATGTTGTCCAGCAGCACCTCGGCGGCCGTCGGGCTGAGCGCCTGGTCCCAGGACTGGCCGAAGGTCTTGGCGTTGACCGCGATGTTGTAGACGAAGCCCAGGAAGTCCTTGTCCTCGGAGTTCGCGAACTCCTTGTCCGCGCCCTTGATGATCGGGACGGCGCCCGTGCCGACCCACTCCTTGACCGCGGTGTCGTCGATCAGCGCACCGGCGAAGAACTTCTTGGCGATCTCCTTCTGCTCGGGCGTGGCCTTGGAGGAGATGGAGATGTACTGGCCGGGGTTGCCCACGGTGTTGCCGGGGTCGCCCTTGCCGCCGTCGACCGGCGGGAAGTTCATGTAGCCCAGGTTGCCGCCGGAGACGAAGTCGCCGCCGTCGGCCTTCATGCTGCCGTACGTCCAGCCGCCGTGCAGCATCATGGCGGCCTTGCCGGTGTAGAGCAGGGCCTGGTCGGCGTTGGAGTCGGCGGTGATGGAGGAGAAGCCCTTGACGAAGCCGTCGGCCTTGATCAGCTTCTGCATCTCGCCCAGCGCCTGGATCGCGACCGGGTTGGACCAGGCGTCCTTCTCACCGTCGAACACGGCCTGGAAGACCTCGGGACCGCCGATGCGGTCGAAGAGGAACTCCAGCCACATCATGTTCGTCCAGCGCGACTGGCCGCCCAGCGAGAACGGCGCGATGCCCTTGGCGTTGAACTTGGGCACCAGGTCGAGGATGTCGCCCCACGTCTGGGGCGGCTGCGCGCCGATCTTGTCGAAGGCCCGCTTGTCGTAGTAGAGGACGATCGGCTGCAGGGTCTCGCACGGCATCGCGTAGATCTTGCCGTCGATGGTCGCGGCGCCGAAGGAGGACGGGAACAGCTTGTCCTTGACGGCCGCGTTCTGCTCGAACCAGTCGGTCAGGTCGTCCACCTGGCCGGCCTGCACGTAGCTGCGCAGGGTGCCGCCACCCCAGCCCCAGATGAGGGTGGGGGCCTGGCCGGCGCCGATAGCCGTCTTGATCTTGGTCTTGTAGGCGTCGTTCTGGAACGTCGTGCCGGTGATCGTCCCGCTGGGGTTGGCCTTGTTGTGCCGTTCGATCGTCCGGGTGCGCACGCCCTCCTGCGGCTGCGTCGACAGGTACCAGTACGTGGCGCTGTTGGCGCCGCCACCGGTGGTCGCGCCGGCGCCGGGGTCGCCACCGGCGCCCGTCTGGGTGGGACCCGTGCCGCCACAGGCGGCAAGTGCGGCTCCTAGGGGGACTCCCATGGAGACGAGGCTGAGAAAGTTGCGGCGAGAGGTAGTCCTGGACTCCACGCTGATCTCCGTACGTGAGTGCCGCGGGCTGGGGGTCGCGGCTCGTTGATCATCGGATGCGATGGCCGGCGGTCGTGGATTGGCACCCTAGTGCCACTCTTCCACTCCTCCTAGTGTCAGCTCATCGAAACATTTTCGACATGACCGCGGGGGTCGCCAATCTAGGTTTCGGGAATAGTGGTGTCAAGAGGTTGTCGATCAGACAAACATCTGGCGTTCTGATGAGGCGCGTGTAAGGTACTACCGCGCGTGCTCTTAGCTGGAGGTCTGGGACAGCGACGGTCGCGCGCCGAGGTCGGCACCGCTGGCGAAACGTCTTCGAAAAGTTACGAAAAGACCGCACCTCTTTAAGGAGCGCAGTACATGACGGCTCTAGATCGGACCCCCACGGCGAACCGGGCGCTGCGCCCGTGGCAGGACCCGGCGCTCGCCGTGGCCGACCGAGTCGAAGCCCTCCTTGCCGAGCTGACCCTGGAGGAGAAGATAGGCCAGCTCGGCAGCAGGTGGGTCGGCAACGACATGAGCCAGGCCGAGGAGCCGGAGCCGGGCGCGGAGCCGCTCAACGTGGCCCCCATGCAGGACGTCTTCGCCGCCTCCGGCACCATCCCGCTGGAGGAGGCCGCCCGGCACGGGCTCGGCCACCTGACCCGCGTCCACGGCAGCGTCCCCGTCACGCCGGAAGAAGGCGCGGCCGAGGTCGTCCGCCAGCAGCGGATCGTGATCGAACGCTCCCGGCTCGGCATCCCCGCCATCGTCCACGAGGAGTGCCTGACCGGCTTCACCGCCTACGGCGCCACCGTCTACCCGGCCGCCATCGCCTGGGCCGCCACCTTCGACCCCGGCCTGGTCGAGCGCATGGCCGCCGCCATCGGCCGCGACATGCGGGCCGTCGGCGTGCACCAGGGGCTCTCGCCGGTGCTCGACGTCGTGCGCGACTACCGGTGGGGGCGGGTCGAGGAGACCATGGGCGAGGACCCGTACCTGGTCGCGACGCTCGGCGCCGCCTACGTACGCGGGCTGGAGAACGCCGGGATCATCGCCACGCTCAAACACTTCGCCGGCTACTCCGCCTCCCGCGCCGCGCGCAACCACGGGCCCGTGCCGATGGGCAGGCGCGAGCTGCTCGACATCATCCTGCCCACCTTCGAGACCGCGATCGCGCTCGGCGGCGCCCGCTCGGTGATGAACTCCTACTCCGACGTCGACGGCGTCCCCGCCGGCGCCGACCCGTGGCTGCTCACCGAGGTGCTGCGCGACGACTGGGGCTTCACCGGCACCGTCGTCTCCGACTACTGGGCGGTTCCGTTCCTGACCACCATGCACCGCGTCGCCGCCGACACCGGCGAGGCAGGCGTGCAGGCGCTCACCGCCGGCATCGACGTCGAGCTGCCCGACACCCTCGGCTTCGGCCAGGACCTCGCCGACCGGGTACGCCGCGGCGAGCTGGACGAGGAGCTCATCGACCGGGCCGTGCGCCGCCTGCTCACCCAGAAGGTCGAGCTCGGGCTGCTCGACCCCGGGTGGACGCCCGAGCAGTCCGTCGCCGGCGCCGCGGACGTCGACCTCGACTCGCCCGCCAACCGCGCACTCGCCAGAGAGCTGGCCGAGCGCTCGATCATCCTGCTCGACGCCGGCACCGCGCTGCCGCTGCTCGGCGGCGGGCCCGACGGCCGCCCCGCGCCGCGCCGCGTCGCCGTCGTCGGGCCCGCCGCCCACGACCCCCGCACGTTCATGGGCTGCTACGCCTTCCCCAACCACGTGCTGCCCCGCCACCCCGGACTCGGGCTCGGCATCGAGGCGCCCACCGTGCTCGACGCGCTCACCGCCGAGCTGCCCGGCGCCGAGCTGCGCTACGAGAAGGGCTGCGAGGTGCGCGGAGACGACCGCTCCGGCTTCGCCGCCGCCGTCGAAGCCGCCCGCGACGCCGACGTGTGCGTGGCCGTGGTCGGCGACCTGGCCGGGCTGTTCGGGCAGGGCACCTCCGGCGAGGGCTGCGACGCCGAGGACCTGCGGCTGCCCGGCGTGCAGGCCGACCTGCTCGCCGAGCTGGCCGCCACCGGCACGCCCGTGGTCGTCGTCGTGGTCTCCGGACGGCCGTACGCGCTGGGCGAGATCCGCGACGGCGCCGCCGCGCTCGTCCAGGCGTTCATGCCCGGCGAGGAGGGCGGCGCGGCCATCGCCGGCGTGCTGTCAGGACGCGTCCAGCCCACCGGGCGGCTGCCCGTGCAGATCCCGCGCGTACCGGGCGGCCAGCCCGGCACCTACCTCCAGCCGCCGCTCGGCACCGACAGCCACGGCATCAGCAACCTCGACCCCACCCCGCTGTTCCCCTTCGGCCACGGCGCCTCCTACACCACCTTCGAGGTGTCCGGCCTGCGGCTCAGCGCCACCGAGGTGCCCACCGACGGCGAGTTCAGCGCCACCGTCACCGTGCGCAACACCGGCGGGCGGGCCGGCGAGGAGGTCGTCCAGCTCTACCTCAACGACCTCCTCGCCACGGTCACCAGACCCGTCCTGCAGCTCACCGGCTACGCCAGAGTTCCGCTCGAACCCGGCGAAAGCGCCGACGTCACCTTCCGCATACACGCCGACCGCACCGCCTTCACCGGGCGCGACCTGCGCCGCGTCGTCGAACCAGGCGACATCGAGGTGCTGGCCGGCACGTCGGCCGCCGACCTGCCGTGCCGCGCCGTCGTACGATTGACCGGCCGGGCCCGCCACGTCGGCCACGACCGCCGGCTCGTCACACCCGCGGAGGTGAGCGCCGGCGCGGCCGCCGGGCAGTCCCGGCAAGGGGGTGCAGATGCCGCCCAGTCCTAGACGTGCCACCCTCGCGACGGTCGCGGCGTCCGCAGGGGTGTCGGTCGCGACCGTCTCCAAGGTGCTCAACGGCCGCAGCGACGTCTCGCCGGCCACCCGCTCGCTCGTGCAGTCGCTGCTGCAGCAGCACGACTACGTCGCCCCGGCGCCACGCCGCGAGCAGGCCGGGCTCGGCACCGTCGAGGTGCAGTTCGACACCGACCTCAACGCCTACTCCACGGAGATCATCCAGGGCGCCGTCGAGGCCGGGGCCGAGGCCGGGGTCGGCATCGTGGTCAGCATCAGGAGCGGTCAGGCCCGCACCACCGCCTGGGCGCGCGGCCTCGTCGCCGCAGGGCGGCGCGCGCTGATCGCCGTCACCAGCGAGCTGACCGCGGGGCAGCCCGCCGCGCTCAACCGGGCGCGGCTGCCGCTCGTCCTCATCGACCCGCTCAACCTGCCGCGCACCCGGGTGACCAGCATCGGCTCCACCAACTTCGCCGGCGGGCTGGCCGCCACCCAGCACCTGCTCTCGCTCGGCCACCGGCGCATCGCCTACGTCGGCGGGCCCGCCACCGCCGCGTGCAACCAGGCGCGGCTGCACGGCTACCGGGCCGCCATGGAGGCCGAGGGGGCGCCCGTGCTGCCCGGTTACGTGCGCTCCAGCCACTTCCACTACCAGGACGGCGTCGAGGGCGGAGCCGCCGTGCTCGACCTGCCCCACGCGCCGACCGCCATCTTCGCCGGCAGCGACGAGATGGCCGTCGGCATCATGGAGGCGGCGCGGGAGCGCGGGCTGCGCATCCCGGAGGATCTGAGCATCGTCGGCTTCGACGACACCCAGATCGCCAAGGTCACCTCACCCCCGCTGACCACCATCCGGCAGCCGCTCCGCGAGATGGGCCAGGCCGCCCTCCGCACGGCCCTGCGGCTGGCGGAAGGCGAACGCGTGGACTCCCACCACGTGGAGCTGGCCACCGAGCTGGTGGTCCGCGGCTCCACCGCCCCCGTCCCCCACCGCCCCTGACCCACCACCCCGCCCCTCCCCGGCTTTCGCCGGGGGGAGGTGGGGTGGTGGATGTTCGCCTCGGATCCTCTCCCCGGTTCTCAGCGGGGGAGAGGTGAGGCGGTGGATGTCAGCTGCCGAAAAGTTTCGGTCCTTCGAAGTTTCTTCTTCACACCGCCTCGGCTCTTCTGACCTGGTGAATCTTCCCCTGACCACGCCGTTCGGTGGTTCGCGCGCCGGGGCGCCCTTGACGAAACCGTTTCGGGTTTTCGGGGGCGGTGGGAAGAGGGGCGGGGCGGGGGTGGTTGAGGGTGAGCGTGGAGGAGAGTGACGTCGTCGTCATCGGGGCCGGGCAGGCCGGCCTGTCCAGTGCGTACTTCCTGCGGCGGTTCGGGGTCGAGGCCGTCGTGCTCGACGCGGAGGACGGGCCCGGCGGGGCGTGGCGGCACCGGTCGCCGTCGCTGACGATGGACAAGGTGCACGGCATCTTCGACCTGCCGGGCCACCCCAAGCCCGCGGACGGCGGCGAGGTGCGGCCCGCCGCCGAGGTCGTGCCCGCGTACTTCGACGCCTACGAGCGGGCGACCGGGCTGCACGTCGTGCGTCCTGTGCGGGTCACGTCCGTGCGCGAGGGCGCCAGGGGGCGGTTGCTCGTCGCGACGGACGCGGGGGAGTGGTCCGCCGCCGCGCTGGTCAACGCGACCGGTACGTGGACCCGTCCCTACTGGCCGTACTACCCGGGGGCCGCCACGTTCGCCGGCCGCCGGCTGCACTACGCCGACTATCGGGGGCCGGCGGAGTTCGCGGGGCGGCGGGTGGTCGTGGTGGGCGGCGGGACGTCGGCGGCGCACGTCCTGTCGGAGATCGCGGGGGTGGCCGCCGCGACCGCGTGGGTGACGCGGCGGCCACCCGTCTTCCGTGACGACGACTTCGGCGAGGACGCCAGGCGCGAGGCCGTCGCCCTGGTGGAGGACCGCGTACGCGCCGGGCTGCCGCCGCAGAGCGTCGTCGCCGTGACCGGGCTCACCTACAGCACGGTCGTCCGTGAGGCGCTGGCCAAGGGCGCTCTGCACCGGCGCCCCATGTTCCGCCGTATCACGGAGAACGGCGTGGAGTGGGACGACGGCACGTTCCTGGCCTGCGACACCATCGTCTGGGCCACCGGGTTCCGCTCGGCGCTCGACCACCTCGCACCCCTGCGCCTGCGGGAGCCGGGCGGCGGCATCCGCGTCGACGGCACGCGCGTCGTCCGCGACCCCAGGGTGCAGCTGGTCGGCTACGGCCCCTCGGCCAGCACGATCGGCGCCAACCGCGCGGGCCGCATGGCCGCCCGCGAAGTCCACCGCCTCCTCACGGCCACCTCCGCGCATCCGGCGGCTACCTTCGCGCATCCACCTGCCACCCCCGCAGCTCCGGCGGCCGCCTCCTCCGCGCTTCCGGCTGCCTGAGGCCATACCAGCGGAAACGTCCGCTGGATGTCCGGTCCATGTCCTTGTCCCCAAGCCGCTGGTACGTCCACACGACCGGCGAGTTCGCCTTCGACGCGGTGATCCGCGACATCGCCCGCACCTACCACGTGCCGACCGACCGCTTCGCCGCCGAGACCTCCTACGCGACGGTGCTCGCTGAGCCGCAGGAGAGCCGGCGGCCAAGGGGGACCGCCGCACAGAAGGTTCGGCGCGCAAGGGGCCAGGTGCCGTCCGCCGAGGGGTCCGTGGGCTGCTACGCGGCATGGTGTCCATACCGATCCGATCACTGTGGCGAAGGGGGTCGACACGTCCGGTGACGTCAGGTTAGCGTCCCCCTATAAGGATCTTTATCCGGTCAGGAGGGCTCCATGGAGGTTCCCGGCTACACGGAGATCCGGGAACTGGGTCACGGCGGGACCGGCCGCGTGATGCTCGCCGTCCGCGAATCCGACGGCTCACAGGTCGCGATCAAGCACCTCGCCGAGCCGCTGCGCGACGATGAGGCGTTCGTGGCGCGGTTCAGGGAAGAGGCGCTGCTCATCCAGGAGATCGACAGCCCGCACACCGCTCGCGTGCTCGACTACGTCGAGGGCGACGACGACGCGGTCATCGTGATGGAGCTGGTCGACGGTCTCACGCTGCGGCGGCTGCTGGCCGGCGAGGGCGCGACGGGCCCGCAGGCGGCGCTGACGGTGCTGAAGGGCTCGCTGCTCGGCCTGGCGGAGGCGCACCGGCACGGTGTCGTGCACCGCGACTTCAAACCCGAGAACGTGATGATCACCCAGGACGGCGACAGCAAGCTCGTCGACTTCGGCGTGGCGGCCAAGGTCGGGGAGACGGCCGCGCTGGCGGGCACGCCGCCGTACATGGCGCCCGAGCAGTGGGACGAGGCCCCGGCCGGGCCCGCGACCGACGTCTACGCCGCCACCCTCGTCTTCTACGAGTGCCTGACCGGCCACCGCGCCTTCCACGGCGAGAACATCGCCGCCCTCGCCTACCAGCACCAGCACCTGCCGCCGCCGATCGACGACATCGAGGCGCCGCTGCGCCCGCTGATCGAGCACGGCCTGGCGAAGGAGCCGGCACGGCGGCCGGAGACGGCGCTGTCGTTCCTGGAGGAGCTGGAGGAGACGGCGCGCACCGCGTACGGCGACGACTGGGAGGTCCGTGGCCGCGCGACCCTGGCGTTATCGGCCATGCCGCTGGCCGGGCTGCTGCCGAACCCGCCGCCCGCCCCCGAGTCAGGCACGGGCACGAGCCTGTTCCGCGACGCGCTGTCGCCGGCCGGGAAGCTCGCCATGACCGGCGGCCTGGTGGTGGCGACGGCCGCCGCGGTGGTGTCGGCGTTCGCGATCCTGGGCGACGCGCCCGAGCCGCGCAGCGTGGCCGTGCCGCCGCCCAGCGTGGCCCCGCCGGTCACGCCCGTTCCCTCCTCGCCTGAGCCGCCGAAGCCGGCCGCCACCCCGACGACGACACCGACGACGACACCGACGACGACACCGACGACGACATTGACGACGGGGCCGACTCGCACCCAGGAACCCCCTGTGGCGAGTGAGCCGGCCGTGGTGACGCCGCCGGTCACCTCGGCGGGCCGCCCGGCGGAGAGCGCGCCTCCCCGGGCCGGCAGATCGGCCGCCCAGCCGACCAGTACGGCTTCCAGGTCCGCGCAGCGCCCCACGACCACGAGGCCCACCAGGGAGCCCACCCGTAGGCCGACCGCGACGAGCGGCCCCACCAGGAGGCCACCGACGACCGCGGCGCCGACCACCGTCCGGCCGACCCCGCCGCCCCCTGCTGACGACCCGCCCGACCCGCCGGGCGACCAGGAGCCGCCGCCCGCGACGAACCAGCCGGACCCGCCGCGCGAACGGGAGCCGCTGCTGTCGGTCTCGGTGAGCGTCTCGCTCGGCCTGCCGGTGCTGAGGGGCGGCGACCGGCTCGTGGACGCCGACATCGGGCTCGGGCTGGGCACCAGCCTGCTGGGGTTCGTCGTGGTGCCGGGCTCGGTGCTGCTCGGACGGCACATCGTGGTGCGCAGAGTACGAAAAGGCCGTGATCACGAAAATTCGTGACTTGCGGGTGGGGAGGCTTGATCCTCTACTATCGTGCGTCGAATGGAGGGCGACCCCCGGCCTGAACAGCTCATGCCCGGAACCTGCCCTGTGGCCCGGGGTAAGGAGAAGCGTGGCGGAAGCCTCCCCCGTCCGTACGTCCGTGCTCTGCATCGTCCTCGCCCAGCTGCTGCTGGTCACCGCGGCCCCCGCGCACGCGGCGCCCAAGCCGACGGCCAAGCAGCTCAAGAAGGAGCTGGCCACGATGCAGAAGGACGCCGACAGGCTCATCACCGACTACTACGCCTCCCGCGTCGCCCAGCAGAAGGCGGACAAGGAGGCGAAGAAGGCGAGCGAGCGGCTGGCCGAGGCGCAGGAGACCTACGACCGCCACTCGACGGAGCTGCGGGCCATCGCGACGGCGGAGTACATGGGCGGCACGCCGGGACCGCTCGCCGTCCTCGTGAGCGGGCAGGGCGGCGGCGACCCCGCGCGACTGCTGAACAGGATGGCGCTCTCCCAGCACCTCATCGACGGCCAGGACGCCAGGCTGCGCGGCCACGCCCAGGTCAGGGACGCCCGCGCGCGGGCCGAGGAGGAGGCGGCGGCCCGCGCCGAGGAGCTGAAGCGCACGGTCGGCGAGCTGGAGCGGCGCAAGAAGAAGGCCGAGCAGCAGATCGAGAAGATCAAGGACAGGATCGACCTGCTCTACACGGCGCCGGGGGTGCGGCGCCCCGACGGCACGTGGGTGCCGCAGCTGCCGGACGGGCCCGACAACATCACGCCCAGGATGCGGCTGGTCAGGCAGCTCATCCAGGAGCGGTTCGAGGTGCCGTACGGGATCGGGTGTTACCGGCCGATCCAGGACGGTGGCGAGCATCCGCTCGGGCGGGCCTGCGACTTCATGCTGAGCCGCGGCGGCGCGATGCCGTCAGGGGAGGAGCTGAAGCGCGGCGACGAGATCGCCGCCTGGGTGGTCAAGAACGCGAAGCGGCTCGGCATCATGTACGTCATCTACCGCCAGCGCATCTGGCACGCCAGGACGGGCGTGTGGCGGGTGATGTCGGACCGCGGCGGCACGACGGCCAACCACTATGACCATCCGCACGTCTCCGTCTACTAGTCCTTGGCTAGGGCGGCGAGCAGGCGGTCCTCGGTGACCTCGGGCCCGTTGAGCTGCTCGGTGATGGCCCCGTCGCGCAGCACGACGACGCTGTCGCAGTTCTTCACCAGCTCGCTCACGTCGGAGGAGATGAGCAGGATGGCCAGCCCGTCCACCGCCAGTTCGTCGAGCAGGGCCTGCATCTCGACCTTGGTGGCGACGTCGACGCCCCTGGTGGGCTCGTCGAGCAGCAGCACCTTGGGGTGCATGGCCAGCCACCTGGCCAGCAGCACCTTCTGCTGGTTGCCGCCGGACAGCTCGCCGGCCGGCTGGCGGGGGGAGACGGCCTTGATGCCGAGGCGCCGCATGAAGGTCGCGACGATGTTGTCCACCTGCGTGTCGGACACGATGCCGGCCCGCGACAGGCGGGGGAGGGCGGCCAGGGCGATGTTGTCGCGCACCGACAGGGTGGGCACGATGCCCTCGGTCCTGCGGTTCTCCGGCACCAGGCCGATCCCGGCGCGTACGGCGCTCCTGATCGACCACTTGCGCACCGGCGCGCCCGCGACGGTGAGCTGACCGGCGTCCACCGGCAGCACTCCGGCGATGGCGCGGGCCGTCTCACTGCGCCCGGCGCCGAGCAGCCCGCCGAGCCCGACGACCTCGCCGGCCCGCATGGCGAGCGACACCCCGTCGAGCATGTGGTGCCTGGTCAGGCCCTTGGCCTCCAGGACGGGCGCGTCGCCGGGCGGGTCGGGCTCGCCGGCGGGCAGGGGCGGCGCGGCGGGGTGGAAGGGGCGGCCCAGCATGAGCGAGACCAGCCGCAGCCGGTCGAGCCCGGCCAGCGGCCCGGTGTGCACGACCCGGCCGTCGCGCAGCACGGTGACCCGGTCGCAGACGCCGTAGAGCTCCTCGAGCCGGTGGGTGACGTAGATGACCGAGCGGCCCTGCTCGCGCAGCCGGGTCACCGCGCCGAACAGCACCTCGAGCTCACCGTGGTCGAGCGCGGTGGTGGGCTCGTCCATGATGACCAGGCGGGCGTCGGCGGAGGCGGCCCGCGCGAGCGCGACGATCTGCCGCGCGCCCTCGCCGAGCGAGCCGAGCGGGCGGCGGACGTCCACCTCCAGCCCGTACGCCGCCAGCACCTGCGCGGCCCTGGCGTGCACGGCGGCGGAGTCGATCAGCCCGAGCCGCCCGCGCGGCTCCCTGCCGAGCAGCAGGTTGCGGGCCACGCTCATGGTGGGGACGAGGTTGGTCTCCTGGTGGATGGTGGCGATGCCGGCCTTCTTGGCGTCGGCGGGCCCGGCGAAGCGCACCGGCTCGCCGAGGAAGCGCAGCTCGCCCGCGTCGGGCGGGTAGACGCCGGAGAGCACTTTCACCAGGGTGGACTTGCCCGCGCCGTTGCCGCCGACGAGGGCGTGCACCTCCCCGGCGCGTACGGACAGGGTGACGTGGTCGAGGGCGGTGACACCCTGGAACGCCTTGAGAACGCCAGCCACCTGCAGCACGGTTGCCTCCGCCCTCGATGGTGGTCGAGGAAGGAAACATTATAGTAACGGGCTTGTCACATTCGATCAGTGCGCCGATCAGAACTGGGCGACGTGCAGCCGGACGCCGCGCGCGCTCAGCTCGTCGAGCACGTCGCGGGGCGCGGAGTCGTCGGTGACCAGGTGGTCGATCTGGTCGGGAGGAACGGTCTGCACCATGGTGTCGACGCCGACCTTCGTGTGGTCGGCCAGCACCACGACCTCCTCGGCGGCGGCGGCCAGGGCCCGGTCGACGCCCGCGACCTGCATGTTGGGCGTGGACAGCCCGCGCTCGGCGGTCAGCCCGTTGCCCGAGATGAACGCCCTGCGCACCCGCAGCCCGGCCAGCGAGTGCTCGGCCGCGCTGCCGACCAGGGCCAGGATGGAGCCGCGCAGCGTGCCGCCGGTCAGCATCACCTCGACGCGCGGCGAGCCGGCCAGCACCTGTGCGACCAGCAGCGAGTTGGTCACCACGGCCAGCTCGGAGTGCCTGGTCAGGCGGCGGGCGAACTCCTGCGTGGTGGTGCCGGGCCCGACCACGATGGCGTCGCCGTCCTCGACGAGCGCGGCGGCGAGGTCGGCGATGGCGGCCTTCTCGGCCGACTCCAGTGACACCTTGTGCGCGTAGCCGGCCTCGCGGGACAGCTCGCCGGGCAGCGTGGCGCCGCCGTGGTGGCGGTTGAGCAGGCCCTCGGACTCGAGCGCGCGCAGGTCGCGGCGGACGGTGACCTCGGAGGAGTGGACCGCCTGGGCCAGCTCGCGCAGCGACACGGCGCCGTTGGCACGCACCAGCTCGAGGATGCGCTGGCGGCGTTCCGCGGCGAACACGGGCCTGCGTCCGTCGCTCTGCGTGTCGCTCACGGGCCGATCATAGTCGACAGGCCAACATGAGTTCACCTCTGACTGAACGAGAACGAATTTGATCGGAAATCTTGACCGGCTCGGTCCGGCGGTGCTTACTTTGGAGCGTGTCAGGGTCAAAAGCTGTCCGAACCTGATCGGCGCCTTCCGAAAGGACACTCCCCGTGCGTAAGCGCCTCGCGTTGCTGCTGGCCGTACTGATGTCCGTGTTATGGCAGCTGCCGGCACCCGCCTCCGCCGCAACGTCGGCCCTTCCCGAGCGGAACGGGCTGCGCGGCGACTACTACCTCGCCTCAGGGGCGGGGACGTTCGACTTCGCCGAGCTCAAGGCGAGCATCATCGACCCGAAGCTGGAGCTGACCGACCTCAACCCCGTCTTCCAGCTGCTCACCGGCAGGGAGGACGACGTCTCGGTCCGCTGGACCGGGCAGATCACCCCGGAATACTCCGAGACCTACACCTTCTCGATCATCGGTGACAACGGGTTCCGGCTCTGGGTGGACGGCCAGATGATCATCGATCACTGGGTGGACGACTGGGACATCGAGCAGACCGGCACCCCGATCGCCCTCGAAGCCGGCCGCGAGTACGACATCAAGGTCGAGTACTTCGAGCACTACGGCGGCGCCAACCTGCGCCTGCGCTGGCAGAGCCCGAGCCAGCCGAAGGCCGTCGTGCCCACCGAGGCGCTCACCGTCCCGGCCGACTTCCAGCCGGACGGCCCGTACGACGCCCGGCTCAACACCGCCGGCGACGTCGTGACGCTCACCTACCCGCGGCCCCTCGCCCCGCTGCCCGCCGGCGCGGCGGAGAAGCTCGCGCTGACCGTCGGCGCCGCCGCCTGGCCCGTCACCTCGGTCGAGCAGAAGAGCCCGGAGACCCTGGAGCTCACGCTCAAGTACCCGGTCCCGGCCAAGGCCGGCGGCACCGTGCGCACCTCCTACGACGGCACCGGCGGCATCGCCTACGCCGACGGCACCCCGCTGGCCGCCTATCCGTTCGCGAGCGTGGTCAACCTGTCCGCGTACGTGCTCAAGACCCGCTGGACCGACAAGGTCGACAAGAACCACCCGCTGCCCGAGTACCCGAGGCCGCAGCTCGTCCGCGACCGCTGGCGCAGCCTCAACGGCGTCTGGCAGTTCGCCACGGCCAAGGAGGGCGAGGCCGCGCCGATCGGCCGCACCCTGCCCGAGCGGATCACCGTGCCGTACCCGGTCGAGTCGCAGCTGTCCGGCATCGGCCGGCACGAGGAGCGCATGTGGTACCGGCGCACGTTCGAGGTGCCGCGCTCCTGGAGCGGCGAGCGGCTGATGCTGCACCTCGACGCCGTCGACTGGGACGCCGCCGTCTACGTCAACGGCAAGCGCGTCACCACCCACAAGGGCGGCTACGACCGCATCAGCGTGGACGTCACCGGCGCGCTCAAGCGCAAAGGCCCGCAGGAGCTCGTCGTCGGCGTGTACGACCCGACCGACCGCGGCGCGCAGCCCGTCGGCAAGCAGCGGCTCGAACCCGGCAACATCTGGTACACCCCCGTGTCCGGCATCTGGCAGACCGTCTGGATCGAGCCGGTCGGCAGGCACCGCGTCGACCGCGTCGACACCACCCCCGACGTGCGCGGCCAGGCCGTGGACGTCACCGTGCACGGCACCCCGGGCACCGCCACCGTGATCGTCAGGGACGGCCGCCGCGTCATCGGCACCGCGCACGGCAAGACCGGCGAGAAGCTGCGCGTCCCCGTGCGCAAGCCCAAGCTCTGGTCGCCGGAGAGCCCCCACCTGTACGACCTGGAGGTCAGGCTCAAGGGCGACAAGGTCGAGTCGTACTTCGGGATGCGCGAGATCACCCTGTCCGGCAACCGGATGCTGCTCAACGGCCGGCCGGTCTTCCAGATCGGACCGCTCGACCAGGGCTTCTGGCCGGACGGCATCTACACCGCGCCCACCGATGAGGCCCTGCGCTACGACCTGGAGCAGACCAAGGCGCTCGGCTTCAACGCGGTGCGCAAGCACGTCAAGGTCGAGCCCGACCGCTGGTACCACTACGCCGACAAGCTCGGCCTGCTGGTCTGGCAGGACATGCCGTCGGCGTTCCGCACCGACGACAGGCAGCAGTTCGAGACCGAGCTGCGCGCGATGATCGACCAGCACAGGAGCAGCCCGTCGATCGTCATGTGGGTGCCGTTCAACGAGGGCTGGGGCCAGTACGACCAGGCCCGCATCGCCGACCTGGTCAAGAGCTGGGACCCGAGCCGCCTGGTGAACAACATGAGCGGCGTCAACTGCTGCGGCGCCGTGGACGGCGGCAACGGCGACGTCAAGGACTTCCACATCTACCCGGGCCCCGGCAACCCCGGCAAGCCCGAGGGCGTCCGCGCGACCGTGATCGGCGAGTACGGCGGCCTGGCCCTGCCGCTCGTCGGGCACACCTGGTCGGGCGGCGGCTGGGGCTACGCGGTCGAGCCCGACCCCGAGGCCCTCACCGACCGCTACGTGGGCATGGTCGAGGAGCTGGCGCGGCTGCACGCCTGCGAGCAGCTCAGCGCCGCCATCTACACCCAGACGACGGACGTCGAGACCGAGATCAACGGCCTCATGACGTACGACAGGGCGATCACCAAGCCCGACGTCAAGCGCCTCCACGACGCCCACAAGGCGCTGACGAGCGCGATCAGCCCCACCTGCAACTGAACCACCGCCGCCCCGGCCCTGCCAGCGAGGGCCAGCGAGGGCCAGCGAGGGCCAGCGAGGGCCAGCGAGGGCCAGCGAGGACCCGCGAGGACCCGTGAGGGCCGGGGCGCGCACCGGCTGGACCTGATAAGAAGGGAACCGCGATGACCCCCCATCTCCGGACGGCCGCCCTGACCCTGGCCGTCCTCCTCACCGCGACGGCCTGCGCCAAGGCGGAGGAGCCGCAGAGCGCGCCCGCCCCCACCGGCACCGCGGGGCGGCAGGTCGTCCAGACGCCTGCGGGCACGGCCGGCCCGACCTGCACGCTGGAGCAGTTCGGCGGCACGACGTTCGACCTCAAGACGGCCACCGTGGGCTTCTCCCAGTCGGAGAAGGAGGCCAACCCGTTCCGCATCGCGGAGACCAAGTCGATCAAGGACGAGGCGGCCGAGCTGGGCATCGGCGACCTCAAGGTGACCAACGCCCAGTCGCAGTTCTCCAAGCAGATCACCGACGTGCAGCAGCTCATCGCCCAGGGCGTGCAGCTCCTGGTCATCGCGCCGCTCAACTCCGACGGCTGGGAGCCGGTGCTCCAGCAGGCCGCGGCCAAGAAGATCCCCATCATCACGGTCGACCGCAAGATCAACGCCAAGCCGTGCAGCGACTACCTGACGTTCATCGGCTCCGACTTCTACGAGCAGGGCAAGCGCGCCGCCGACCGGATGATCGACGCGCTCGGCGGCAAGGGCAAGGTCGCCATCCTGCTCGGCGCCCCCGGCAACAACGTCACCACCGAGCGCACCAACGGCTTCAAGGACCGGGTCAAGGAGAAGGCGCCGGACATCACGATCTCGTTCGAGCAGACCGGCGAGTTCGCCCGCGAGAAGGGCCAGCAGGTCACCGAGCAGCTCATCCAGTCCAACCCCGACATCAACGGCATCTACGCCGAGAACGACGAGATGGCGCTCGGCGCGGTCACCGCGCTCAAGGGCGCGGGCAAGGAGCCAGGCGACATCAAGATCGTCTCGGTCGACGGCACCCGCAGCGCCGTGCAGGGCATCGTGGACGGCTGGCTGCACGCGGTCATCGAGTCCAATCCGCGCTTCGGGCCGCTGGCCTTCGAGACCGCGCAGAAGTTCCTCGACGGCGAGGCCATCCCCGACAAGGTGATCATCTCCGACCGTGACTACGACACCACCAACGCCAAGGACTCCCTCGGAGAGGCGTACTGAGGTGGAAGCGGTTCTCGAGGCCCGCGCCGTCAGCAAGCGCTTCCCCGGCGTCCTCGCGCTCGACGGCGTGTCCCTCGCCCTGCGTCCTGGCGAGGTGCACGCCCTCGTCGGCGAGAACGGCGCCGGCAAGTCCACCCTCATCAAGGTCTTCACCGGCGTCTACCGCCCCGACGAGGGCGAGCTGCGCTACCAGGGCGGCACCGCCGCCTTCGGCAGCCCCATGGAGGCGCAGCGGGCCGGCATCTCCACCATTTACCAGGAGGTCAACCTCGTCCCCATGATGTCGGTGGCCCGCAACCTGCTGCTCGGCCGCGAGCCGCGCGGCAGGTTCGGCGTCATCGACGCCGCCGCCATGTACGGCGAGGCCGAGCGGGTGCTGGCCGGCTACGGCGTCGAGACCGACGTCCGCCGCCCGCTGCGCACGCTCGGCGTCGGCGCCCAGCAGATGGTGGCCCTGGCCCGCGCCGTCTCCGTGGACGCCCGCGTCGTCATCATGGACGAGCCCACCTCCTCCCTGGAGCCGCGCGAGGTCGAGACGCTGTTCGGCGTGATCAGGCGGCTGCGCGGCAGCGGCATCGCCGTCATGTACGTCAGCCACCGCCTAGACGAGCTCTACCAGGTGTGCGACCAGGTCACCGTGCTGCGCGACGGCCGGATCGCGCACACCGGGCCGCTGGCCGCGCTCGACCGGCTGAAGCTGATCTCCCTCATGCTGGGCCGCGACCTCGACGAGGTCCGCGCCCAGGGCGTGACCCGCTTCAGCCGCGACCGGCACGGCTCCGGCGCGGACGCGCCGGTGGTCGAGGCCCGCGGCCTGACCCGCAGGCACGTGCTCGACGGGGTGAACGTCAGCGTCGAGCCGGGCGAGGTCGTCGGGCTCGGCGGCCTGCTCGGCGCGGGGCGTACCGAGACCGCCAAGGCCATCGTCGGCGCGCTGCCGCTCGACGGCGGGCAGGTGCTCGTGGCCGGGCTGCCGCTGCGCGGCGGCTCCACCGCCGCCGCCATCAAGGCCGGCGTCAGCCTGCTGCCCGAGGACCGCAAGGCCGAGGGCATCATCCCGACGCTGTCCGTCCGCGAGAACATCGTCCTGGCCGCCCTGCCCGCGCTCGGCCGGGCCGGCGTGGTGTCCGAGGCGAAGATCGACCGGGTGGTCGAGATCTTCATGCGGAGGCTGAGGATCAAGGCCGCCTCGCAGCACCAGCTCGTCTCCGAGCTGTCCGGCGGCAACCAGCAGAAGGTGCTGCTGGCCCGCTGGCTCGCCGTCCGGCCCAAGGTGCTGCTGCTGGACGAGCCCACCCGCGGCATCGACGTCGGCGCCAAGGCCGAGGTGCAGGCGCTGATCGACGAGCTGGCCCAGGAAGGGCTGGGCGTGCTGCTCATCTCCTCCGACCTGGAGGAGCTGGTCGAGGGCGCCGACAGGATCCTCGTGCTGCGCGAGGGCACGGTCGTGGGCGAGCTGTCCGGCGACGAGGTGACCGAGGAGAGGATCATGGCGACGATCGCGGAGCAGGCCGATGGCTGAGCTGACCTCCAGGGGGAGCGCCCGGGTCGCCGTGCTCAAACCCCAGGTGTACGCGTGGGTTCAGGACTACGGCGTGTACGCGGCCGTCCTCGTGCTGCTGCTGTTCAACGTGCTGTTCACCCCGCACTTCCTCGACGCCTCCAACTTCCGCACCCAGCTCGTCCAGGTCACCCCCATCGTGATCGTCTCGCTGGGCATGGCGCTGGTCATCGGCACCCAGGGCATCGACCTGTCGGTCGGGTCCGTGATGGCGCTGGCCGCCGCGCTGACCGTGCTCTACCTCGGCTACGGCTGGCTGCCCGCGGTCATCGTGGCCGTCATCGGCGGCGCCGTCGTGGGCGCGGCGGGCGGGGCGCTGGTCGCGTACGTCGGCGTGCAGCCCATCGTCGCCACGCTCGCCCTGCTGGTCGGCGTGCGCGGCCTGGCCAACGTCCTGGTGCCGCAGCTCGTCGAGTTCCGCAACCCCGACCTCATCGCGCTCGGCAGCAGCTCCGTGGCCGGCGTCCCGGTCATCGTGCTCATCGCGGCGGCGCTCACCGTGATCGTGCTGTTCGTGGTGCGGCGCACCACGTTCGGCCGGCAGGTCGTCGCCATCGGCGGCAACCGCTCGGCCAGTGAGCTGTCCGGCCTGCCCGTCAGGCGGGTGCTGCTGATCGTGTACGTGATCTCCGGCCTGCTCGCCGCCCTGGCCGGCGTGCTGGCCACGGCCCGGTTGCAGGCCAGCGACCCCACCTCGCTCGGCCTGTTCATCGAGCTGTCGGCGATCACCGCCGTCGTCGTCGGCGGCACGCCGCTGACCGGCGGCCGGATCAGGGTGCTCAGCACGGTCATGGGCGCGCTGCTCATGCAGCTCCTGGCCGCCACGCTGATCAAGCACAACCTCCCGCAGTCATGGACCCAGATGGTCCAGGCGGTCATCATCCTGGCCGCCGTCTACGCCACCAGGAAGCGGGGGAGCCGATGAACCGCGAACAGGTGAGCAGGCTGCTCCAGCAGCACGGCGCCGTCATGGTGCTCGGCCTGCTGGTCGTCGTGGGCAGCCTGGCCTTCGACTCCTTCGCCACCACCGCCAACGCCGCAAGCGTGGTCGTCTCCTCGTCGTTCCTCGCGATCATCGCCGTCGGGATGACGTTCGTGATCATCAGCGGCGGCATCGACCTGTCCGTCGGGTCGCTGTTCGTCCTCGGCGGCGTGCTGGCCGCCTACGGCTCCCGGTACGGCCTGCTCGTGGCGCTGCTGCTGCCGCTCGCCGTGTGCGGGGTCGTCGGGCTGGTGCAGGGGCTGGTCATCGCGCGTACCGGGATGGCGCCGTTCATCGTGACGCTGGCGGGGCTGCTCGGTGTGCGCGGGCTGATGCTGGCCATCTCCGACGAGGGCGCCACCACGTACCTGGTCAAGGACCGCGCCTTCGCCACGCTCGGGCAGGGCGAGATCCTCGGCCTGTCCTACCCCGTCTACGTCACCGCCGCCCTCGCGCTGCTCGCCATGGTGCTGCTGCAGCGCACCGGCTTCGGCCAGAACGTCTACGCCATCGGCGGCAACGAGCAGGCGGCGGCCCTGATGGGCGTGCCGGTCGTGCGCACCAAGGTGTACGTGTACGTCATGTCCGGCCTGCTGGCCGGGCTGGCCGGCGCGCTCAACGCCGCCCGGCTCTCCTCCGGCGTCACCATCCTCGGCATCGGCCTCGAACTCGACGCCATCGCGGCCGTCGTGATCGGCGGCACCCTGCTGACCGGGGGCGCGGGCGGCATCACCGGGTCTGTGGCCGGGGTGCTGCTGCTGGGCGTCATCCAGAGCCTCATCAACCAGGTGGGCAACCTGACGTCGGCGTTCCAGCAGGTGGTCAGCGGCCTCTTCCTGGCTCTGGTGGTGGTGGCCCAACGCCTCCTCAGCAAGGCCCAGCGCCTCACCTGACCCCTCACCTGTTCGAGAGCGGTCAGCGGACCCGGCCGCGGGGCTTGAGCCGGGTGCCGGGGAGGACCGGCGCGGGCAGGGGCGCGCCGTCGAAGCCCTCGACGACGCCGAAGCCCTCGCCGTCCATCCACTCCTTCCGGTACGCGGCCACCTCCTCGTGGGAGCGGCCGACGAAGTTCCACCACATGACGATCTCCTCGCCGAACGGCGCGCCGCCGATGAGCAGCACCCCGCCCCGGCCCGACAGGCGGATCGACGTGCGGCCCGGCGGCACGTACACCAGCGGGCCCCGCTCCACCTCGGCCACCTCGCCGTCGAGCAGCAGCAGCCCGTGCTCGAAGCCCGGCTCCAGCGGCACCTCGGCGGCGCCGTCGATCGCCAGCTCGGCCCCCACGAGCGGGGTGTGGGCGGTGGCGGGCGAGGTCACCCCGCCGAGCGTGCCCATGAGGACGCGGGCCCGGTGGCCGGTGCCCTCCAGCACGGGCAGCTCGGGGTGGTGCTCGAAGGCGGGCGCGGTGTGGCGGTGCTCGCCGGGCAGCGCCACCCACAGCTGGACCCCGTGCAGCACGGTCTGCGGCGACTCCTCCGAGTGGGAGATGCCGCGACCGGCCGTCATGAGGTTGAGCTGGCCCGGCCGGACCTCCTGCAGCGTGCCCAGGCTGTCGCGGTGCAGCACCTCGCCCTCGACCAGCCAGCTCACGGTCTGCAGGCCGGTGTGCGGGTGGGGCGGCACCCGCATGGTGGCGGGCTGCGGCCCGTACGCGTCGACGAAGCACCACGCGCCGATCATGCGGCGGTGCACGCCAGGCAGGGTTCTGCTGACCGTCATCGCCCGCGGGCCGCCCAGCGGCACCTCACGCCCGATCAGGACCTCCCGCTCGTCCGGCGCCCCGCCTTCCGCCGGCGCGTCAGGCGCCGGGACGGCCGCCGCACGTTCCGCCTCGGGGCCTGGCCCGCCGGCCGGGCCGGCGGTGCAGCGGATCTCGCGGGGGTCCCGTTCCAGGTTGCTCACGCCCGAACTCTACGTCGTGGCACTCGGCGGGCGACGACTCAGGTGAGCATCTCCCACCAGCCCTCGACCGTGGGGGCGGCGGAGGCGTCCACGGCTTCGCCGGGACGCGGGACCGCGATGCGGACGTCGCGTGCCTTGGCCTCGCGCCACAACCGGTCCACCGGCTCGGCCCAGGGGTGCAGGGCGAGCGTGAACGTGGCCCAGTGCACCGGCAGCAGCAGCTTTCCGCCCAGGTCGAGGTGGGCGTTGACGGCCTCTTCCGGGTTCATGTGGATGTCCGGCCAGGCCGGGCTGTAGGCGCCGATCGGCATCAGCGTCAGGTCGAACGGGCCGTGCTTGCTCCCGATGCCCTTATAGCCCTCGAAGTAGCCGGAGTCGCCCGCGTAGAACACCCGCTTGGTGGGCCCGGCCACCACCCAGGAGCCCCACAGCGTGTCGTTGCGGCTCAGGGTGCGGCCGGAGAAGTGGCGGGCCGCCGTGGCGACGAAGCGCAGCCCCGCCACCTCGGCCTCCTCGTCCCAGTCCAGCTCGATGATCCGGTACGCCGCCACGCCCCACCGCTCCAGATGCGCCCCGATGCCCAGCGGCACGATGAACGGCGCCTTCTGCGTCCTGTTGAGCGTGCGCACGGTCGCCATGTCGAGGTGGTCGTAGTGGTCGTGGGAGATGGCGATCGCGTCCACCTGGGGCAGCTCGTTCAGCTCCACCGGGACCGGGTGGTGCCGCTTGGGGCCGACGAACTGCGTGGGAGAGACCCGGCGGCTCCACACCGGGTCGAACAGCACCCGCCTGCCCTCGACCTCCACCAGCGTGGAGGCGTGGCCGTACCAGACCGCGCGCACGCCGTCGGCGGGCGGCGCGTCGGCCGGCGGGATGCGCAGCGGGATGGGACCTGCCGGGTGCCGCTGCTCGCGGTCCTGGGCGAACTCGCCGAGCATGCTGACGGGCGGTCCTGACGGCACGGTCGCCGCCTCGGGCATCGGATTGACGAACGCGCCGTCCCTGAACTGCGCCGAGCGCCTGATCCGCGCCACCCGGTCGGGCCCCGACTGCAGCGGCCGCATGCCCAGCTCGGCGGGAACCTCGCGCAGTGCCCAACCGGCCGCGGCCAGGACCGCGCCGCCCGCGAGGATCCGCCGTGCCGTCCGCATCCCTGCCATCGCTCACACTCCCCTGGAAGGTCTTCCACGTCCCGATCGGTGCGAACGGGACTCCCCGGTGTTCCACTTCTACGATATATCGCGATAGGTCAGACGGGCGTGATCGCTCCACCGGCGTTGACCGAATCCGGCCACCGCCGGGCGGGCCCGCGTAGGGGCGGCGTGCGCGGCGATGCCGGGCCCCGTCACCGAAGCGGCGACCTCGTCCGGTTGAAGGAAACCTATCGGTCGCCCCGACCCCCCGGAACGCCGCCCCCACAGTGTGGGTCCGTGTGCGTCAGCGGCGTTGGTCGCGGCCCCGGCGGGGGTGGGGCCACGGGTTCGGACGGCAGCGGCCGAGGGACTTCGACTGCTGGACCATGACGGGGGCCAGGCGGCCGGGGCCAGGGCAGTGGCGGTGGTCGTGTCCAAGTGCGTGGCCCACCTCGTGGTTGATCAGGTAGTGCCGGTACGACACCAGGTCGCCGTCGTACTGCGGGACGCCCTTCGCCCAGCGCAGGGCGTTGATGACCGAGCGGCGGCCGTTCCAGCAGGACAGTTCGCCGCCGGTGCGCAGCGGCAGGCACTGGCGGATGGTCATGCGCGGGCTGGACAGCGCCACGCGCACCCGTACGGGGCCGTGGTCCACGCGGTGGAAGCGGGCCCAGCCGCGTACGTCGTTGAGCGTCCTGTGCACCTCGGCGGCGAACGCGCGCGGCTCGAACGGCAGCCCGCGCTCCACCTCCACCAGGTACCGCACCGCCGCGCCACGGCCGGGCCTGGCGGGGGCCGAGCCGGGGACGATCGCGTAGCGGCCGGAGGCGGCGTTCGGCACCCGCACCTCCTCCTGCTCGGGCGCGTCCTCGCGGTGGCGGGGCGCCAGCGGCTTGGGGGCAGGGGAGGAAGGAGGCGTGATCGAGGGGGGCGGAGGCGTGGTGGCCTCCGGGTCCGCGCAGCCGGCCAGCGCCGCGAGCAGCAGCAGGAGCAGTGCGAGCAGCGGCAAGGCGGCCTCCCCACGACGTCACCGGTGGGGAGGTATCCGATCTTACGTTGCCGCTTGTCGCACTTGACGGTCAGGGTGGCTTATCGCGCTCGGTGCCCGGATTCAGCCGGTGGGCGGCCGGTACGGGGTGATGTCGATGGGCGGCCGCTCCCCGAGTGCCAGCGCGGCGGCGAGCTCGCCGGTGAACGGGCCCGCCGTCAGCCCGTACGCGCTGAGCCCCGTCGCCACCACCACGCGGTCCGTCACCGGCCCGATGAGGGCGCAGCCGGGGGCGTAGACCGGGCGCAGCCCGACCCGCGTCTCCGAGACCGTCGCGCCGGCCAGCCCCGGCGCCACCCGCAGTCCCGCCTCGATCACCTCGTCGAGTCCGCCCACGGTGACGCGCGGCGCGAACCCGACGTCCTCGACGGTCGCGCCGACCACCACCCGCGAGTCGGGGAAACCCAGCAGGTACGGCCCCATGCGCGGCAGGATGATCGGCCACCACGCGGTGTCCACGCCCTCCAGCGTGGCGTGCAGGATCTGGCCCCGGCGGGGGAAGACCGGCAGCTCGACGCCCAGCGGCCGGCACACCTCACCCGTCCACGCCCCGGCCGCCACGATCACCGCGTCCGCCTCGAGCGGCGCCCCCTCGCTCAAGGGTTCTTGCCGGCCGCCGGGCATCGCCGGCGCACCAAGGTGAAGCGGCGCCGCCTGCCGCCACGACGCCTCCCCGGCCGGGACCGTCGCGGAGGGGCCGGTTCCGGCGGGAGTCGTCCCGGCAAGGGCCCTTCCGGAGAGGGCGGGGGCGGGCGGGGGTGGGGTGGGGGCAGAGGTCTCCGGGTGGTCGGCGGGGTGGAGGAGGACGTGGCCGTCCTGGGTGAGGGTGGCGGTGCCCGTACGGACCTCGGCGCCCCTCGCCACCGCCGCCGCGAGCAGGGCGTCGCGCACCGAACGGCCGTCCACCCGGGCCGCGCCCGGCACCAGCAGCGCGCTCAGCGTGTCGGACAGCGGCGGGAACAGCTCGGCGGGGGTCGCCACGTCCACGACCTCGCCCATCTCGGGCGCACCCGCGTAACGGCGGCGCAGCAGCGCCCGCACCGGCTCCAGGTCCACCGGGTCCTCGGCCACCAGCAGCGCGCCCACCTTGGCGTAGCCGATGTCCTCGCCCAGCTCCTCCACCAGGCCGGGGTAGTGGCGGGCGCCCTCGCGGGTCAGGCGGTACCAGTCGTCGTCCTCGGGGTGGTCCACCCACGGGCAGACGATGCCGGCCCCCGCCTGCGTCGCCTCGCCCGGGTAGCCGCCGTCCACGACGGTCACCGCCGCGCCCCTGCGGCTCAGGTGGTAGGCCGCACCGGCCCCCACGATGCCGCTTCCGATCACCACAACACGCATGCTCCCCATGTTCGCAGCCAGGGTGAGCAGGGCCGATGACCGGGCCGGGTCTGGGCCGGAATCTGGGCCGGAATCTGGGCCGGAGCCTGGGCCGGAGCCTGGGCCGGGGTCTACACGGAGGCGCGCATGCTCTGCCGCAGTTGCGGTGTCAGGAACGATGAGCGGGGGCCGGCCAGGGCTGCGTCCATGCGCTCGGCCTGGCCGAGGGTGAACATGTACATGGCGGCGTCCTCGACGTAGTCCATGTAGTTCATGAACATGTCGCCGTTCGGCGCGTTACCGCAGCTCACGGCCGGGAAGGATGGGGAGCCGCGGTTGGGGCCCGCCTGGTTGGGGGTGTCGTCGACGAAGTCGCTGCCCGAGCAGCCGTCGCCGTCGTCGCCCCAGATGTGGCGCAGGTTCAGCCAGTGGCCGACCTCGTGGGTGGCGGTCCGGCCCCCGTCGTACGGGGCGGCCGCCGTGCCGGTGGTGCCGAACGCGCTGTGCCGGATGACCACCCCGTCGAGCTCGGGCGGCCCGCCGGGAAAGGCGGCGTACCCGAGCGCGTCCGTCAGCTCGCACACCCACACGTTGAGGTAGCGGTCGGCGGGCCAGGCGTCGGATCCGCCCTGCGCGCTGAACTTGACCCTGTCGTCGGTGCTGAACCCGGCGGTATCGGTGGAGACGCGCACGACGCCGGAGGTGGGCTCGCCGTCGGGTCCGGTCGAGGCCGGCCGGAACTCCAGCCGGGCGTCGGCCACGACGTTCCGCCACGCCTGCGGCACCTTGCTCACGTCGGGGTTGGCCTTGCGGAAGTCGGCGTTCAGCACCTTGAGCTGGCTGTCGATCTGCTCCTGGCCGATGTCCTGCTCGGGGGTGCGGTGGACGACGTGCACCACCACGGGGATGGTGACGACCTCGTCCCGGGCGGCGGTCCTGGCGGTCTTCCTGGCGAACGTCTCGTTCTCGATCGCGGCCAGCGCCAGCGCGTAGCGGGGCGAGGAGGCGAGCAGGCGGCGATGGACGGGCATGGTGGCGCAACGGTCGGTGTCGGGCACGGGGGTTCCCTTCGGTGCGCGCGGCGGAGAGCCGCGCAGGGGGGCGGTTGGCTCTTGCACCTCTACCCAGAATGTAGTCGAACAATCACTCTGAGTGATGACAGGAGCCTTTCGTCCCCCTTGCGCTCAGCGCACCGTGACGGACGAGGCGGCCGTGCCGCCGCTGCGGTCCTCCCATCCGGCCAGGACGTTCGCGCCCTTGCCCGGGGCCCGGGTCACCGGCACGGTGACGGTGGTGACGCCCTTGCGGGAGACGGTCACGACCTTGCCGCCGGCCGTGCCCTCGGCGTCACGGACGAACAGGTGCGCCTTGCCCGGCCCGCCGGCCTGCAGCCGCACCCGTACGGCGTCGCGCCCGGCCGAGGCGGTCAGCACCCGCGCGGCCGTGGAGGCGGCCGGCGCGCCCGCGGGCGGCACGTGCACGCGCACCGCCTGCTCCAGCGTCTGCGGCGAGTCCAGGGAGGACAGCGCCGTGTCGGGGATCACCGGGTCCGGCGGCGTGGTGGGCCGGTCGGCGGGCGGCTGGTAGCCGGGCAGCGTGGCCACGCCCCACCGGTACGGGTCACCCTGCACGCCACCCCACGTGGACCAGCCGATCCGGGTCTGGCCGGTCTTGTCCTGGGTGTCGGAGTCGTACACCAGGATGTTCAGCCCGAGGTGCCCGGGATCGACCGCTCCCGGCAGCACCTCCATCGGGATGGACAGCTCCACCGTGTACTCGCCGTCGCCCGTCGTGGACGCCACCTTCATGCCGGGCGCGGTCTCCTCGCCAGGGCCCTGGCGGTTGTCGGCGTCGCGCAGGAAGCACGGCGGCCCCTCGGCGGTGACCGGCAGGACCGCGGTCTTGAAGGTGGTGGAGGTGTTCTCGGACGTGCCGCGCGGGTCGAGGGTGACCTCCACCGCGTCGGTACGCCAGTGCCGCTTGCAGTCGGAGGCGGCGAGCGGCGTGCCGAGCACGTCGTCCTTCACGTGCACCAGCAGGTAGAGCGTGTCGTCGTGCCAGGCGACCCGGGCCGTGCCCGAGCAGTCGGCCGCCGACGCGCACGCGGAGCCCTCCCACCGGCGGGAGATGTCGATCGGGTCGCCGGTGTACTCGCCGTCGCCCTGCGCGCCGTCCACCGCCGGCGCGGTCTCGGCCTGCGGCACCGTGGTGGCGGGCACGAGCTGGAGCGCGGGCCCGGCAGTGGTGGAGCCGCCGCCGTCGACGGTCGTGGTGATCGTGTACGCGTAGTCGCCGCCCTCGTTGGACGTCTTCAGCGACGGGTCGGAGTTGGTCACCTTGAACGGCACGGTCGTCGACTCGCCCGCGGGGAGATCGTCGAAGGGCGCCTCGGTCCGCTCGGCGGTGAACCCGTCGGGCAGGCCGAGCCGTACGGTGCCGGACCGCGTCTCCCCGCTCACGTTGGTGACGACCACGCCCACCTCGCGGCTGCCGCCGGACGGGAGCGTGAGCACGGGCGGGACGATGCCGCCGAGTTGCGGCACGCCCACCTCGGCCGTCCACTTCTCGTACTGGGCGACCTGGGGGAGCGGCTGCTGCGCCGCGCGTACCGGCGGGCTCACCTCGACCTGCCGGTCGGTGTAGCCGCCGCCGCGCTCGGTGGTGAGGGTGGCGGCCAGGCGTACCCGGCCTGGCGCGGCCTGCGCGGGAGGCGTCACCTTGAAGGCGGCCTTGCCGGAGCGCCCGGCCCGCAGCCTGCCGAGGTCGCCGGAGCCGCTCACCTGCCAGCCGCCGGGCACCCGCAGTGCCACCTCGGAGCGGCCGAGCTCCTCCTTCCGGGGCGCGCCCACCTCGGCCTCCACCGTGAACGCCGCCCCCGGCCGGACGTCGAACTCACCCGTGCGCAGGGCGAACCGCGTGCCGAGCGGCACGCCGCCCTCGGCCCTGGTCAGCGCGCCGTCGAGGATGTTCGTGGGCGCGGCGGCGGCCGGGCTGCCCGGCTCGGGGAACGGCACGCGCGCGTCCACCTGGGTGAAGAAGTCGCAGCCGAGCTGCGCGGGGTCGGACGGCACGTCGGGGAAGCCGGCCCAGCCCTGCGAGGCGTACGTGCGCTGCGCCTCACGCTCGACGGCGGCCCACGTCTTGCCCCTGCTGGGCGAGGTGCGCCCGCTCCAGACGCCGAACACGTTCTGCGCGGGATTGTTCGGCTTGTACGTCGAGGAGCACGACGGCCCGGCCTGCCCGGTGCCGCGCGCCCCGCCGGTGAACAGCCGCGCGGGCGCGAACGGCCGCAGCCCCTCCTTCTTGATCTGGTCGGGGAACGCCTTCGGGTCGGCCGCCGCGTAGAACGCCGCGATCGCCAGCCTGGCCGCCTCCTGGTGGTTGCCGTGGTTGCCCGGCGTCGGAGCCGGATCCATGGTGAGGATGATCTCCGGCCGGGTCTGGCGGACGACCCTGACCACCTTCTCCAGCGTGTCGCCGCCCCACACCTGGTCGGTCAGCGGCGCGCTCACCGTGTAGTAGAAGTCGACGTCGTCGAGGTTGAACACCTCGCGCACGGCCGCCTTGCCGACGGCCGTGCGCTCCTCCGACTCGCGCAGCAGCCCGAGCGCGGGCCCCTCCTCGGGGCCGACGGCGTTGCCGCCGCCCTCGCCCCTGGTCACGGTCACCACGCCGGCGCGCACGCCGTGGTCCTCGTTCCACTGGCCGAGCGTGGACAGCGTGCCCGACTCGTCGTCGGGATGCGCGCCGACGAACAGCGCGTCGAGATCGACGGGTGCCGACAGGGCGCTCGCCGACAGGGCGCTCGCCGGCAGGGCGCTCGCCGGCAGGGCGCTCTTTGGAAGGACGCTCTTTGGAAGGGCGCTCGCCGGCAGGGCGGGGAGAAGGCCGAGGACGAGCGCGGCGGCGGCCAGCGGAGCCGCGGCCGTGACGGCGGCGCGCCGCGCGGCGGATACGTTGATGGGCATCGAACCTCCGGGGGGTTACTCGCGGACCGCCCCCTGAAGCAGTCCGCGGACGAAGTGGCGCTGGAGGAACAGGTAGAAGATGACGACGGGCGTCGCGACGATGACCGACCCGGCCGCGAGCAGCGTGAAGCCGGAGGTGTACTGGCCCTGGAAGAAGGCCAGCCCCAGCGGCGCCGTACGCAGCGACTCGCTGGTCACCATGATCAGCGGGATGAGGAACTCGTTCCACGTCCACATGAACACCAGCAGCGTCAGCGTGACGATCGCGGGCCTGGCCGGCGGCAGCAGCACCTGCCACAGCACCCGCCAGCTCGACGCCCCGTCGATGCGCGCGGCCTCGACGATCGCCCGGTTGGAGGCCAGGAAGTAGGCCCGCATCCAGAACGTCCCGAACGCCACCGACATCGCGACCTGCGGCAGCGTGATCGACCAGAACGTGTCGATGAGCCCCAGCGAGCGCAGGTCGAAGTAGAGCGGCACCGCCACCGCCTCGCTCGGCATCATGATGCCCAGCATGAACAGGTAGAACAGCGCCGTCCTGCCGCGGAAGCGCATGGTGCCGAAGGCGTACCCGCTCATGATCGACAGGACCACGCTCACGACCACCGTGAACGCCGACACCGCGAGGCTGGTGCGCAGGTACGAGCCGAAATGGCCGATGTCCCAGGCCGCCGCGAAGTTCGCCAGGCCGGACGTGCCGCCGCTGTCGGCGGGGCCGAGCGCGGCCGACAGGATCACCACGATCGGGTAGAGCGCGAACGCGGCGAACACCGACAGGAGGACGTAGTTCGCCACCCGCTCACCGCGCGAGATCACGTCAGCCTCCTGTCCGCGAAGCGGTTCACGCCGAACGACACGATGAAGATGAGCACGGTCAGCGTGACCCCGACGGCCGCCGCCGACCCGACCTGGCCCAGGCCGAAGGCCCGGTGGTAGACCTCGTACGACGGCACCGAGGTGGACTCGCCCGGGCCGCCGCGGGTGGTGACGTACACCAGGTCGAACGTGCGCAGCGCGGCGATCACCGTCAGCGTCAGCGCCACCGCGATCTCCGCGCGCACCGACGGCAGCGTGACCGAGAAGAACTCGCGCACCGCGCCCGCGCCGTCGAGGCGGGCCGCCTCGTACAGGTCGGCGGGCACCCGGCTCATCCCGGCCAGCAGCAGCACCGTCACCAGGCCCGTCTCGAACCAGGTGCCCACCACGCCGACGGCGGGCAGCGCGAAGGTGTAGTCGCCCAGCCAGCCGCGGGTCAGCGCGTCCAGCCCGAGCGCGCTCAGCAGCGAGTTGAGCGAGCCGTCGGGGGCGTACACCCGCCGCCAGGCCACCGCCACCACGACCATCGCGATGACCTGCGGCAGGAACACCACCGTGCGGAAGAAGCCGAGCCCGCGCACCTTGGCGTGGTTGAGTATCGCGGCCAGCGCCAGCCCGATGACCAGCGGGAACACCGAGTAGAAGACGATGAGCACCAGCGCGTGCCCGAACGCCCCGCGCAGCCCCTCGTCGGCTGCGATCGCGAGGTAGTTGTCCAGCCCCGCCCACGTGCCGACGCTCAGCCCGTCCCAGTCGTAGAGGGAGAACTGCACGGCCCGCCCGATCGGCCAGAGCAGGAACGCCGCATAGACGGCGAAGGCAGGCAGGATGTAAAGGTAGGCGACGCGGCGGGGCTCTCCGGGCGGACTGGTCATCCTCCGTTGCTCTCGGTGAAGGCCGTGTAGTCCTTCTCCAGCGTCTGCAGGAACTCCTGCGGCGTGGCCTTCTTCGCCAGCAGGTCCTGCAGCGCCGCGCCCAGCGTGTCGGCGAACGTCGGGGTGGCGTAGTCGAGGTACGGCACCAGCCCGTCCTTCTCGGTGGCCGTGCCGAACGCGGTGAAGACGTCCTTCTGCGGCCCCTCCTTCACGCTCTGCGCGGAGGTGTCGGCGACCGGCAGGTTACCGGTCTCGGTGAGCACCTTCATGGCGTCGGCATTGGTGATGAAGTCGATGTACGCCGCCGCCGCGTCGGGGTGCGGGCTCTTCGCGGTCACCGCGAACGGCAGCCCCGTGCCGCCCGTCGCCACCGGCGCCGCGTCCGCCGCCGTGCCGGGCGGCAGCATGAAGCCCAGGTCGGAGCCGAGCGCCTTGTCCAGGTCGGCGAGCAGCCAGGTGCCGGCGATCAGGAACACGCCCTGGCCCTTGCCGAACGCCTGCCAGGACGCGTCGTAGCCCTGCCCGTTGAAGCCCTTGGCGAAGTAGCCCTTGTCCACCCAGCTCACCAGGTGCTCGGCCGCCTTGACGTTCTCCGGCGAGGTCCAGGACGCGCCCTTCTTGCCGAACGCCAGCGTGCCGATCTGGTCCTTCGGCACCTCGCGGCCCTGCACGGTGCCGAACACGTGCACGGCGGGCCACTTGTCGAGGTTGCCGAACTGCAGCGGCACCTCGCCGCCCGCCTTCGCCGCGGCCAGCGCCGACTCGAAGCCGGCCCACGTCGCCGGCGGCTCGACGCCCAGCTTCTTGAGCTTGGCCTTGTTGTAGAAGATGCCCACGACCTCGCCGACCTGCGGCAGGCCGTACAGGTTGCCCTCGCCGAACACCTTGCCGTCGGCGCTGTAGCGCGAGTACTTCAGCACCGACTCCGGGTAGCGCTGCTTCCACCCGTACGCCTCGGCGTACTTGTCGAGCGGCAGCAGCTGCCCCGCCTTGACGAACGCGCCCATCGACGAGCGGCCGTTGTTGGCCTCCACCACGTCGGGCGGCTCGTTGCCGCTCAGCGCCAGGCGCAGCGTGGTGTTGAGGTCGTCGAACGAGCGGGAGACCCGGTTGAGCTTGATGTTGGGGTATTTCGCCTGGAACGCCTTGTTGAGCTGCTCCATCTGGGCCGCCTGGCCGCCGCGGACCTCCTGGTCCCACACGGTCAGGGTGACCTCGCCGAGAGAGGCGGCGTCGGTGCGCACCGCCGAGGCGGACGGCTGGGCCGAGGGGGAGGAGGGCGGGGCGGAGGAGCCGGGCGCGCACCCGGTCAGGACCCCGGTGAGGGTCAGGGCGCCGGCGGCGAGCAGGGCGAATGCTCTCGGGTCGCGCGGTCGTCGCGTCGGGGCGGTCATGCGTTACTCCTTATGAACAGGTGCGCGAGGAGTGTCCGGGTCGTCATCCTCGGGCGGGGATTGCGGCGCTTCCGACCGCTGCCCGGAAGCGGGGGGTGCCATGCCGGGTGCCATGCCGGGCGTCATGCCGGGTGCCATGCCGGGTGTCATGCCGGGTGTCATGCCCACGTCGGCGTACCTGGCGATGGTCGCAGCAGCGCGGCGCACCGCGCCCACCGGGTCGGTGGGCACCAGCCGGTCGAGGAAGGCGTAACGGCGGGCCAGCGAGCTGCCGTACGCGCCGCCGTACGGGGCCGTCTCGCGCACCTCGTGCCACCAGTCGGCGATGTCGCCCCAGCCCGGCGCCGCCAGCGAGCCGCCGAACTGCTGCACCGCGAGCCCCGCGCACAGCCCCGAGAACGCCAGCCGGTCGTTCAGCGGCCAGCGGCACAGCGTGCCCAGCACGAGCGCGGCGCCGAACACGTCGCCCGCGCCCGTCGGGTCGAGCGCCGTCACCCGGGGCGCCGGCACGAACGCCTCCTCGCCCGTCGAGGAGTCGATCGCCATCGCCCCGTTGGCGCCGTCGGTCACCACGGCGAGCGGCACCTTGTCGGCGAGCACGTAGAGGGCGTCGCGCGGCGTCTCGGTGCCGGTGTAGGCCATCGCCTCGGTCGCGTTCGGCATGAACGCGTGGCAGTACTCGAGCTGGTCGAGCAGCGAGCGCGACCACGCGCCCGACGGGTCCCAGCCCACGTCGGCGAAGATCAGCGCGCCCTCGCGGGAGGCCAGATCGGCCCAGTTGCAGGCGGTGTCGGGCGAGCCGAGCGGCTCGTCGGGGGAGAGCGTGGCGATCACCGCGCGCGAGCGCGGCGGCTTGCCGATCATCTCGTTGGCCGGTATCGGCGAGGGATGGCCGTGGGTCACCATGCTGCGGTCGCGGTGCACCGCCATCGACACCGTCACCGGCGAGTGCCAGTGCTCGAAGCGCCGCGAGCGCGACAGATCGACCGACTCCTGCTCCTCCAGCGTGCGCCAGCAGAAGTCGCCGTAGTCGTCGTCGCCGAACGCCGCCGCCAGCGACGTGCGCAGGCCCAGCCGGCTCGTCGCGATGGCCAGGTTGGCGATGCCGCCAGGGCAGGAGCCCATCCCCTCGGCCCAGATCTCCGTGCCCGCGGCCGGCATGGCGGGCAGGCCGGTGAAGATGATGTCGAGGAAGACGGTGCCGGCCAGGAAGACATCGAACTGCGGGCCTTCAGGGGTTCGCTCGCCGGCGAGAGGGTCGTACGCCTGGACAGACACGGGAATAAGTCCTCCTCGACACACCAGGTTCTGCGCAATCTTGCACGTTTGCTCGCACTCTGCAAGTGCTCGCGCAATTGTTTGGCGCAAGTTGCTTACTTGTGCGCGGAACTGAATGTTAGACTCCGGCCGTGCTCCAGCGCCTCCGGCATGCCGAGATCATGCGCCGCGTCCGCAGCTCGGGCGCCACGAGCGTGCGTGATCTCGCCAGTCAGCTCGGTGTGAGCCCGTCCACCATCCGCAGGGACCTCGAGGTGCTCGACCGCGACGGCACCCTGCGGCGCGTCAGGGGCGGCGCCCTGGCCACTGTGGACGCCGACGCCGACCGGCCGTTCTCCGAGGTCGCGGCGACCGACGAGCAGGACAAGGAGGCCGTCGCCGCCCGCGCGGCCGAGCTGGTCGGCGACGGCGACGTCGTCCTGCTCGACATCGGCACGACCACCATGCGGCTGGCCCGCAGGCTGCGCGGCCGCCGCGTCACCGTGGTGACCTCCAGCCTGGCCGTACTCGACGTGCTGCGCACCGACTCCGTCGTCGAGCTGCTGCTGCTCGGCGGCATGGTGCGCCGGCCCTACCACTCGCTCGTCGGCGTGCTGACCGAGGCGGCGCTCGCCCAGGTCGTCGCCGACCGGGTGTTCCTCGGAGCCAGCGGCGTACGCCCCGACGGGCAGCTCGTCGACACCACGCTCGCCGAGGTGCCGCTGAAACGAGCCATGATCGCCGCGGCCGGGCAGGTGGTGCTGCTGGCCGACCGGCACAAGTTCCCCGGCACCGGCGCGCTGCGCGTGTGCGGTCCCGAGGACGTCGACGTGCTGGTCACGAACGAAGGCGCCGACGAGGCGACGCTGCGCGCCTGCGCCGCCGCCGGCGCCGAAGTGCTGCTCACGTGAAAGGCTGAGGATGAGACTGGCCGTACTCGGCGGCGGGGGCTTCCGCGTCCCCCTCGTCTACGGCGCGCTCCTGCGCGACACCGCCAAGCCCCGGGTGGAGGAGGTGGTGCTCTACGACGTCTCGCCCGAACGGCTCGAGGCCATCTCCCACGTGCTGCGCGGCATGGCCGCGGGCCACGACGACCCGCCCGTGGTGCGCGTCACCACCGACCTCGACGACGCGCTCACCGGAGCCGACTTCGTCTTCTCCGCCATCCGCGTGGGCGGCCTGGCCGGGCGCACCGCCGACGAGCGGGTGGCGCTGGAGCTGGGGCTCGTCGGCCAGGAGACCACCGGGCCAGGCGGCATCGCGTACGGGCTGCGCACCGTGCCCGTCGCCGTCCGCGTGGCCGAACGCGTCGCCGCCCGCGCGCCCCGCGCCTGGGTCATCAACTTCACCAACCCCGCCGGCATGATCACCGAGGCCATGCGCAGCGTGCTCGGCGACCGCGTCATCGGCATCTGCGACTCGCCCATCGGGCTCATCAGGCGGGCCGCCACCGCGCTCGGGCTCGACCCCGCCCGCGTCTCGCCCGACTACGTGGGGCTCAACCACCTCGGCTGGCTGCGCGGCCTCGTGCACGACGGCCGCGACGTGCTGCCCTCGCTGCTCGCCGACGACGCCGCGCTGCACCAGGTCGAGGAGGCCAGGCTGCTCGGCGCCGACTGGGTGCGGGTGCTGGGCGCGCTGCCCAACGAATACCTGTACTACTACTACTTCGCGCGGCAGGCCGTCGCCGCCGGCGCCGGGACCACCAGGGGAGAGGCGCTGCTGGAGCAGCAGGGCCGCTTCTACGCCGCCGTGCGCGAGCGGCCCGGCGACGCGCTCGACGCCTGGCGGCGGGCCCGTAGGGAGCGGGACGAGTCGTACATGGCGGAGGCGCGCGAGGCCACCGACGCCGGCGAGCGCTCCGCCGAGGACCTGGAGGCCGGCGGGTACGAGGGCATCGCGCTCGCCCTCATGGCCGCCATCGCCAGGGGCGAGCCCGCCACCATGATCCTCAACGTGCGCAACGGCGCCGCCGTGCCCGGCCTGCCCGATGACGCCGTCGTCGAGATCCCCTGCGCGGTCGACGGCTCCGGCGTCCGGCCGCTCGCCACCCGGCCGCTGCCCGGGCGGTTCCTCGGGCTGATGCAGCAGGTCAAGGAGGTGGAGCAGACCGCCATCGAGGCCGCCATGGCGGGATCGTCACGCCTCGCGGTGGCGGCGTTCGCCCTGCACCCGCTGGTCGGCTCCGTACCGACCGCGCACCGCCTGCTCGACGGCTACCGCGCCCGCATCCCCGAACTCGCCGCCGTCTTCCCCGACTGACCGCTCCTCGTCCCGCCTGCCTTCTCGGAAGGCGGGCGGTGCCGTCGGCACGAGGCGAGTGCGCCGAGGCGCGGGCATCGCGCCTGGCTCAGGCCGGCCGGCTCATTCCGTTGCGACGAGGTCGATGATCGGGGTGTCGCCCGAGACGAGTTCGAGGGTGCGGCGGGCGGTGCCCGGGTTGGCCAGCAGGGCGACGATGACGGCGGCCACGTCGTCGCGCGGCACCGCGCCGGGCGGCACCTCGGGCTCCAGCCGGACCAGGCCCGTGCCAGGCTCGTCGGTGAGTCGGCCGGGCCGCAGGATCGTCCAATCGAGGTCGCGCCGGCGCAGGTCCTCCTCCGCCTCCGTCTTGGCCTTGATGTACGCGGCCCACACCTCGTCACGCCCAGGCGCGGGCGGCTTACCCGCCCCCATGCTGGAGATCTGGAGGAACCGCCGCACCCCGGCCCGCTCGGCCGCGTCGGCGAGCAGCACGGAGGCGGCCCGGTCGACGGTGTCCTTACGCGCCGCGCCACTGCCGGGACCCGCCCCCGCCGCGAACACCACGGCGTCGGCCCCCTCCACGATCCGGGTGACCTCGTCGACGCTCGCCCGCTCCAGGTCGCACACGACGGCCTGCGCGCCGGTCGCCTCGACGTCGGCGACGTGCGCCGGGTTGCGAACCAGCCCGACGGCCCCCGACCTGAGCCGCTCCGCCAGCCGCAACGCGATCTTCCCGTGTCCACCCGCGATGATGATCCGCATGTCGGCCATGGTGTCATGGACGCATGCGTGACTTCCCGCAGGCGCCCACGCCGGCGTTCCTCTTCGACCTCGACGGCACCCTGATCGACAGCGTCTACCAGCACGTGGTGGCCTGGCGGCAGGCGCTGTCCGGCATGGGCATCGACCTGTCGGTGTGGCGGATCCACCGCCGCATCGGCATGAGCGGCGGATTGTTCGTCAGCGCACTGCTGCGCGAGACCGGGCTCCAGCTGACCAAGGAGCAGATCGACGAGCTGCAGACCCACCACGCTGAGGCGTACGAGCAGCAGGCCCACTCCGTCAGGCCGCTGCCCGGCTCGGCGGAGCTGCTGGCCGAGCTGAGCGCGCGCGGCGTGCCGTGGGCCATCTGCACCAGCGGCTACGCCCGTACGGCGCGGCTCGCGCTCGGCCTGCTCGGGCTGCCGGAGAACACGCCGATGGTCACCCGTGACCTGGTGCGGCGTGCCAAGCCCGACCCCGACCTGTTCCTCGCCGGTGCGGCACTGGCCCGCGTCGAGCCCGCGCATGCCATGGTGGTGGGCGACAGCGTCTGGGACCTGCTCGCCGCCCGCCGGGCCGGCGCGCTGGGCATCGGGGTGCTGTCCGGCGGGTATGGCAGGGACGAGCTGGAGCGCGCGGGGGCCTTCCGGGTGTACGCCGACCCGGCGGACATGCTGGACCGGCTCGACGAACTCGGCGTACGCCAGAGTGACTGACGGGAATATCCCCGCGAACCTCCGAGCTGGAGCATGCGTATTCCCCACAGAGGAGCTGACTAATGGACTTGGCAGACATCGGCGTCACCGGCCTGGCGACCATGGGGCGCAACCTGGCGAGGAATCTGGCCAGGCACGGCTACACCGTGGCCGTGCACAACCGGTCCCACAGCCGCACCGAGCAGCTGGTGAAGGAGTTCGGCTCCGAGGGCACGTTCGTGCCGTCGGAGCAGATGGCCGATTTCGTGGCCTCGCTGAAGCGGCCACGGCGCGCGATCATCATGGTGAAGGCGGGCGCCGGCACCGACGCGGTGATCGAGCAGCTCGCCGAGCTGATGGAGCCGGGCGACATGATCGTCGACGGCGGCAACGCGCACTTCGAGGACACCCGCCGCCGCGAGGCCGCGCTGCGCGAGCGTGGCCTGCACTTCGTCGGCACCGGCATCTCCGGCGGCGAGGAGGGCGCGCTGCTCGGCCCGAGCATCATGCCGGGCGGGTCGAAGGAGTCGTGGGAGGCGCTCGGCCCGATCCTGCAGGACATCTCGGCCAAGGTGGACGGCGTGCCGTGTTCCGTGCACGTCGGCCCCGACGGCGCCGGGCACTTCGTCAAGATGGTGCACAACGGCATCGAATACTCCGACATGCAGCTCATCGCCGAGTCCTACGACCTGCTGCGCCAGGCGCTGGGCGCCACCCCGGCCGAACTGGCCGAGGTGTTCAGGGAGTGGAACAGGGGCGACCTCGACTCCTACCTGATCGAGATCACCGCCGAGGTGCTCGACCAGGTCGACGCCGAGACCGGCAAGCCGTTCGTGGACGTCGTGGTCGACCAGGCCGAGCAGAAGGGCACCGGCCGCTGGACCGTGCAGAGCGCCCTCGACCTGGGCGTGCCGGTGACGGGCATCGCGGAGGCGACGTTCGCCCGCGCCCTGTCCGGCCACCCCGAGCAGCGCGCCGCGGCCAGGTCGCTGCACGGGCCGAACCTGTCCGGCGTCGGCGGGCGCGAGCTGATCGAGGACGTCCGCCAGGCCCTGTACGCCTCCAAGATCGTCGCCTACGCCCAGGGCTTCGACCAGATGGCCGCGGCCTCCAAGGAGTACGGCTGGGACCTCGACCTCGGCGCCATGGCCACCATCTGGCGGGGCGGCTGCATCATCAGGGCCAAGTTCCTCGACCGGATCAGGGCGGCGTACGACGCGAACCCGAACCTGCCGACGCTGCTGGCCGACCCGACGTTCGCCGGGGCGCTGGAGGCGGCGCAGGAGTCGTGGCGGCGCGTCGTCACCACGGCCGTGCAGATCGGCGTGCCGACGCCCGGCTTCTCCTCGGCCCTGGCCTACTACGACGGGCTGCGCCGTGACCGCCTCCCGGCGGCGCTGGTGCAGGGACTGCGCGACTTCTTCGGCGCGCACACCTACCACCGGGTGGACAAGGAGGGCGCCTTCCACACCGACTGGTCCGGCGACCGCACGGAACGTCCGGCGTAGCCCTCCTGTCTCTTCAGCCCGTGCCGCCGTCCGTGGTACGGGTGCGGGCGGCCTGCGCCGCCATGGCGGAGCCGTTGGCGAGGGCCGTCACCACGCAGAAGCCGATCGGCCCCGTGGTGTCGTGCACGGTCACCTGGCCGGTCGCGACGCCGTCGGCGCTGAGGTGGCCGGTGCCCTCCATGCCGACGATCTCGCCCTCCGGCGGTCTGGCCAGCGTCAGCGTGTAGTCGGCGTTGATGAACCGCAGGCCGTCGGCCTGGGCGTTGCTGATCGGGCTGGCGAAGTCGGCGGCCAGCGCGGCTCGGACGATCGGGGTCAGCGGCTCGTCGTCCACCAGCGGAAACTTCTCGCGCAGCCACACCCGGCCCGGCCCCGGGGCGCCCCACGGCGTGACCCGCCACAGGTCGAACGGCGGCGTCCAGGGTCCGCCCGCCCCGGCGGGCGGGCCCGAGGGCGGCGGCTCGTCCCAGGCGGGCGTGACGAGCGAGCGCTCGCCGTCGGGCTGCTCGCCCTCCCGCAGCAGCACCGCGCTCGCCCGCGCGATGACGCCCTGGACGGTGGAGATCGTCGCGTCCGCCACGCGGATCCTGCGGCCGTCCCTGATCAGGGACGTCTCCACGGTGACCGGCAGCATCGGGCTGTTGCGGAACAGATCGACGGTCAGCCGGGCGAAGCGCAGCCCGGGCTGGGCGTGGTGCTGTTCGAGCGCGCGGGCGGCGAGGCCACCCAGCAGGCGGCCGTGCAGCATGTCGGGGGACCAGGGGCCACGGGCGTGCGGAGCGGGCACGAACTCGTCCCGCTTAAGCGTGAAAAACGCTGACTCTGACGACACAGAATGAGATTCTAGAGCAGGGTTGCCCGAGATCGACGCCAGCGCATGCACGTCGTGCACGTGCGCAGCGACCGCGCCGACGCGCCCGCGCTGCTGCTCACCCACGGCCGGCCCAGCTCGTTCGCCGACTTCTCCCACCTCGCGGGCCCGCTCGGCCGCGACTTCCACCTCGTCATCCCGTCCATTCCGGGCGTCTTCCCCGGCGACACGACCGTGCGGCGCTAGGCGGAGCAGGTGCACAACGTGGTGCACTGGCCGGAGTTCGACCGGGGCGGCCACTACGCCGCCCTCCAGGCCCCCGGCCTGCTGGCCGACGACCTCCGGACGTTCTTCGCCTCCCTGTCACCGCCCGTCCGCGTCCAGCCGGTCGTCTCGGCGTAGAAGCCCGCCAGAGCGGCCGGGCCGGTGCAGCCGAACACGATGGAAAAGAAGGATTCGCTGTCCTGCTCGCCGAGCAGGGCGTCCGGCCGGGGCGGGGTGGATTTCGTGTGGGGGTGGGCCGTAAGCTCCCTCAATGCGTGATCTAGGTGAGGACCCCCGCCCTGTCCGGGGTGCCGTACGTGAGATTCACTCCCTGCGCGGGACCGCCACCCTGGCCTACTCTCCCGACCTCGACGGCCTGGCCGATCCGGGGGAGATCGTGTGGGCGTGGGTGCCGTACGAGGAGGACCCTTCCCGGGGCAAGGATCGGCCGTTGCTGGTCGTGGGGCGTACCGGGCGGCGGTTGCTCGGCATGATGCTGTCCAGCAAGGGCGACGACGGGCCCGACTGGCTGGAGCTGGGCACGTGGGAGCGCGACGACCGGGTGTCCTACGTACGGCTTGACCGGGTGTTCGAACTCGACGAGGACGACATCCGCCGGGAGGGCGCGGTGCTGGACGGCGAGCGGTTCGCCAGGGTCGCGGCCCGGCTCATGAAGCTGCACGGCTGGAAAGTGGGATCGTGAGGTTCTCGCCCCGGGCCCGCTCGTTCGTGGCCGGGCTGCTGGTGAGCAACAGCGCTCCCCACCTGGCCACGGCCGTCACCGGGCGGCGCCATCTCACCCCGCTCGCCGGCCGGCGTTCCGGTCCTGGGGTGAACCTGGTGTGGGGGCTGGCCAACCTGGCCGGCGGGCTCGCGCTGCTGCGTTCGGCGGCCAGGGCCGAACGTCCTGGCGATGCGTGGGACGGACGGCTGGTGGCGTTCGAGACCGGATGCGTGGCGTTCGCGGCCTGGATGGCCGCCACCGAGCGGTTCTTCCCCATGAACCACGCCCGCCCGCCTGACCCGTCGAACTGTTCATGCGCTGATCCCTGAACGGCCACTCGGCTGCGTTCGAGGCCCGGACCCGGTCGTGAACTCCCCCAACGGGAGCTCACGACCCTCTGAGCGCCAGGTCACTCAAGGGCGGCTTCGGCTCGTGCGCGGCATTCCGCGAGCGTCAGGCCGGACAGGGCTTCGCGTACGGCGGGGACGCAGACGGGAGCCATCGACAGGCTGGTCACCCCCAGTCCCACCAGAAGGGGGGCCAGGAGAGGGTCGCCGGCGGCCTCGCCGCAGACCCCGACCGGTTTGCCTGCTTCGCGGCCGGCCCTCGCGCACATCCCGATCAGCTCCAGCAGGGCGGGCTGGCGCGGGTCGAGGAGGTCGGCGAGGGCGGAGTGCTGGCGGTCGGCGGCGAAGGTGTACTGGGCGAGGTCGTTGGTGCCGATGCTGAGGAAGTCGACCTCCTGCAGCAGCCGGGACGCCCGCAGCGCCGCCGCCGGCACCTCGATCATGACGCCCACCTTGGCGATGCCCTTGGCCTTGGCCTGGCGGGCGAACGCGCTGGCCTCCGCCATGGTGGTGACCATGGGCGCCATCACCCAGGGCTCGGTGCCGGTGCGGCGGGCGGCCTCGGCGACGGCGTCGAGCTGGGTGCCGAGGACGTCGGGCAGCAGCCGGTCCACGCGCAGCCCGCGTACGCCTAGCGCCGGGTTCTCCTCGTGCGGGAGGCCGAGGAAGGGCAGCGGCTTGTCGGTGCCCGCGTCGAGGGTGCGCACGATGACGCTGCCCGTCTGCGCGAACACGTCGGCGTACGCCGCCACCTGCTCCTCGTACGACGGCGCCTGCTTGCGGTCGAGGAACAGGAACTCCGTCCTGAACAGCCCGACCCCCTCCGCGCCCGGCCGCAGGTCGGCGGCGGAGCCGATGTTGAGCAGCAGCTTGACGGGGTGGCCGTCGGCGGTCCTGCCAGGCCCGGTGCCGGCGGCGAGCCTGGCCCTGCGCGCCCGCTCTTCCTCGGCGACGGCGGCCGCCTGCGCGCCGGTGAGGCCGACGGCGATCTCGCCGGTGGTGCCGTCGACGCCGATGACGGTGCCGTCGTCCAGGTCCATGACGCCCTTGCAGGCCACCACGGCGGGCAGGCCGCGGGCGCGGGCCAGGATCGCGGTGTGGCTCGTGGGGCCGCCGCGCTCGGTGACCAGGGCCAGTACGTCGTCGCTCAGGCCGGCGGTGTCGGCGGGGGAGAGGTCGTCGGCGGCCAGCACGTACGGGTGGCCGGGGTCGGGCAGGCCCGGCATGGGCAGCCCGAGCACGGACGCGATGGCCCGGTGCCTGAGGTCGTCGAGGTCGGCGGCGCGTTCGGCGAGGTAGCCGCCGAGCGCGGCCAGGGCCTCGCGGTGCTGGGCGAAGGCGGCGTCGAGGGCGTGGGCGGCGTCCACGCCCGACCCGGCCCTGGCCTCGGCGTCCTCGCGCAGCATCGGGTCGTCGGCGATCATGGCGAGGGCCTCCAGGATCTCGGCCGCCTCGCCTCCCGCCTGCGCCGCTCGCCTGTTCAGGTCCGCGGCCACCGACTCCAGCGCCTTGCCGACCGCGGCCACCTCCGCGCCGGGGTCGCCGACGGCGCGCGGCGCCGGCAGCGCGGGCGGCCCCGCCATCCGGAGCACCGGCCCGGCCGCCCGCCCCTGGCTGACGCCCAGCCCGGCAAGCCGCCCGGTGCTCCCTTCCCACGCCTCTCCGCCCGTCGGACCGTTCCCGGCGGCGGGGAAGGAGCCGCCCATCGGCCCAGCGTCGGCCGAGCCGGAAGCGGCCGGTTCGGAGGTGGCTGGTCCGGAGGTGGCCCGTTCGGAGGCGGCCGGACCGGTGCCGGCCGGGCCGGGGCCGGTGGATGCGGAGGCCGTCGGTCCGCCGTCGGGGACGGCGGTGGTCGGCTCGGTGGCGGGGGAGCCAGGGAGCGGTGGAGTGTCAGGCATCGAGGGCCTCTTCCGAGTCGAGGTCGCGGGACAGCAGGGCCGCGAGCGCGTCGAGCGCCTCCTCGGCCCCCGGCCCGTCGGCCTCCAGCGTGACCTCCGTGCCCTGGGCCGCCCCCAGCGACAGCACGCCCAGCATGCTCTTGGCCGGCACGGCCTTGTCCCCGGCGCGGATCGTCACCGGCACCCCGGCCTTCACCGCCGCCTGCACGAACAGCTTGGCGGGCCGGGCGTGCAGGCCGCTGGCCGAGGCCACGACCACCCTACGTTGTGCCATGGCAGACCCTCCTAGGGCTCGATGGTGACCTTGATGGCCTCGCCCCTGCTGACCAGGTCGATGCCGTCCAGCACGCGCGGCAGCGGCAGCCGGTGCGTGATCAGGTCGGACACCACCACCGATCCCTCGGCGACCAGCTTCAGCGCCTGGGCGTTGTGGGCGGGGCTGGAGCCGTTGGCGCCGACGACGGTCAGCTCGCGGTAGTGGACCAGGTTGGAGTCGAGGGAGATGATCGGGTTGTCCTTGGGCAGTCCGCCGAAGAAGCTGATGCGCCCCTGCCTGGCCGCCATCCGCACCGCCTGCTCCTGGGCGGCGCCCGAGGCGGCGGCGGTGATGACGACGTCCGCGCCCCGCCCGCCGGTCAGCTTCAGCACCTGCTCGACGGGGTCGGTGTCGATGGCGGCGTCGGGACGTACGAGCTCGGCGGCCATGGCGAGGCGCTCGGCGTTGACGTCCACCAGGAACACCCGGGAGGCGCCGCGCGCCCGCGCCAGGCGTACGTGCAGGCAGCCGATGGGACCCGCGCCCATCACGACGACGTCGTCGCCGGGCCCGACGCGCGCCAGCTCCTGGCCGTTCAGCACGCACGCGAGCGGCTCGGCCACCGACGCCTCGGCGAAGCCCACCCCTTCGGGGATGGCGTTGACACCGTCCACGGCGAGCACCTTGGCCGGCACGATCATGTACTCGGCGAAGCCGCCGTCGTAGTGGTAGCCCATCGACTCCTGGTCGGGGCACACGGTGAGCCGCCCGCGCCGGCACTCGCCGCAGGTGCCGCACGGGATGGCGGCGATCACCTGCACGCGGGCGCCGGTGTCGACGACCTCGCCGGCGATCTCGTGGCCCATCACGCGCGGCGGCACGATGTGGTGGTGGCCGAACTTGAAGATCTTGTTGTCGGTGCCGCACGTGGAGCAGTTGCGTACCCGGATCTTCAGCTCGCCCGGACCGGCGACCGGCTCGGGCGCCTCCTCGATCCGGATGTCACCCGGCGCGTGAAAACGCGCGACCTTCATCTGAGCTCCTTCATCACCTGGGAGACCTCGGTGGCCTCCCGCAACGCCCGTGCCCTTTCCGGGTCGAGCAGAATGTCGGCCAGCGCCGCCAGCAGCGGCACGTGCCCGTCGTCCTTGGCCGCGATGCCCACGCAGAGCGTCACCTGCTCGCCGTCCCAGTCGACGCCGCCCGGGAAGCGCACCACGCAGATGGCGTCGCGCTTGACGGTGCCCTTGGAGGCGGCGGTGCCGTGGGGGATGGCGACGCCCTCGCCGACGTACGTGGAGATCGTCCGCTCGCGTTCGAGCATCGCCTCCACGTACGGCTCCTCGACGGCCCCCACCTCGACCAGCGCCCGCCCGCACCGGCGGATGGCCGCGGTGCGGTCGGGGGCGCTCTCGTGCAGCAGGACGGCCCGGGGGTCGAGCAGGTCGTCACGCATCGACCGTGCCGCCGTTCTTGATGGTGTTCACCAGCCGGGTCACCGCCGGGTCGCCGAGGAAGATCTGGAACGGGATCAGCACCTTACCCGGGGCGGCGGCCTTGGCACGGGCCGCCAGGCCGGAGTGGCAGACGATGACGTCGGCGTCGTCCGGGATGTTGTTGACGGGGGTGTGCTCGACGGTCACGCCCGTGTCCTTGAGCTGCTTCTTGAGTGTGGAGGCGAGCATGACGCTGCTGCCCATGCCCGCGTCGCAGGCCACGATGATCTTGTGGATGTCCTTGCTGTCGATGCCGGCCATGGCTCAGCTCTCTTTCTGGGTGGTCGGCGCGGTCTCGGCCTCTTCGGGCTGGGCCTTCTCTCCCCTGCCGAAGCCGAGCAGGATGGCGGCGATGGCGAACGAGACGCCGGTCGCCACGAGGATCCCCAGGCTGGAGCCGAGCCAGCCGCCCTTGGGGGTGACCGCGAGGTAGGCGAAGATGCTGCCGGGCGACGGGGTGGCGACCAGCCCGGCGCCGGTGATCATGAAGGTGAACACGCCGGCCGCGCCGCCCGCGATGACGGCCAGGATGAGGCGGGGCTTCATGAGCACGTACGGGAAGTAGATCTCGTGGATGCCGCCGAAGAAGTGGATGATCATGGCGGCGGGGGTGGTGGGCCGCATGGCGCGCGGGCCGAAGAGCAGGAAGGCCAGCAGCAGGCCGAGGCCGGGGCCCGGGTTCGACTCCAGCATGAACAGGATCGACTTGCCGCTCTCGGCGGCCTCGGCGACGCCGAGCGGGCTGAGCACGCCGTGGTTGATGGCGTTGTTGAGGAACAGCACCTTGGCCGGCTCGATCAGCACCGAGGCGATGGGCAGCAGGTTGTTGGTGATCAGCCACTCGACGGCGTTGCCGGCGCCGGTGGTGACGGCCTGCACGATCGGGCCGATGGCGTAGTAGCCGACGATGGCCATCGCGCCGCCGACGATGCCGGCGGAGAAGTTGTCGACCAGCATCTCGAAGCCGGCCTTGGTCCGCTGCTCCGTGAACTTGTCCACATATTTCAGGATCAGCGCGGTGAGCGGGCCGATGATCATGGCGCCGAGGAACATCGGCGACTCCGTGCCCACCACGACGCCCATCACCGCGACCGCCCCGACGACGGCTCCCCGTTGACCGTGCACCATCCGGCCCCCGGTGTAGGCGATGAGGACCGGGAGCAGGATGCGGATGATCGGGTCGACCATCTGCGCGAGCGACTCGTTCGGCAGCCAGCCGGTGGGGATGAAGAGCGCGGTGATCAGACCCCAGGCGATGAACGCGCCGATGTTCGGCATGATCATGCCGGCCAGATGGCCGCCGATGCGCTGGATGGTGGCCTTGACCCCGGTTCCGGTGACCGGGGGAGTGTAGGTGTCGGCCATGGGAGGTGCTCCTTTGGGGGATGAGCAGGAGATCAGCCGGGTTGCGGGAGTGCCGCGGGGACAGCGGTGGAGAGCGGACGGTCGGGGTCGGGCCGGCACACGGTGACGGCGCTGAGGTCGATGTGGGCGGGGCCCGGCATGCGGCTGCCGGGCTGCTGGACGGCGGCGGCTCCCCAGGCCAGCGCCTGCGCGAGTGCGTCGGGGCCGGTGCCGCCCGCCGCGAGGAAGCCCGCGAGCATGGCGTCGCCGGCGCCGACCGAGCTGCGCGGCACGGCGGCGGGCGCCTCGCCGTACCAGACGCCGGACTCCTCGACGAGGACGGCGCCGTCGGCGCCGAGACTGGCCAGCACCGTACGGGCCCCCGCCGCACGCAGCTCGCCAGCGGCCGCGACCACGTCCCCGAGCCGCCTGACCGGCAGGCCGGTGGCCGCCGACAGCTCCTCCAGGTTGGGCTTGACCAGCGTGGGTGCGGCGGGCAGCGCGCACGACAGCGCGGGCCCGCTGGTGTCGACCGCGACGTTGATGCCGGCCCCGGCGAAGCGCCGGCACAGCACCGCGTAGACGTCGGCGGGCACCTCGGGCGGCAGGCTGCCGGAGGCGACCACCCAGTCGGCGCCCTGGCCGCCGGAGTGCGCGGCGTCCAGCACGGCCTCGGCGATCGTGTCGAGCTCGGCGGGCGACAGTGCCGTGCCCGGCTCGTTGACCTTGGTGACGGTGCCGTCGGGCTCGGCGAGCGTGACGTTGGACCTGGTCGCGCCGGCCACCGGCACGGTCACCATGTCGAGGCCCTCGGCGGCCAGCAGGCGGACGAGCTGCCTGCCCTCGTCGCCGCCGTACGGCACCACCGCCCGGCTCGCCACCGCGTTGGCCAGCAGCGCGCGCGAGACGTTGACCCCCTTGCCGCCGGGGTCGAGGCGGGCCGCGGCGGCGCGGATGACCGCGCCCCTGTCGAGTGAGGAGATCTCGATCGTGCGGTCGAGGCTGGGGTTGAGCGTCAGGGTGAGGATCACGCCCTGATCACCTCCGGACCGGCGGCCGCCACGTCGGCGGCCTGCGTCACGTCCAGCCCGGTGTCGGTGATCACCACGTCGATCTCGCTCAGGCCGGCGAACGTGGCCAGGTAGGTGTTGCCGAACTTCGTGTGGTCGGCCAGCAGCACGCTGCGCTGCGCGGCCTTGACCATCGCACGCTTGATCGCGGCCTCCGCGGGGTCGGGGGTGGTCAGGCCGCGGGTCAGCGAGCAGCCGTTGGTCGCCATGAACGCGACGTCCACGTTGAGCGTGGCCAGCGGGGTCAGCGCCCAGTCGTCCACGGTGGCCAGCGTCTTGCCGCGCAACCGGCCGCCCAGCATGATCACGTGCAGGTTGGCGCGGGCGGCCAGCGCGGTCGCCAGCGGGGGTGAGTTGACCACCACCGTCAGCTCCCGGTCGGCGGGCAGCACCTTCACCAGGCGGCCCGTGGTGGTGCCCGCGTCGATGATGATCGAGCCGTCCTCGGGCAGCTCGGCCAGCGCTGCCTTGGCGATGCGTTCCTTCTCGGCCGTCATGACCTCGTCGCGGGTGGCGAGCGCGGGCTCGAAGCCGAGCCGCTCCACGGGGATCGCGCCCCCGTGCACGCGGCGCAGCACGCCGGCCCGCTCCAGCGACGTCAGGTCGCGGCGGATCGTCTCGGTGGTCACGTCGAGCTCGGCGGCCAGCGTCACCACGTCGACGCGGCCCGCGGCCCGCGCACGTCGCAGGATCTCCTGCTGCCGCTCCTCGGCGTACATGATGTTGATTCACCGCCGTTTCGAGTTGGTTTCCTCTGTGTTTATACCCGCTTTCGTTGGCGGGTCAAGAGCCCCCTGCCGGAATCTGGTAGTTATAGGCGAATGCGAACCAAGCCCCTGGCACCCCTGCTCCTCGCCGGCAGCCTCACGCTGGCGCTAGCGACGCCCGCCCAGGCCGCCGCGGCACCCCGCGTGCCCGCGGGCACGACCGCCGCGTGGGTGGTCTTCGACCGCCAGGCCGGTAAGTTCGTCGCGGTGCGCAACGCGCACCGCAAGTTCCGCTCCGCCTCCGTCGTCAAGATCCTCATCGCGATCGACTACCTGGAGGGCCGCAGGACCGTGCCGCCGGCCGACGCCAAGTTGCTGAAGGGCATGCTGCGGTCCAGCGACGACGACGCCGCCTCCGCCTTCTGGGACCGGCTCGGCAAGGGGCAGATCATCGTGCGGCAGGCGCGCAGGCTGGGCCTCGCCGACACCACCCCGCCGCCCGTGTCCAAGCCCGGGTTCTGGGGGTACGTCTCGCTCAGCGCGTACGACATCGTGCGCACCTACCGCTACCTGCTCGACCGGGCCGAACCCAGGGTCAGGGACACCATCCTCGGCCACCTGCGCAAGGCCACGCCGTGCGGCACCGACGGCTTCGACCAGACCTTCGGCATCCCCGACGGCGTGCCGAAGCCGCACGCCGTCAAGCAGGGCTGGTCGGGCTTCGGCACGAAGCCGCCCGTGCGGTGCTCGGGCAACGCCACCCACGCGGCGGGCACCGCCGCGGCGGGCGGCGCGATCGGGGCGCCCCTGTCGTGGATCGCGCAGCGCGCCACCGGCTCGGGCGTGCCCGACTACGGCCGCCCCGTGCTGCACACGACCGGGCTCGTGGGCCCCGGCGAGCGCTACGTCATGGCGCTGCTCACCGCGCACCCGGCCGGCGGCACATGGAACGCCTCGGTCAAGCGCGTCACCACGCTCGCCCGCGACCTCTACCGCACGGTCTCGCGCTGACCCGCGCCGCCACGGGGCGGCGGCCATGGGGGAGCGGCGGCCAGGGGGTGGCGGCGGCTATGGGGTGGCGGCGCGCTCCTGCTCCAGGCGCACCTTCTTCGGTACGCACATCCGCCACGCCTCCAGCACCAGCTCGCGCATCTCGTCGGGCTCCAGGGCCGCCATGCGCGCCTCCACCCAGTGGTAGCGCAGGTCGGACTCGCGGGGGAGGAGGAACGTGCCGGGGCCGGCGGCCACCAGCGCCGCGCGTGCCTCCTTCGGGAAGCCGAACCCCATGATCGTCTCGTCGCGCGAGAACGCCACGTAGACGATCCTGCCCACCCGGAACTTCACCCGGTCGCGGATGAGGTGCTCGGTCGTGCGCGGCAGCGTCAGCGCGAACCGGCGGACGTCCTCGACGGTGACCACGCCCGCCAGGCTACAGGTCCTTGGCCGCCAGCCTGATCTCCTCCAGCAGCACCGCGAGGTCCGCCTCTGTGGTGTCCGGGTGCAGGAAACAGGCACGCAGCACGTCCCGCCCGCCCAGCCGGGTGCCGGTGATGAACGCGTTGCCGCGCGCCTGCACCGCAGAGGGGATCGCCCGGTTGAGCGCGTCGAGCCCCTCGGTCCGACTTTCGGTGCGCCCCTCGGTGGGCGGGGTGTGCCGGAAGGCGGTGATCGAGGTGGTGACCGGGGCCAGCAGCTCGAAGTCGGGGGCCTCCTCGACCATCGCGGCCAGCGTGCGGGCCAGCCCCGACGTGTGCTCGACCAGGTCCTTGACGCCCTGGCGGCCCAGGTGCGACAGGGTCGCCCAGGTCTTCAGCGCACGGAAGGGGCGGGTCTGCTCCGGCCCGTACTCGGCGAACCATCCGAGGTCGCTCGCGTTGTCGTCCACCAGGTACGACGGCACGAGGCTGAACGCCGCCCGCGCCGTCCCCGGATCGCGCAGCAGCGCGCACCCGCAGCCCACCGGCACGCCCAGCCACTTGTGCGGGTCGAGGGCCAGCGAGTCGGCCCGGTCGAGACCCCGGTAGTGCGGCGCCGCCTCATCGGCCAGCACGCCGAGCGCCCCGTAGGCGCCGTCCACGTGGAACCAGATCCCGTACGAGGCGGCCACGTCGGCGATCTGGTCGAGCGGGTCGACCGCGCCGGAGTTCACCGTGCCCGCGCTGCCCGCCACGCAGAACGGCCGCAGCCCGGCGCCGAGGTCCTCGGCGATCATGCGGCGCAGCGCGGCCACGTCCATCCGGTACGCCTCGTCCACCGGCACCGTCCTGACGTGCCGCGCCCCCAGGCCGAGCAGCTCGGCCGCCTTGTGCAGGCAGCTGTGCCCCTCGCCGGTGACGTACAGGACCATCGGCGCCCGCCCGGACAGCCCGTCGCGGCGGACGTCCCAGCCGTCGGCGACCGCCGCACGCTGCCGGGCGGCGGCCAGGCAGATCACCGTCGCCATGGACGCGCCGCTGGTCAGCAGCCCGCCGCCGGGCGGATGCGGGAACCCGGCCAGCTCCGCGAGCCAGCGCACGACCGTGCGCTCCAGGTGCGGGCCCGCGTGGTCGCCGCCCGCGCAGCTCGGGTTGAACGCCGCGGCCAGCGGCTCCACCAGCACGCCCGCGCGGTTCGGCGGCGGGTTGACCCAGCCGAAGAAGCGCGGGTGGCCGTTGCCCATCGGGTACGGCAGGATGTGCTCCCGCGTGTCCGCCAGCAGCTCGTCCAGCGGCCGGCCGGTCTCGGGCAGCTCCTGCCCGGTGAGCCAGGCCCGCTCGTCGTCGGGGACCGGCCGCCACACGGGCCTGCCCGCGATGTCGTCGAGGTGGTCGGCGACCAGCCCGGCGACCGTCCGCAGCTCATCCATCGTGCCCCTCCCTCCCGTGGTGTCCAGGCGCCAGCTCCATGGCGAGGTAGAAGACGCAGCCCGTCTCCGCGTCGCCGGCGAAGGCGTGGCGGCGGTCGCCCGGGTAGTACGCGGAGTCGCCGGCCGCCAGCTCGTACGGCTGCCCGTCGATCGTCAGCAGCAGGACGCCCTGCTCGACGGCGAGGTACTCGCGCGAGCCCGGCGCGTGCGGCGCGAACTCGCCCGCGTCCACGCCGGGACCGATGGTCGTCCGCATGAACTCGAACTCCACCTCGCCCAGCACCGGCGACAGCACCCGCCGTTCCCAGCCGGACGGGTCGCGCAGCACCCGCTGCGCGGCGTGCCGCAGCACCCGCACGCCGCCGTGCGCGGGCTCGTCGAGCAGCCGCGAGATGGACGTGCCGAGCGCCGTGGCCAGCCGGTCGAGCACCAGCACGGTCGGCGTCTTGGCGCCCCGCTCGACCTCCGACACCATGCTCCTGCTGATGCCGCTCAGCTCGGCCAGCCGCTCGATGGACAGCCCGCGCGCCCGCCGCTCACCGCGGATCCGCCGGCCCAGCTCGGGCATGGACAGGCCGCTGGACAGGACCCCTTCGCTCACTCCTCCACTATAGCGATGCTTTGTCCGCTTTAGCGGACGCTGCGGACGCCTGCGATGCCTGGGATGCGTGATACGCCTGGTACGCCGCCAGGACCTGCTTGCGCCGCTTGGCCGGCAGCCGGTCGATGTAGAGATAACCGTCGAGGTGGTCGGTCTCGTGCTGGAGGCAGCGCGCCAGCAGGCCGGTGCCCTCGACCGTGACGGGCGCGCCGGTCACGTCGAAGCCGCGCACGGTGGCCCGGTCGGGGCGGGGGAGCGGGGCGTACTGTCCCGGCACCGACAGGCAGCCCTCGTCGCCTTCGTCGAGCCGCCGCTCGCCCACGCTGGGCAGCTCCAGCTCCGGGTTGACGACCACGCCCTTGTGCGAGGTGCCCTCCGCGTCGGGGCAGTCGTAGATGAACACGCGCAGCGGCACGCCGATCTGGTTGGCGGCGAGTCCCACGCCCTCGGCCGCGTACATGCTGGCGAACATCTCCTCCACCAGCGTCGCCAGCTCGCCGTCGAACCGGGTGACCGGCTCGCAGGGGCTGTGCAGCACAGGGTCGCCCACGAGGGTGATCGGCCGGACCTCTGCCACGGACTCCGCCTTTCCACGAGATGTCGTACGTCGTCGCGCAAAGTCTACGGACATCCCGCGATGTCTTGAAGGCTGAGACATATTCTCTTGAATAATGAGATGAGAGTTAGGGTGGCCGTACGTCGATCCGAGGGAGTTCGCCGATGAACGCCGTCTACACGCATGGCCACCACGAGTCCGTGCTGCGCTCGCACCGCTGGCGCACCGCCGAGAACTCGGCCGCCTACCTGCTGCCCCACCTGCTCCCGCACATGAAGCTCCTCGACGTGGGCAGCGGGCCCGGCACCATCACCGCCGACCTGGCGGGCCGCGTGGGACACGTGACGGCGTCCGAGGTGAGCGACGACGCCCTCGCCCTGGCCAGAGCCGAGATCAGCGCCAGGGGGCTGACCAACGTCGAGTTCGCCGTGGCCGACGTGCACGACCTGCCCTTCCCCGACGACACGTTCTGCGTCGTGCACGCCCACCAGGTGCTCCAGCACGTCGGCGACCCCGTACGCGCGCTGCGCGAGATGGGCCGGGTCACCAAGCCGCGCGGGTTCGTCGCCGCCCGCGACAGCGACTACGCCGCCTTCACCTGGTGGCCGCGGGTGCCCGCGCTGGACGAATGGCTGGCCCTCTACCAGAAGGTCGCCCGCGGCAACGGCGGCGAGCCGGACGCCGGGCGGAGGATGCTGTCCTGGGCCCGCGCCGCCGGCTTCGACGACGTCACCGCCACCTCCTCCACCTGGTGCTTCGCCACCCCCGCCGACCGGGAGTGGTGGGGCGGCATGTGGGCCGAGCGCATCCTGTCCTCCGCCATGGCCCGGCAGGCCCTCGCCACCGGTGCCGCCACCGAGTCCGATCTGCGGCGCATCTCGGCGGGGTGGCGGGAGTGGGCGGCGGCCGAGGACGGCTGGTTCTCCATCCTGCACGGCGAGGTCATCTGCCGCCTGCCCGGCTGAGCGCCGGTGGCTCCTGGATGGCCCCTGATGCCCCCCGGAGGGCCCAGGACGGCCCCGGGTGGAAGCGTGGCATCGGGCCGGTAATGACCGCACAATGCCCGGCCGCGGCCCTGGCCAAGACGCCTGATCCATTGGAGGGTTGAGCAGGCGGGGAGACCTCCCTCTCCCCGCCCTGCACCAGCCCGCCATTCCGGCGGATCCAGCGCAAGTCCAGGGAAAGGGGCAAGGATGTCCGCATTCGCCAGAGGCGTCACCGGAGCGATCGTCGCCGCACTGTCGCTGACCGCCCTGTCGGCCGCGCCGGCACAGGCGGCGCAGTCCGCGCCGGGGCAGGCCGCCGCCGGTTCGGTGTGCGTGACCACGGTCTCGCCCTCCGGCCGCCTCTGCGTCCCCGGCGAGCCGGGCTTCAAGGCGCTCAGCGCGACCGTCACGGGGGCCCAGAACCTCAGCACCTACGCGGCGCGGGTGCGCCCGGCCGAGGGGATCACCGTCAGCTGCCTGAAGCCGGGCGACTCGATGACGTACGCGCAGCCCCGCAAGATCGCCGGCATCGAGGTCCTGTCGAGCAGCACCTGCGTCTACTGACCGCCCGCCGCCCACGGCCCCGGGCTCCCCGCTCGGGGCCGCCGTGCTGAGAGGGGGCCTACAGGCCGATGGCGCGGACGCGCTGCCACTGGGGGTCGCGATAGAGGACCATGTCCGTGCCGACCATCTCGTCGGGGGCCGACACCATCGCGATCTCGCCCGCCGCCTGCAGCTGGAGCAGCAGGTCGCGGACGCGAGGGCCGACGGGCAGCCGGCCCGTAGGGAGGCCGAGGCCGTTCCTGACCGTGTCGGCCACCTCCGACAGGTGGAAGGGGCCGTCGAACCCGGCGACGACGCCGCGCACGATGGTCATCGTGATCAGGTGCTCGGCTTCGGCGTGGGCGAGCTGCCAGGTCACCTGCTCCTTGCGGCGGCCGGAGCCGGCGCACGAGGTGCAGGGGCGCACCAGGCCGGGCGCCACCTCATCCTGCGTCGTGCCGAGACAGGCCGAGCACAGCCCGCTCTCGGCGGCGTGCACCTCGGCCGTCATCCGGCCGGCCATGAGCGCGCCGCAGTCGCAGGCGAACGTGTCACCCAGGATGCCGGTCTGTGGGGAGATCGCATGCTTGGTCACCGAGCCGACTCTACCGGTGATCGGCACCCCGCAGCCCCGCCCGTCCCGCAGCCCCGCCCGTCCCGCAGCCCCGCCCGTCCCGCAGCCCCGCCCGTCCCGCAGCCCCGCCCGTCCCGCAGCCC